>JAFSIS010000031.1 GCA_017439665.1 Lachnospiraceae bacterium
CGGTTGGAAAGTCAGACAGGCGGCTTACGCAGAAAGTCACAAGGACGAACTGGAAACCTACAACAAAGCGTTCCGTTATCTGAAAAAGCAAGGTGTAGATTTGAATGTGAATCTGGATGCTCTGCAAACGGAATATGACAATCTGCAAGCATCCCATACCGAGCTTGCCGGACAGCTTGCTACCGTCAAAGAGGAATTATAGCCAATGAAAGATATTCGCTACTGGGTCGGCAAAGTCCTCACGCCGGAACAGGCAGAGGTTGAGAAGAAGCCAGAACCGAAGCACTCTGTCACAGGAAAGCTCAACCACTACCGAGACCAAAAGAAGCAACAGCCGGAGCAGACCACTTCGCAACAGCAACACAAAAAACAGAATATGGAACGTACTGCACAAATATGTGAAGATAACGGAATGGGTTATTTTGACTATGCCGGGAACTGTTGGTTTGCAGGTCATTCTATATTTTTGTCTGAAAAAGGAAATAAGAATCAGCAACCCAAAGAGCATAGATCAGTGTCCATATTTGAAAGAACTTCCGTAGTGTCTTCCTGCATTTTGCGTGAATTGTTTGAGGATGTAAGGAAGATATGGAAACTGAAGCATTTGGCAGAAAAGGTGGAGTGTAGTATTGGACAGGTATCCAAACTGATGAAGGTTCTGGTAGAAAATGCGTGGGTGGAAAAAGTGCCGGATGGTTATAAGATTATTGATCCGGAATCTCTTTTGTTAGAATGGAGTAAGGATTATGGTAAAAAGGAGGTAGCAACCTATGCTTGCTACAGTTTAGATAATGTATCTGTTATTGAAGAGTGGTTAAAGAGATTGAAGAAAGATATGGGAATTGATTCGTATCTTACTGGATTGTCAGGCGGAGTACGCTATGCATCAGTGGTGCGTTACAATAAAATATATGTCTATATAGCACCGGAGAATATTCGGGAAGCAATCAGTTATCTGGGTATGAAAGAAGTAAGTAGTGGATCAAATGTGGTTATTTTTTCATTAGAGAATGACTCCTATATCAAGAATTATAGGGTGATTGGCGAGTCCGTAGTAGTATCACCTCTGCAAATCTATCTGGATAGTATGCAGATAAAGGGGAGAGGAGAAGAAATGGCAGAAGCGGTTTTAAGAAAGGAGATTCTCAGATGACAGATGGAGATTTGAAAAGCAGTGCAAGCTATTCAGAAGGTCAAAAGCGGGCAGCACATAGGGTTCTGGTAGAACTGGTCAATATTTTTCAGGAATATGAAGATGAAATTCGCGTGGTAGGAGGCTGGGTTCCGGATTTAATGTTTCCAGAAGAAGGTCATGTCGGAAGTATAGATGTGGACATTCTTGCAGGAATGTATGGTGGTACCCAACCTAAGAGAAGAAGCCAGCATGTGCAGGGAATTAAGGCATTAAAGGCTGCAGGTGGTAATTTTGCATTTGAATTTCCAGCACAGAAAATCAGTGTGAAAGCAGAACGATCGGATGGAGCGATAGATGTTGCCAATATCAGTGTTGTGGCTGTGGTACCCTACATAATTATGAAAGCTGCAGCAATGGGCAGAGGAAAAGCAAAGGATGCTTATGACATGTATTTCATTATCAAACATTATATTGGTGGAGTGAGAGAACTGGCAAAGGAGTTTGAGCCTGTAAGGGGTAAGAATATTGTAATAGAGGCGAAAGCGAAATTGGCAGGTAAATTTGCTTCGGCAGATCATGCGGGTCCAAAAGATGTGGCAGATTTCCTGGATCTAGAAGATGAAGAAAGTATAGAAATGGCCAAGCGAGATGCTTATGAGCAGATGCAGGCATTATTGAATTTAATATAGGTATTCATAGAAACTGCCTGCAGAATTCAGCTTATCCGTTCCAAAAATCAGGGAAGGGAACAATCAGAATAAATAATGCAGGAAGCACTAGGAGTGCTATAAAAGCAGCCAATACCCACAGTACTGATGTGGTTATTAGATCAAGTCCATTCATAACCTGTTCGACAATCCATTCCACGATACTGTCAAGAATAATAAGGATATAAGCAAATGCTGTCAGATCTAAAATGATCTGGGAATAGTGAATGAGAAACCTCTTTTCGGTGGTAGAAGACTTCCAGATTTGTAATAGCTGTTCTTTGTTTTTCAATGGTTTACCTCCTGTTGATAAAAAATAGAAAAAGTCGGTAATCTTTCTGGGATTACCGACTTAAGCTATAAAAAAGTATCTGCAAACAACAGATATTTTTCTGGGGAATGGATATGTAGTTTGGGGTACATTTTTGAGCATGACCATGATAGCAAATTTTAATCATATCTGTAGCAGGATCAGCAGTTGTTTTCACAGCTGCTTTTTTTGTTGTGAATAAATCAAAGAAAGACATCGTAAATCTTTATCAATGAAAAAAGAAAGGTAAAGGGAAATGAAGTTAAATGAAAAACAGGTTATATGGTTAAGGGCGGCAGGTGTACGTGCAATAAGGACGGTTGCACAGACCGCAATCGCAACAATCGGAACAGCCGTCATGATGGACGAAGTAAACTGGCTTATGGTAGGCTCTGCTTCCCTGCTTTCCGGTGTACTTTCAGTACTGACTTCTGTTGCCGGTCTGCCGGAAGTAGCTGTGATGAAAAGTGCAGGTGAGTAATGATGGGATTTACTAAAAAATGCTGCACTGGTGCAAAAGCAGGCAACACAGTACAGCATTAAGGTACGGCCGGATACTATTTTCCCACCTCGCCACCGGGACCGTCTTTGCGTGGCCTGGTTGATTCCGGCAAGGGCTCTGCCGGTTTCACGGAATCATCACTATGGGGAAGATCGATAGCAGGAATATTGCCGTCATCATATGCAGAAGAAGGCTGATCTGCCAAAGTAAGGTTTGTTCTTTTTTTCATTATGCACCATCCTTTCAGAAATAGTGTAAGAAGGACAGGAGGATTTTATACAGAAAAAAAGCCCCGGCATACAGCCGGGGCAGGTAAATTAGCAACCGAAGTTAAAAAAATTACAAAAAGTAAATAACTTGGAACAGCTATTGAAAATAAAACACATAGTTTCGTCCTCCTTATTTTTAATTGTCTTAGCTAAGTACAAATGAATTGTAACAATTTTGTAACATTTAAGCAATAGGAGATTATTGGAAGGGCCTGGTGCACTGGCACGTTGATCATTAATATAACAGCACATTGGCCTTTGACGTTTACCTTATTTTTGGATAGTATAAAAGTTAGTGCAACGGTTCAGAAACCGTTACCCTGGGGAGGGCTTCTTATGAAACAAAAGAACAGCTTTTTCAAAATGGTTTGTGATCTTGCTATACCTGTAACTTTACAGTCCATGCTCCAATCATCCTTCAGTATTGTGGATCAGATCATGATCGGACAATTGGGGAGTGTCAGTGTTGCAGGCGTGGGGCTGGCGGGGAAGTTTGCTTCTATCTACTCCGTAGTCGTTTCTGCCATCGGTGCTGTGGCAGGAATTATGATCTCCCAATATCTGGGGCAGAAAAACAGATATGAGGTCAGGAGAAGTTTCTATACGAACTTATGGATCGGTGGGGAATTGCCTGTATGTTCACTGTCCTTAGTATCATGTTTTCGGGGCAGATCATGGGGCTTTATACGAAGGATCCGGCAACCTGCCGGGCGGCATCAGAATATCTGACACTGATTACAGGAACCTTTATCTCCTTAGCCGGAGCAACCCTGCTTTCTACCCTGTTTCGCTGCACGGACAGGCCGCGGCTGCCGCTGTATGCAAGTCTTGTCTCCGCAGTGCTGAATACCGGACTAAACTATATCCTTATCTTTGGAAAGTTTGGTTTTGCTCCCATGGGGGCACAGGGGGCTGCCATTGCCACCGTCATTTCCCAGTGCGCCAACTGCCTGTTAATGGTATTGATGCTGTCACGTGGGGGCACTGTTTTGACAAAGTCGGAGGGGAAATCTGAGGTTCAAGAAAAGCTTGACTGGAAGCAATATCTTTCCATGCTGCTGCCAATCCTCGTATGCGAGGTGATCTGGAGCCTGGGAGAAAATGTGTATGCAGCGATTTATGGCAATATAGGTACGGATGCCAGTGCGGCCATGACCCTGACCAATCCCATACAGGGTCTGCTGATCGGTGCCCTTTGCGGTCTTTCCCAGGCAGCAGGGGTGATTATGGGAAAGAAGCTGGGAAATGAGGATTATGAAGAGGCCTATACCGGAGCCAAAAAGCTGATTCTGTATGGAGCAGTGGGGGCGGTGATCCTTTCTGCAGTGGTGATTCTGGTCAGGCCGTTTTATGTGGAGATTTGTCAGGTAGAAGAAGAGGTAAAAGAGCTGACCAGGCAGATTCTTTTTGCCTATGCTCTGGTAGCACCTTTTAAGGTACTGAATATGATCCTGGGAGGAGGAATCATCCGAAGCGGCGGACGAACAAAATACGTGATGTTCATTGACATGATCGGAACCTGGTGCTTCGGTGTTCCGCTGGGACTTTTGTCAGCCTTTGTGCTGAAGCTGTCCATACCCTGTGTCTATTTTATCCTGTCCCTGGAGGAGTGCATCCGGTTTGCTATTTCTTTGGTGGTATTTCGGGGAAAAAACTGGATGAACAGGCTATCATAAACTGAGATATTTAAAATCAGGGAATTCGGAAATGGGTTTGTCTACTTGCCAAAATAACCATGAAATGGGTGAAAATTTATGATATAATTTTTGTCGAATAATCTTAGCATAAAGAGGATGCATTAATGATAAAGATAGCCATATGTGACGATGAAGTTTTTATGACCACCCTTATGGAAGAAATGATTATGGAAATGGGAAAAGAACTGCATGCACAGATCAGCTGTGACGTATTTTTTGATGGTTCGGCCCTGTTGGAAAGTATAGACAAAGGCAGCTGTTATGATCTGATCTATCTGGATATTGAAATGGAGCAGCTGGGAGGGATCGATACGGCATCACGGATGCGGCAGTTGGGACTGCAGGTATTGATCGTATACGTTTCCGGACATGAACGCTATCTGAAGCAGCTGTTTGACACTGAGCCCTTCCGTTTTCTGTCAAAGCCGGTGGTAAAGGAAGAATTTCAGAGCGTATTCAGGGCAGCATACCAGAGGATCAGCCAGAAACCGGAGTATTTTTCCTATGTGAGTAGCAAGGCGCTGAAGAAGATTCCTTTAAACAGCATTGCCTATTTTGAAAGCAGCAAAAGAGTAGTATATATTCATGAAGCAGGAAAGAAGGTAGAAGGGGAAAAACCTTCTGAAAAATTTTACGGAAAGATCAATGAGATAGAGGAACAGCTGTCCGAGACTCATGGCCGTTTTTTGAGAATCCATCAGTCTTATCTGGTCAATTTTGATTTTATCAAAAGTATAAACTTCACTTCTGTGCGGATGATGGATGATACGGTTTTACAGATCAGTAAAGAAAGGCAGAAAAGTATACGCCATGAGTTCTGCGCTTTAGCCGGAATGGAGGTCATGGGTGGAGATCATATATAGTATTCTGGACGCTATGCTGGTTCTCTTTTTCCTGAAAGTGATAAAATCCTATGTTGACAGCTTCAGGATTGTGGGATATGAGCCGGGAAAAAAAGCAGTTCCGGTATGGATTTTTTATGCAGGATTTCAGATTGCAGTGGTGTTGACTAAGGCAGAGTATCCGATGCTCAATGGCATTGTGTCCATAATCAGTGTTATTTTACTGTGCATGGCAGAGAGTGGGGTAAGCTTTCGGACAGCGATGATCAAGGGAGCCCTGTTTTTTGGCTTTTATATTGCCTTAGAGGGAATCGTTTACTATGTGTTTACCTTCCTGGGAATCCTGGGCAATGACTACGGTTTTATGATGGCCAATATGGTTTGCAAGATGCTGATGTATTTTGTGATGGAACTCGTTCTTTTAAGTAAAAGTAGCGGAAATCATCAGGAAATTGTCATAAAACACTGGCTGCCTCTGTTATCCGTTCCCCTGGCCTATTCCCTTACCCTTTTGTACATTTATGGCAGGGTTGTAGAGGGGGAGCTCAGTGTACTGCTTTTTTTATTGACGGCAGCCATGCTGATCTCCAATTATCTGGTATTTGAGACCTACAATCATCTTCTGGGTCAGGCAGAGACCGAGAGGCAGAACCTGCTGTATGCACAGCAGCTGAACCTTTGTAATCAGCAGGCCATGGAACGTGAGGCCGCCTATCAGGAGACGCAGAGAGTGCGCCATGATCTGAAAAATTATCTTTGGAATATCCGCTTTTCTTTGGAAAACGGAGATGTAGAAGAAGCACAAAAACAGATAGACCAGATTCTGGAAAAAAATGAACTGTATAAAAACGAGGTAGCAAAAACAGGAAATCTGGTGCTGGATTCCCTGATCAATTATCGCTGTGCCGTTGCCGCCAGGCAGGATATCCTTATGCGCTGCAGCATAGAAGTACCACGGGAATTGGAGTATGACGGGGCTGATCTGAGCATTATTCTCGGGAATCTTATTGACAACGCCGTGGAGGCGGTCAAAGAGCTTCCCAGGGAGAAACGCTACATTGAAGTGAACATGGGAATTCTTAAAGGCAGTCTTATGATAACGGTAAAAAATCCCTTTGAGGGTGAAATAAAGAAGGAGAGCAGCGGAAGGCTGCTGACGCGCAAAAAAGATAAAAAGAATCATGGTATCGGTCTGTCATCAGTGGCTCACGTGGTGGAGAAGTACAATGGTGAGCTGATGTTAAAGCATGATGATCATATTTTTTCTGCGGAGCTGCTGCTGTATCCGCCGGAAGCCGTGTAGACGGCTTCTTTTTTTAGGGCTGGTCCCTGTTTGTAAAAATCTATAGAAAACTTTTGGGGGTTGTGGTATATCTATTAAGGGAAGCGTTGAAAAAGTATCTGACCGCCATCTTTAAATACGAAATATCGAGGGAAATAAAATGGTTTTTAGTGGTTTTGCCTTTATTATATATTTCTTGCCTGTTTTTTTATTCTTTTATTTTTTTGTGCCCGCCTTTTGTGAAAATGCAGTGATCTTTATCGGCAGTCTGATCTTTTATTACTATGGAGTAAAGGATAATCCGGAATACCTGCTTTTAATGCTTCTGTCCATAGCAGTTAATTATGCGGCTGCCCGCATGTTGGCACGGGCAGAAAAGGAAGGGAGCCGTAAGCTTTGGCTGGGAATCGGGCTGACCTATAATTTCGGCTGTCTCTTCATCTTTAAATATCTGGATTTCATTCTGGAAAATCTGAATTTACTTGGCAGGAAGCTGGGAAATGAAACAGAATTTGCATTGACCAGTCTGGTTCTGCCTATTGGAATCAGTTTCTATACCTTTCAGATCAGCTCTTATCTGATCGATGTGTACCGAAAAGAGGTGAAGGCAGAGCCTTCTTTTTTAAAGCTTGGTACCTATCTGTGCATGTTTCCTCAGTTGATCGCGGGGCCTATCGTCACCTACTCCCAGGTGCACTTACAGCTTGGCAGCAGAACCACCTCCTGGAAAAATGTGGAGGAGGGAATGCGGGAGTTTACCATCGGGTTGGCATCCAAGGTACTGCTTGCCAACCGGGTAGGAGGACTCTGGACACAGGTGAGGAGTATCGGCTTTGAAAGTATTTCCACCCCTCTTGCCTGGCTGGGGATCATCGCTTACAGTTTTCAGATCTATTTTGATTTTTATGGTTATTCCCTGATGGCCAAGGGCCTGGGAAGGATCATGGGCTTTACCTTTCCGGACAACTTCAGACAGCCATACCTGGCAAAGACCATGACGGATTTCTGGCGGAGATGGCATATTACTCTGGGAAGCTGGTTTCGGGAGTATGTCTATATCCCCCTGGGAGGAAATAAGAAGCGTACATATTTCAACCTGCTGATCGTGTGGCTTTTGACGGGGCTGTGGCATGGAGCCAGCTGGAATTTTTTGATCTGGGGACTGGTCTGCTTTGCCCTGATCGCTCTGGAGAAGGCAGGACTGGGAAAGGTGCTGAATCGCTGTCCTGTTCTGGGACACGGTTATATGATCTTTATTATTCCTCTGTTCTGGCTGATCTTTGCGGTCACTGATCTGGGGCAGCTGGGGCTGTATTTTACCCGGTTATTTCCTTTTTTGGGAGATACCTCTGAGGCAGTATTTGCCGGTGACTATTTAAAATATCTGCAGAAGTTTGCCCTCCCCCTTGTGGGCTCCTTTCTGTTTTGCATCCCTTCTTTTGAAAAACTATACCAAAAGAAGAAAAATTCATTTATCATGACCTTCAGCCTGGTCATATTATTCTGGTTATGTATGTACAGTATGTATAAGGGACTGGACGATCCCTTCCTATATTACCAGTTTTAGTAACGATTCAGGACAGCAGAAATATTTGCAAACAGACCGAGTAAGCTTGCTTACAAAGGACTGTTTGTAAATGTTTCTATTGGATGAATTGGGGGGGAGCGAGGAAATCCGAAGGATTTTCGAGCCTGTCCTGAATCGTTACATTCATTCATTATCAAGATAAGAGGAAATTATGGAAAAAATAAAGAAACGGGAATGGTCCTATGTGATCATGCTGGGAATCAGTATTCTGCTGTTTATCATCGGCTGGAAGCTGGAGATCATTCATCCGGACCCTGCCGACCAAATTCCCATAGCCGAGCAGGACTTTACCGGGCAGGACACAGGAACTGAGAAACTCTTAGAAAATCATCCGGAGGCTTTCGGGCAGGAAAATGAGAATATAGCCTCTGTATCAGAAAACATGACTTCTGTGTCAGGTAATATGGCATCTATATCAGAAAATGAGATGGCTGTATCCGAGGAGGAAAATACAGAAGAGGAAAGAGTAACAGGTGCCAGTGAACCCTTCCAGGCAGACCTTTCCTATTTTGATGATGCCCTTTTTATCGGGGATTCCCGTACCGTGGGTCTGATGGAATATGGAAATCTGGGACAGGCAGAGGTACTTGCCGATTCAGGAATGAGTGTTTATAAGATCCGGGAAAATAGCTTTCCTTTGAGAAGTGGGGCAAAGATGAATCTGGAGGAACTGCTGACAAGCAGGCAGTTCGGCAAGGTGTATATTATGCTGGGAATCAATGAGCTGGGCTATGACTTCGACCAGAACGTAAGACGTTATTGGGAGATGGTGGAGCTGATTCGCCAGATGCAGCCGAAAGCCATCATTTTTTTACAGGCTAATCTGCATATTACCAGGGAAAAATCCGAGGGTGCCCCCTATTACAATAATGAGAATATCAGCCGGTTCAACCAGGCTATCAGTGAGATGGCCGATAATCAGAGCATATTCTATCTGGATGTGAATCCACTTTTCGATGATGGAGAGGGGGCACTTGATCCGGGGGTAACTACGGATCACGCCCATATTCTTGGAAAATACTACAGTACCTGGGTGGATTGGATCCTGACCCAGGCAAGATAATATGATTTTTACAGAAAGGAAAAGAGATGGCAAGACTGAGTACCCTTTGCTACATTGAAAAAGACGGAAAATATCTGATGCTTCATCGGACGGTGAAGAAAAATGATGTCAACAAGGATAAATGGATCGGGGTAGGGGGCCATTTTGAAGCCGATGAATGTCCGGAGGAATGTCTGCTTCGCGAGGTAAGGGAAGAGACCGGTTATACCCTGACCTCCTACCATTACCGTGGTCTTGTTACCTTCGTATCCGGTAATGGAGTGACAGAATACATGTCCTTATTTACGGCAGATGGTTTTATTGGTGAACCCATCCCCTGTGATGAGGGAGAGCTGGAATGGGTGGAGATCGACCGGATACAGGAGCTGAACATCTGGGAAGGAGATAAGATCTTTTTTAGTCTGTTAAAAGAGCGGAAGGATTTTTTCTCCCTGAAGCTGGTTTATGATGGTGGTGATCAATTGGTTCAGGTGAAACTGGACGGAAAAGACTATCGATGGAAATAGAAGTATGAAGGCAGGAGTTCCAAAAGATTATCGTTAGGTAAGAGCCACTTCAACGCAGGGTTGAGGTGGCTCGCCTTTTTATTATTTCATAATCATTATCTTCAGAGTCAAAAGAGTATGGAGATGCTTCTTTTATACAGGCATGTATTCCTGCATTATACGATAGGTAACAAGGTCTCATAAAACCTTCTGCGGTACTTCATCTCTGCATACTTCACAACCTGTCTCATATAAATGGCATCCTGAACACCACCTGCTGCTCCCACAATGGGAATTCCCTGCAGGAATTTCATATACAGAAGTTCCCTGGACAGGTATCCCGCAGTCTCCTTAATGCAACTTTCAATATCCACATCCTTATAATAGGAACCGTTTTTAATATAGTGATTCACTTCGATATTGATTCTTTCCAGCTCATTTCCATAAGATAATGCCCCTTGGATTAACAGAAGGATAAAGCGTTTTTCTTTTTCCTCCTGATAATCAAAACCATAATTCAGGGCAATCTCATAAATACTCTTTATCATTAGTCCTGTAAACAGCACAATGTCGGGCAAACCAATTCCCAATACACCTAAACCAACACCTGAAACACCTGATATCAACAGATTTACATTTCCGGCACCCATCGCCCTTTTTGAGAATTCCTTTAACGATTTACGGTTTCCACGTATCTGAACTGCGAATTCGTTAATCTGATAGGTCTTCTCCAAGTCCTCTCGTTTGTAGGTCTTCTCGATAATTCTTGTTCCTTTTTCAAATATCAGATAAAAAGCTTTGGAAAAGGCAGAGTCCAAGGTGTTCTGCAAATTTGCAGGAACCTTTTTCCCCAATAGCTGATTTAACCTGGAGTCCGTTTTTTCCTTATGTTTCTGCAAATATACTGCTTCATGCTTTACTAATTTGTCCCATTCCTTTTGGAAGGGAGTTATTTTTTTTCTCATCTATTGTCTCTCTCTTACAAAATTCAATTTACTATTGATTTTACAATATTATACCGCAGAGCAGGGCTGCAATCAAACTAAAATGAATCATCCTATTCGTAGATGCACGTGCGATAATCCACTTAATCGGTATCACATACCACTCTATCGGGAATTAAATTCCTCAGCAAGAATTCATACGAAAGGATGATTATCAAGGGGCATCTTCTCCGGCTTTTCCCCCTCTGGCTGTTGTTTCACAGCACCCTTTGCTTTATCTGACCTCTTCACAGCTGCCCAAAGAAAAGACCGCCCTCAACCTATGGAAAGAAAATCCGCTAGCTGAGGGCCTTATCTGTATTTTTGCTGTGGTGGAAGGATGCCAGACTTTCCAGCCCATAAAGCAACAGTCAAAAAGCAAAAAATAGCATAAAAATGGATAAAAATAACAAAAATCGGGAGTATATGATAGACTTCCTCTTTTTTGTTGTGGTAAAATATTAAGGCATTTATTGGTAAAAGATGGATAATTTCACAGGAGAACAGACAGATGAAAAGCAGACAAAAATGGATAATATCTTTGATCATGTGTGGACTTATTTTATTCCTTATGCCGGCCTTACCTGCCATGGCGAAGGAAATTAAGGTGTCCACCACCCAGGGTGATCTTCGGGCAGCAGTAAAAACGGCCAGTGATGGGGATATTATAGTCCTTGACCGGGATGCTATGGTAAATGATGATAACAGTAAATCAGAGCCCTGGGTAATTGACAAGAATGTTACGATTAAAGGAGGAAATCTGGAATTACGTGCCGGTGGTATAGTGCTGGGTGCGAATGTGACCTTTGAGGGAGTTACCTTAAGCTTCCCTAATTCGGATCGGAATGTGATAGCAGCCAACGGATATACTCTTACCCTGACGGATACCTCTTACCATACCTCTGCCCATGCAGTGCATCTGTTCTGCGGAACCATGTATGCTGAGAATGGCAAGATTTTTTCAACAACGATTCCGGAACCCGGCAGCCATGGGAAGGTGATTGTTACCAGTTCAACTGCGGTGAAAATGGGAAATATTTATGCCGGAAGCCTTTCTGCCGATGGGACCTATGGTACAGATGCTATCCCTGCCACAATTGAGGTGAATGTGGCAAAAAACAGCACTATTGGACTGGCCTATGGAAACAGTAAGGCGGGAATCTACGCCTGCGGAGCACTGCAGACTCCCGGTGCAGGGATAAGCTTTGATACCAGCCGTGTTCAGCAGCCCCCTGTTCCCACCACTGATTATGCCGTGACTGAACCTGTGAAAATTAAGCTTACAGGAAGTGCAGTAAAGAATGTAGAGGGGGCAACGGGAGGAGAAAACAATGCAGAGGTGATCTTTGCCGGAGGACAGGATATCGTTACCGGGGTAACCCTGTCAGATGTTTCTTCTCTCAGTGTTGAGTCAGGGAAATTCGCACCTTCTGCCGACAGCGATCTTTCAGATACGGATATTCAACTGTCAGGAGCGGCGAGACTGGGTTTTGAGTATATGAGTAATCCCACGATTAAGAGTCTTGCGGCGTCTCAAGAGGGAACCATTGTATTGGGAAGAAGTCAAAAGCTTATGATCACAGGGGGTGTGTCAGGAGAAGCTATGGTAAGCATCAATGAATATAATGCTGATGCATCCAGCTATCCCACATTGAAGCATGAATATATTGAGGCAAAAAGCAGTACGAAGAATTCCTTCACCTTATGGCCTTATTCGGGGGTTAATTATGCCCTGACGAATACTGATGGTATTTGGATGGCTGAAATAGGTGAGGATCCGGTTTTGTTGACCAGAATCTATATTGCTGGTGCAGAGGCTTATTCAGATGAACCGGGAGTGAAAATACCGGTGTCAGTGGGGTATGTAAATGATACGGACTATCTATGGTCGGTCCCGGCTAAGATTACAGTGAATAATATAAAAATGACGAGAGAGACCGGTGATTTGAAGAATTACAGTTACGTCAGCCCGGATTCCACTATGGAAATGTTTTTTGATTTTGATAACGATATAAGCGATTGTCTGCGTATCTATGGAGAGGGAGATGAAGGAGAGCTGGCAGCCGGGGAATACAAAATCAGTATTGAAATTCCCTGGGCAAATATGAAAAATGGAGAAGAAAAGATTATTAACTTTACCCTGACGATAAAGGATAGAATCAGTGTGCTTCCCCTGACCTTTGAAGATAAGGATGCCTATGACATCCCTTCGGCAGTTGTAGGAACCGAAATTGAGGATATTGATGTATCAAAGGGTGTCAGCGGAGGACAGATTCCTTACCGCTTTGAAGCCAAAGGACTCCCGGAGGGACTTTCCATAAGCGAAGGAGGAATCATTTCCGGCACTTTGACTAAAGCAACCGAAGCAGGTACAGCGACCATTACCGTAATTGATGCCATTGAAGATAAGGTAAGCATTACCATTGAGATTGGAGCGGTTACGGCCAAAACGGAAGAATCTGAGCAGCCGGGAACGGACGAGACAGGGAAAACGGAGCAGCCGGAAACCGGAGAGTCAGGAGAGTCAGAACAGCCGGAAAGCGGAAATAACGGACAGGAACAGCCAGAAGGAGAAAATGACGGACAGGAGAAGCCGGAAACCGGGGAAACAGGAAAAACGGAACAGCCGGAAAGCGGAGAGTCAGAAGGAACAGAGCAGCCAGGAATACAGGAGGGAATCTCCTGGCGGGAGCTGCGGGCCGTATGGCGGAAGCAGGCAAAGCAATATCTGATTCAGAAACAGGAAAGTCGCCAGCAAATCCGGCAGGAGCATGATCAGAGACAGAGAGAGCAGCAGGAAAAATACCAGATAATCTGGTAAGAAGCAAAGCAGCAGCTGGAAGACGGCAGCAGGCCTGATAAAGAAGCAGGTTATGGGTCAGAAGAATCAGACGCAGGAGAGTGACAGATGGGGCAGAAGTACGGGCAGAAAAAATGTTGTGCAGGAATATTGAGGATGGCAGTTTTTACCTTCCTGGCAGGAATTATGGCTTTTGGAGGAAATTCTCTTGAGGCCCATGCCACCATGGAGACGGTATATGTGGAAACTGGAAAAACCGGATCCGGAGCTGAGGGCTATCCCTGCGGCGATATGCGGACTGCCATTGATATGGTTATGCCGGGAGGTACCATCGTGATCACTGGAAAGGGAATTCAGGTCAATGATCTTGCGGATGCTCCGGACAGTCCTCTGGATATTACCAAAGCGATAACCATAACGGGAGAAAGTGATGATATCAATGACAATACACTTACCCTTCGCAGTGGCGGGATCATTCTCAGTGAAGACGTTACCTTTGAAAAGGTGAAGGTAGTGTTTACCAACAGTGTAAACCCCGGAATTTTTGCTAACGGACATACCCTTACCCTGAAGGATACCTCGGTTGACAGTGGCGTTTATGGAGGAGATGTCTTTGCCGGCGGTCTGGAGATGGAGGTCGGAACACAACGGGTAAAATATGGGACAGAGGGAAGCTTCGGGCAGATCATCATGAGTGGTACCCATACCAGTGTGGATGATATTTTTGCCGGTGGAGTGGGCTGTGATTTTGGTAATCCCTATGATACACGTGGGGTCAGTATTTCTTTATCGGATTGTTTTGCAGGAGTGGGAAACTTATACTGCTATGGAAAAGACGGATATGCGGTTTATGTGGATTATTCCATCGATATTGAATTGAAAGACAATAATATTACAGCAATATACGGAACAGAAAGTGGTAATCTTGTAAATGTAAATTTCTCAGCAAAATCCATGAAGGAGATAGCCTTCTATAACATCTTTATGGTTTCCGTAAAGGAAGGGGAACTGGTGCCCAGGGCATTAAACAGCAGTGCCTATGTAGGAATCGAGAGTGAGGGAATCCTGAATCTGTCCAAGCTGATGGCAGAAAACAATGGGACATACAGCTTAGCGGGTCTGCAGGGAAACGGCGGAACCCTTAAGCTTAGGGTCTCTGATACGCTTATTTTTGGTGATATGGTAACAGGAACCACTCCCGTTGCAGTGCTGAATAATAATGGCTATCCGGCAGAGGCAGAGAAAAATCATACCTATATTGACACTTCTAATCTGTCAGACTGCCCTGAATCGGCTTTTGTGCTGGTACCCTATTCAGAAGCCTCCTCTCTGGAGCTTGTGAATACAGACGGCTTATGGCAGGCAGTTCAGACCACGGGAGAAAAAACAGCCTTGGAAGAGGATAAGGTCAGCGTAGCTTTTGTAGATGGAGATTCTATCTACAATGGTAAGGAAAAAGCGATCCAGGTCACTGTCTTAAATTCTGCAAATGAAACCTTAAGCCGTGGAACCCATTATATCGTAAACTTCTATCGTGGTAATGAGCGTACACAGGATTATATCCAGTCGGGAGAGATTACCGTTGAAGTTGTAGGAATCGGCAGTTATTCCGGCACCATTACCAAAACGGTCACCATTCAAAAAGCCGCCTATCCGGATACACTGGAGGATATAACAGCAGATCATAAATACAAAAAAACAGGAGAGCAGACGCTGGTCGTTGCACCTGAATTAAATGAGGATGTGGGTACCATTTCCTACAAGGTGAATACTGCAGGAATTCAGGACAATAGTGCGATTTTGGAAGGGACTCCCAGTATTGACGATAAAACCGGTAAGGTAACTTATACATTAGCCGGAAAATCTGCATATACAGAAGGAATGAAGGCTGTCATTCCGATCCTGATCGTGACGGATAATTATGCGGATATCACGGTCAATTTGATCGTGAATCTGGCAGACAATACTCCCCAGGCAAATCTGGAGCTGACAGCCTCTGCAGATACAGTTGTTTACGATCAGTCGGTAACACTTTCAGTTAAAGGCGGCTCAGGGAGCGGAAAGATCACCTATGAAATCAGTGGAGCATGGACTGCCAGACAGACCGGAAAAACCCTTGCGGCAAAACGGGCAGGGACCATCACCGTTGTTGCTATTAAGGCCGGGGATACGGAATACCAGGAAGCAAGGAGTAATGAGATTGAAATCCGGATTGAACAGGCAGTTCCATCGGTTGTGCCAACGATCACATCGGTGCGGCAGGAGGGCTATACTCTGGCAGATATCGCTCTGGTCAATCATACCGGAATTGAAGGAGAATTCTTTTGGATCGATGAATCCAAAAACCCATTGGACAGCACCCTGCTTGAGCAGACCAGGGTGGAAGAAAATGTGGTCTACTCCTGGGTTTTTGAGCCAAAGGGGGAGGATGCAGTTAACTATACCAGTGTAACCGGAACGGCAGTTCCCTGGAAATATGATTCTTCCAACTGGAGGGGAAGCCTTCAGACTTACTATGAACGGATTATCACTACACGCCGGGAAATCAGGCAGGAGCATGATCAGAAACAGAGAGAGCAGCAGGAAAAGTACCGGGTAATCTGGTAAGAAGGAAGTTGTGGCAATTGAAGATATTTTATAAACAAAAGATGTTTTGCAAAAAGTATAAAAAATTAAAATTGAATATACAATTATATAAATTAAGACATAGTTTAAAAATAATTTAAAAAAATAATAAAAATAGATTGACAAATAAAAATGTATATGGTAGTATTCAATTAACAACAAACCTCACTGATCACAGAGGCCACACAAGATAAATCCTGAAGAAGTAATTCGAAGATAAGCTGATGACGAGAAAGTTGGCAGTCTATCGGAT
This sequence comes from Lachnospiraceae bacterium, assembly GCA_017439665.1. GTDB lineage: Bacteria > Bacillota > Clostridia > Lachnospirales > Lachnospiraceae > SFDP01. The sequence goes on from JAFSIS010000031.1 coordinate 16,542, forward strand.
GAACAGGTACTGATAGGAAGAGTGGTCAGAACCATAAGAGGAGGATTGGAGGTATAATCCAATGGGACCGATCGACAACTCACCTCAATATGAGAGTGGTAATGCATAGCAGTTCCTGACAAGAGAGACCTTTTAATCGCATTTGAGCAGAATAGCCCGTGAAGTTCATTATCATCGATGCAAAAGCGATTTGCAGACAAGACCTACAAGACCAGGATGAAGATGAAAAGTGGCAAGGTAAAAGGTATATAGTAGCTGGCACTCATATTGAATATTTACCACATTAATTTAAAAAGTAAGATTAGTGTAAAGAAACTAATTTTACAAGGCAGTATTTTAAATTATACAAAGAAAAATCTATATGAAACTTTCTAAACAGATTTTTATCTGTGAGTCGGGAATAAAAATAAACCTTTATTATAGATTCAATCAAGTTGATAAACCGTAAGAGCAAATGAACTTTTTGATTATGATTCGATTAAATAGACATATGGCTCTTACAGAAAGAGGAACAACCATTGAACACAGAGGTAAAGTAGAACGGCCGCTATCGTTTGATCAAACAGATAGTGGCCGTTCTACTTTTTTGTGGGGATTTTCAATAACACCTATTGACACGGTAGGTTAATGGGTGTATTATCATATCAACCCATCGGGCAGATGGGTAATATACAGATGATAGAAGAGAAGTGGCAGGAGCACTTCGGAACGGAGGAAAGAAAAAATGAGTAGAGAGAATTACAGGTTTGAAACCTTACAGCTGCACGTAGGTCAGGAGAATCCCGATCCGGCTACAGGAGCAAGGGCAGTACCTATTTATGCCACGACATCCTATGTCTTTGAGGATTCCGCTCAGGCAGCAGGCCGCTTTGCCCTCAGTGAAGGCGGAAATATCTATACTCGTTTGATGAATCCCACCTCCGATGTATTTGAGCAGAGAGTAGCTGCACTGGAAGGAGGGGCAGCAGCTCTGGCAACGGCTTCCGGTTCATCAGCCATTTCCTATGCGATACAGAATATTGCCGTGGCAGGTGATCATATTGTTGCCTGCAAGAATCTTTATGGCGGAACCTATAACCTTTTTGCTAATACCTTAAAGGAGCAGGGGATTTCCACTACCTTTGTGGATCCGGAAAATACAGAAGAGATCAAGAACGCTATCCAGGATAATACCAAACTTTTATATGCTGAGACTCTGGGAAATCCTAACAGCGATATTGCAGATCTGGAAACCCTCTCTGCCATTGCCCATGAAGCAGGGATTCCTCTGATCGTAGACAATACCTTTGCCACACCCTATCTGCTTCGTCCCATTGAGCACGGTGCCGATGTGGTGGTGCATTCCGCCACCAAATTTATGGGCGGACACGGAACCGTAATGGGCGGTATCGTGGTGGATTCCGGAAAGTTTGACTGGGCAGCTAACGATAAGTTCCCCGGACTTTCCGCACCCAATCCCTCCTATCACGGAGTGGTATTTACTGAGGCTTGCGGAAATCTGGCTTACATTTTAAAATTAAGAACTACCCTGATGAGAGACCAGGGAGCAACCATCTCTCCCTTCAATTCCTTCATCATCCTGCAGGGGCTGGAAACCTTATCCCTTCGCCTGGAGAGACATGTGGAAAATGCCCTGAAGGTGGTGGATTTTCTGGTAAAACATCCACAGGTGGAGAAGGTGAATCATCCTTCCCTGGCAGAAGGAAAGCAGAAGGAGCTGTATAACCGTTACTTTAAAAAGGGAGCAGGCTCCATCTTTACCTTTGAGATCAAGGGAGATGCGAAGACGGCGCAGAAGTTTACGGAGAGTCTGGAACTGTTTTCCCTGCTGGCAAATGTAGCAGATGTGAAATCCTTAGTGATCCATCCGGCCAGCACCACCCATTCCCAGATGAGTGAGGAAGAGCTGTTATACTGCGGAATCAAACCCAATACCGTAAGGTTATCCATTGGAACGGAGCACATTGAGGATATTCTGGAAGATTTACAGGCCGGTTTTGAAGCAGTTAAATAAAGAGAGGATGCTGCCTGCGGCAGCAGGAAAAGAGGAAAATATGGCAAAGATTTATACATCAGCAGATCAGTTGGTGGGAAGAACTCCCCTGTTGGAGCTTACCCATATCGAGAAAGAATTTGGATTACAGGCCAGGATTCTGGCTAAGCTGGAATATTTTAATCCGGCAGGAAGTGTAAAGGACAGGGTAGCCAAGGCTATGCTGGATACAGCCGAAAAAGAAGGGAAATTAAAGGCGGACTCGGTGATCATCGAGCCTACCTCCGGAAATACGGGAATCGGGCTGGCTTCTGTGGCAGCGGCAAGAGGATATCGGACCATTATCGTAATGCCCGATACCATGTCTGTGGAGAGAAGACAGCTGATGAAGGCCTATGGTGCTGAGCTGGTGTTATCGGAAGGGGCTAAGGGAATGAGCGGAGCCATTGTCAGAGCCAGAGAGCTGGCAGAATCTATCCCGAACAGCTTCATTCCGGGGCAGTTTGATAATCGGGCCAATGTGGAAGCACATTTTACCACAACAGGACCGGAAATCTATGAGGATACGGATGGAGAAGTGGATATTTTTGTTGCCGGAGTAGGTACCGGTGGAACCGTTACCGGTGTGGGACGTTTTTTAAAAAGTAAAAAACCGGAGGTGAAGGTTGTGGCAGTTGAGCCGGAGGCTTCCCCTGTTTTATCCGGTGGCAAGCCGGGCCCTCATAAGATTCAGGGAATCGGAGCCGGTTTCGTTCCTTCCATTCTGGATACCTCAGTTTATGATGAAATTCTTCCTGTGTCTAATGAAGACGCCTTTGCCTTAGGTAAGCTGATCGGACAAAAGGAAGGCGTACTGGTGGGAATTTCCTCCGGGGCAGCTTTGTTTGCTGCTATACAAGAGGCAAAGAAGGAAGAAAATAAAGGAAAGACGATCGTGGTTGTTCTGCCCGATACCGGTGACAGGTATCTATCAACGCCGTTGTTTGCCGAATAATGATCAGCAGATGTTGAGAAGGATTAGGCTGATTAAGGATGATGATTTAAATAGAAATTGATCGCTGAGGCAGACTGAAGTATTTTGGTTTGCCTGAGCCTTTTTAAGAAAGAGGAAGAATGTATGATGATATCCACCCGAGGAAGATATGCGCTGAGAGTAATGATCGATCTGGCTGAGCATGCGGGAAGTGAATATGTGCCCCTGAAGGACGTAGCCCAGAGGCAGAATATCTCCCGAAAATATCTGGAAAGCATTATGACCATCCTGTCCAAAAATGATATGGTGGAAGGGCTGCATGGAAAAGGGGGTGGTTACCGCCTGTCCCGCCAGCCCGAGGATTATCGGGTGGGAGAGATTCTTCGTCTTACGGAGAATTCTCTGGCACCGGTTTCCTGTCTGGAGGAAGATGCCAAACCCTGTGAACGGGCAGCGGAGTGTAAGACCCTGCCTATGTGGACCAGACTTTTCCACATGATCAATGAGTATTTTGACGGAATCACCATTGCAGATCTGGCCGGAGAGGCCTCTGCTGATCATTATGTGATCTGAGCCATCTCCGGATCTGATTTTGCCAGATGGAAACTGAAGCTTCCCCGGAACTGACCGAAAAAAGGGGATAAAAGGATGGAATTCTTTTTTCTGAAGGCGGTGTGCAGAAATGCCCACCGCCTTCAGTGCGCTGGGGCAGAAGCACATATCACCTTCAATGTGCCGGGGCAGAAGCACCCACTGCCTTCAGTGCGCCGGAGGCAAAATGCCCACCGCTTTTAGTGCGCCGGAGGCAAAGAGGAAAATATTTTCTTCTGATGCCCTGCAGGCTGAGAAAAAAATGATGAAGGAAGCTCTTTTCTTTCTTAATCGGGCAAATACAAAAAAACATAAGTATAATACCCTGCTTGGAGGATTATTTGGGGCATGGTGGGTGAAAAAATTGCCATATGCCCACTCAGCTGATTATAAGGAAAAAAACAGGTATTTTTCTTGGTGGATGCTGAAAAAAAGGCAGAGAAGCCGGATTTTTTTGCCTATGCCTCATTAAGGAGTAACCGTTTGGCAGAAGGCAGAAGGGGTGCTTCTATGATATAGAACATACAAAAAATATTTACAAAGCCATATGCTTTGTGTTATTATTACGTTAAGCATATGACCTTCTAATCTGCTGGCACAAGCCGTCTGAATCCTTTCTTTAGAAAATCTTATGCGAACCAATCAATTCTATTTTGGCAGGAGATTTTCAAGGAATTGCTCTCTGGCTTGTCTGATGATATAGGCCATCTGTGGAAAGCCTCCTGCAGTCTGGAGGTAAACATGACAAATCCAAACAATGAAACCAGGAAACCTGTGGGATATTCCCACCACCCGGCAGAGATGGCAGCAGCCAACCGGGAACATAAGAGCACCGTATTCGCCATGCTCTATGAGGACCGGGAACGTTTACTGAGCCTTTATAATGCCCTGAACCACAGCCATTATGAGGACCCGGATGAGCTGGTCATCGTCACCCTTAAGAATGCCATCTACATGGCCATGAAAAATGGTGTGGCCTTTGTCCTGGATCACCGTCTTAACCTCTATGAGCACCAATCTACACCTAACGCAAATATGCCCTTAAGGGATCTCTTTTATGTTTCCAGGGAATACGAAAAGATGGTGGGCGGACGATCCCTGTATGCGGACAAA
>JAFSIS010000032.1 GCA_017439665.1 Lachnospiraceae bacterium
AGCAAGAGTCGGAATTATAAAGCGATCATCCAGTACGAGGGAACCAGATATCAAGGGTGGCAGCGACAGATCTCCACGGAAAATACGATTCAGGGAAAGCTGGAGCATATACTGACTAAAATGGTCAATAAAAAAGTGGAGATACAGGCCAGCGGTCGTACCGATGCAGGAGTGCATGCCTATGGTCAGGTGATCAGCTTTCATGCAGATACAGAGATGGGAGAGGAAGAAATCCTTCGATATATGAATCGGTATCTGCCGGAGGATATCGGTGTCCTCTCCGTTGAAAGGGTTCCGGATCGTTTTCACGCCAGGCTGAACGCCGGGGCAAAGACATATCGATATCGGGTCTTAAATTCCGACCTGCCGCATATATTTGACAGAAGGTACGTATATCAGCTGCCGGAGCCCCTGGATATGGAGCGTATCAGAGCCGGTGCGGCTCTTCTGGTGGGAGTTCATGATTTTCGTGGATTTACCCCCAAAAAGAATACGAAGAAGTCCACCTGCAGGGAGATCTATGATATATCCGTAGAGCGGGTGGGAGAGGAATGGCAGTTTACGTTCCGAGGCAATGGATTTTTGTATCATATGGTTCGGATTATGATGGGGACATTGCTTGAAATAGGACTGCATCAAAGGGAGGTTTCTTCCGTTACGGAAATTTTTGAAACGGGAGACCGGGCTCTGGCAGGGTTTTTGGCACCTGCCCAAGGGTTGGCGTTGATGAAGGTGGAGTATCACCGTCAGTAAAAAGCGTGGAGTTTTTATGAACTTAAAGGATAGAGACAGGATTGTAAGGCTGTTATTTTGGCTTTATATTATTCTTACTATTAAATTGATCGTTTTCAAATACCCCTTTGACCAATTGTGGGAGATAGCTTCCGGTTGGGAAAAGGGCGTGATTCTGGAAGGGCTGGAGACTGCTAATTTTACCATAGGAAAGAGCATCCGCATGTATATCCATCATTTCCGGGCGCTGAACTGGTTCCCCAATCTTTTCGGAAATCTACTGATTTTTGTGCCCTTTGGATATCTGCTTCCGATCTGTTATCCGCGCCTTTCGAAGTGGCAGTGTACCATGGCTGTTTCTGTGACATTTATCCTGGGAATCGAGCTGTTTCAGCTGCTCAGTGCATTCGGAGCCTTTGATGTGGATGATATTCTTCTGAATGCATTGGGCGTTGTCCTTGGATATGGGGTCTACAGGTATCGGATGAAAGGAAAAAGAGAAGAAGAAAAAAGAAGAAAGATAATTGATAAATGAAAAATCAAGAAGTTAAGAAAATTATGAAATAAGTATTGACAGAAACATAAATGATGTGTATAATATGTTTTGTTCGGTTGAGAAATAGGAAACAGAACAAAATATATGCACGAGTGGCTCAGTGGTGGAGTATCGCCTTGCCAAGGCGAGGGTCGCGGGTTCGAATCCCGTCTCGTGCTTTTTTATTGCCTTGAAGCCCCGATAAAATCGGGGTTTTTTTTTTGTTGAAAAAGGGTTTTTGAATACACTTGAATACAGACGGGTTATAGTGCGTTTGTGATTAAATCATAGGTCTCTTTTTCGGTAA
>JAFSIS010000008.1 GCA_017439665.1 Lachnospiraceae bacterium
ACAGAGTATCGTCTATAATATCTACCGCAAGGTTTATGGTTTGCTCTTGTATGGTTTTAATACTTTTTCCTATTTCATCTTTTTCTTCCAGTATTGACGTTAATTGTTCGATCAGTGGTGAGTTAACTTTTTTAAACATTTTTCGTTTCTCCCATAATTTCTTGTATGAATCTGTATAATCCACTCCTCCTGCGCTTTTATTTACCTCATTCAGATCCACCCTATCTGCTTTTGTTCTTCCATATAACCTCCATACAGCAAAGGAACTTCTGTCAAATATCCTTTCTTTTGTATAGCTGCTTTAAGTACCTCTCCCAAATGAGCATAAAGTAATTCCATGTACCACCTTCTTACACTTTCCTTCTCTCCCTCAGATACACGGATAAATTCCTGATCCAACTCTGCTCCCAGTCTCTCTATATCCTGATCAATCTCAGTAAACAGTTCTGAAAGATCCAGCTCCTCCTCCGGAGGCTCTTCTTCCAGGAACAGTATCTCTTTCTGGCAGGTAACAAGAAATATATGGTTTCCTGTAATATAACTGCTTCTCAAATAGGAAATCGTAAGCTTCTCATACTCCTGATGACTATGTATAAAATTAAACTGTGCGGATAAAACCTCTTCTATCCTGTCCCAGATATACCTACGATTCTTTAATAGTGCTTCTTCTATCACTCTTAACCTTTCGTTCAAAAGCTCACTTACTCTTGTTTCCAAAAAAGCTCTCATCTTGGGAATACGGTTCATGGTTTGCTCCTTCTCCTTTATCTTTTTGTATTCTACCAGATCAATGCATCAAATTTGCATCATAGAGGATCACTCTTTCTCCCAATTAATCCATTCCAGGGAAACCACACTATTACGATACTTTTCTGTACTTTTTTCCCAGTATTCTTTCGTTACCTCCTGTTCATTGAAAATAAATAAATCATGATCGTCTATGGATAAATTGCCGTTATCGTCATATCAAACAAAACTTTCTTTCCTGACAAATTCGCCTTTTTGAGTTATCTCGATATAACAATATATGTATTCCTCCATCTTTTAAAGAATAGTGTCTTTCATAGTGGTTATCAATTTGATAGGCTGAAAAAGTACGTCCCCTCTCTTTTGCAAGTGAGTATGCCGTTTTAAAATATCTATCCGCTCTATCAAATTGTTTTAAATTTATACATACAATTGCATATTGTTCCCAAAAGAAAAGATTTCGCCTACAGAACTTTAATTCTTTTGCTTTCTCGTAATATTCAATCAACTTTGCTGAATCCATTTGGTACTATAATACTCAAACCCAAACATTTCATACTATAATTATGTTAAAACTTATCAATATAGAAGAAGATAAAATAGTATATTAAACTGAATAAGCCTCAAATACAATCGACCAGGACAAAAGTCTTACTCTACTCTGTGATTATTTTTTATCTAAGCGTTTTTTAATCTGCCGTGCTATGCTACATTAATCAAGCAGCATAGCACATAGCAGCTTTAATATTATGATTTCAACTGAAGCATTTTTCAAATAATTCAGTTCTCAAATTAATAAATTCTTCATTTTCATTAACGTTAAAAACTTCATAAAGCTCATCCAACTCAAGTTTCACCAATGGCGTATCTCTAGCCATTTGATGAATTTTCCAATTAACCACATCATTAATCAATTCATCAAATAAATCTTCTGCAGTAAAATACAAATGGTTCCAATCAAAGGCAAAATTATTAGGGCAATCCTCCCTGCAAAGTTCCAGATAAACAAAACCAAATCTTCCTGCATCTGCTACACAATTTCCCTCCTGTTCGACAATCGGATTAAACACATCTGCAACCCTTTGACATTTTTTCCTTTCTTCTTCTGTCATAGCAGGTAAACTGGATAACATTTCAATAACATTCATAATAAAATTCTCCTACCTTTTTTATCCAATCATATCATGATTTACAATGTAACGTGAAAACTTTTCCATAGACAAAAAAAGGTGCTTAAAAGCCGGTTTAGAGCTTTCAAGCACCTTTTCACTGCACTCCTACAGCAGAATATTTCCAAATCCCTGGAAGGCCATGAACAGGACGAAGGCACTGCAGACAGGGGCCAGCCTGGATCTGATGGTACATTCCATACGATCCGTCATAGAAGCAAACATACCGCTGATCAGGGTATATTCCACTCCGCCAACGCCGGCCAGCCACAAAGCCTCCTTTACGGAAGCCAGACCTGCCAGCCAGGGAAGGCAGCCAAAGATCAGGGCCGCGAACACCAGGTTCATCACCGGATGGCTGCTCTTTTTTTCTCCCAGATAATGGGTCAAGAGCAGGGACAAAAGGCTCAGTCCCGCCAGATTGGGGATGTTCAGCCGGATCAAAATGGCTGCTGCCAGAAAGGTCTTTAACAGAACCATGATGATCAGGGTGATTCCCATGACCAGAGCCAGCATCATGGTTTCATTTATCTTCAATTTACTCGTTAATTTCTTCATTCCGTCAACCTCCCCAACTCGTTGCTCCGGAGGAAATATCCGCTCCGGTGACGTATGCCACAGCCGCATTCACTCCCTTGGTGACCGCCTTGGAAGAAACGGTTGCCCCGGTCAGTGCATCCACGGTGGTTCCCGTCTGGGCTTCTCCTGAGGTTCCCAGATACTGCTGCAAAAAGGGTACATTGGTCTGGCTGGCCGCACCCAGGCCGAAGGTCTCATGCTGTCCGTAAACACAGAGCCCCTTCACCTTACCGCTGTCGTCCACGCCTACCAGTAATTCAATCTCATCCACATAGCCCTGGGTCACCGTACAGATCACGTAACCGGTCTCCCCCCGGTAGACGAAGCGGATGATCTCTTCCTCTTCGGCAGCTTCTTCGCCCTCTTCAGGGATGATCTCTTCTCCCACAGGCTCCGTTTCTCCACCTTCGCCGGCAGAAGAAGCAGCTGCCAGCTCTGTACCGTTGTCAGTCTGAGGCCCGCCTGCCACTTCGGCACCGTTGTCAGCCTGAGACTCCTCCGCCGCCTCCACACTCATCTCCAGGGTGAAGGTAGTGGAGCCGGGCAGTAAATAAGGAAAGATTTTCTGCAAATAACGTTCTTCATTGGCTGTCTCCAGCCCTGCCAGTCCTTTCCTGCCTGCAAAAAGAAGGCAGCCCATGATCAGGATGGTCACCAGTGTTTTTCCCATGTATTTTTTCATGCTCTGCTCCCTCCTTTCCCGGTTCCGAACCGACGGGGTACAGTATAGTAATCCAGTGCCCAGACAAGCGCATTCATCAGCAGAATGGCGTAGGTCACTCCCTCCGGAAACAATCCGAAATACCTGAAGACCACGGTAAGGATACCGCATCCTGCTCCATAGATCAGCTGGGCCACAGGGGTCACCGGTGAAGAAGAATAGTCCGTTGCCATAAACAGGGCTGCCAGAACTACACCGCCTCCCATCAGGCTGTAAAGCATCCACATCAGGGGATCTTCGCCCTTATAGAAGATGAAGGTAAGGACGGCCACCGTTCCCAGATAGGCCACAGGAATTCTCCAGGAAATCACCCTTCTAAGCAGAAGGTAAACCCCACCGATCAGGAGGGCAAGGGTACAGATTTCTCCCATACTTCCATCAATATTGCCTAAAAACATATCCTTTAAGGAGATCTCCGGCAACGCCGGAATCTGCATATGGTGAAGTGGTGTGGCACTGGTCACCAGATCTGCACCGGCACTAATTTGGGATACCACCCTTTCTGTTCCCTCCTCCACAGCACCTGTCCCCGCAGGAAAACGGGTCAGATATACGGGCCAGAACAGCACCAGGAAGGCACGGGCAGCCAGAGCCGGGTTGAAGATATTTTTGCCGATTCCTCCTGAAAAGCCCTTCACCACAATCATGGCAGACAGGCTTCCTACTGCCATAAGCCAGCAGGGTATGGATACGGGAACCGACATTGCCAAGAGCAGACCGGTTACCGCCCAGGACAGATCCGGTAAGGTATTCCGGTGATAGATCAGCTTGTCACAGATCAGTTCTCCAAGGAAAGCCGCTGCCACACTGACCAGGGTAATGAGTATTGCTCGTGAACCAAAGCGGAGAATCCCTGCCAAAAGTGCCGGAAGGAGGGCGATGATCACATCCCGCATAATGGTTCCTGTTTTTGTTTTGCTCCTGAGGTGTGGAGCTGAAGTTACCAGATAGTTCACTTTAGCGTTCCTCCTTCAGTTTTTGTTTTGCTGCCTTAAAGCTGGAGGTCAGGGGAAGCTTGCCCGGACAGGTATAGGAACAGCAGCCGCACTCAATGCAATCCATCAGATAATAGTACTCCATTCCTTTTTTATTTTCCAGCTGAATCTGTTCAAAAAGATGCAGGGGCTGCAGCTTCATGGGACACACCGTCAGGCATTTTCCACATCGGATGCAGGCATAATCCCCGGTGTCTACATTCTCAATAAGTCCCAGCACTCCGTTGGTTCCTTTGATCACGGAAACAGATAAGTCATCCTGGGCATAGCCCATCATGGGACCTCCGGTGATCACCTTACAGGTTTCTGCCTTCACTCCTCCTGCTGCCTCAAGCAGATCAGCATAGGAGGTTCCAACAGGTGTCCGGAAGTTCCCCGGATGATTTACCCCTTCACCACTGACCGTTACGATTCGTTCGGTAACGGCTTTTCCCTGCACCACTGCATCATAGGTGGCAGCAAAGGTGGCCACATTAAATACGGCACAGCCTACGGCTGCGGGCAGCTGTCCGGGAGGAACCTCCCTGCCGGTGACGGCCTGGATAAGCTGCTTTTCTGCTCCCTGGGGAAAACGGGTGGGAAGCACCTTCAGTTCAATGTCCTTTTCCTTTTCCAGAGCCTTTTTCAGCCCTTCAATCGCTTCTTTTTTATTTTCTTCTACGGCCAGAACCATTCTCTCCGGCTTCAGGACATGACGGATAATATGCATTCCTGCCAGCACCCGGTCTGCCTCATTGCGAAGCAGGGTATCATCTGCGGTCAGATAAGGTTCACACTCACAGCCATTGGCAATCAGTGTCTCCACCTTTTCCATGGAGGAGGCTGCTTTCACCTGGGTGGAAAAAGTTGCTCCACCCATACCTACGATCCCTGCCTCACGAATGATGGCAAGAATCTCTTCCAGGTTCAGCTTCCGGTAATCCTCATGGCAGGCCATGGTTTCATCCGGTGTATCCTGAAAGTCATTTTCAATGACCACAGCCATGATCTCCTGGCCGGAGGGATGGCGTCTGGGTTCCACCGCAACCACTTTTCCGGAAACGGAGGCGTGAACGGGTACACAGAGGCCTTCCCCGTCGCCTATCTTCTGGCCTTTTTTTACCTGATCGCCTACTCCCACCAGGGGCTTACAGGGTACGCCGATGTGCTGGGACATGGATATACTTACCTGCTTTGGCTCCAGTCTTCTGAGCGGAGGTCCACCTGCAGAAAGTTCCTTTTTATCTGCCGGATGAATTCCTCCAAAAAACAAAGATTTCATCTATACCTCTTTCTATTCTGCTAAAACAGTTTTTACTTTATGATGTCTTTTTTTTAACAATCTTTGGCTGTAAAGGTACCTATCAGGTACCTCGCTGTTACTATTTTTTCTCTTTAACAACTCGAAGCAGGCTTTAAGCTTCTGCAAATTTTCTCCCTTTAGCAAGCTAGCTTCGGATCAACTCCTCAAAGCCCGGGCTATAGTATTGGTTTCCCTCCAGATCGATCCACATAGCTTCTGCCTGACACTTTTCAAGAAGTGCCTGTCCCTCCTCAAGAGGAAGCAGGAACAGGGCTGTGGAGAGTGCATCTGCCAGGCCCGAATCTTCACAGACTATACTGACGGATCGCCAGTAGCGGGCTGGATAGAGGGTATCCGGATCTATGATATGGTGATAGCTTTCCCCATCCACCTGATAATAGCGTTGATAATCTCCGCTGGAAACCACACTGCCCTTCATCAGGTTCAGGGTGTGTACAAATTCCTCAGGATTCTCAGGGGACTGGATTCCCACTACCCAGGGGCTGTCCGTCTCCGGCTTGGGCCCCGTTGCATGGACATTTCCTCCTACACTTACCGAAAGACCGGCGGGAAGATCTTCACATACCTTCTGCACGGCCCAGCCCTTGGCAATGGCTCCTACATCCAGACTCTGGTTCGGATCCTCAAGAAAAACCGTGGAGTTTTCTTCATCAATGATCATCCCATCAAAGCTGCAATGGAGAGCTGCCTCCTTCAAGGCAGCTTCATCCGGCAAAACTGCATTTTCCTGGTCATCAATCCCTGCACTCCTGACCTCGTGCCAGAGGGAGAGAACGCTTCCCATGGCTACATTCACTCTGCCCTCCGTCAATTCATAATAGCTGCGACAGTCCAGCAGGAAATCAATGATCCTGGTATCCACTTTTACAGGCTTATCTCCTGCCTGGTCATTGATGGTCTTCAGATTATTGATCCCTTCGTAGCTATGATAAATATCCAGAAGCTGGTGATACTCTTCCAGGGAGGCCTTAATGGCTTCTGCCTCCTTTTGGAATTCTTCCTGGTTTTTGGCATATCCGATGATGGTCGTCACGGTGTCAAACAGCCCCAGAAAAGTAGCCTGATATTTTTCTTTTCCACCGATGGAGGAGGTGCTGCCTGCACATCCTGTAAGTAACACCAGGGCCATAAAAAACGGGAAGATTCTTCTCATACGTCCATACACTCCTTCAAGCTCTGCCTACTGTCCTGCTTTTTCCACCAGCTGGATAAAGCTTCCGATGGAAACGGTCACGGATGCTGCCAGATCTGCATCACCGGCCTTTCCTTCCTCCGTCACTGCTATGGTGGTCACTTCTTCAATGGTCTTTCCGGTAACGTATGCTGCAAAGGCTGCTGCCTGCTCATTCCACTCTTTTCCGATGGAGGAGGCTGCCTTCATTCCATAGCTTTCTCCCAGTTCATTTTTACTCAACACTTCTGCTGTCAGATCAGAGGTGATCTTTCCTGCAGTATCAAAGTTTACATTTGCCTGTACTCCATCCAGGATCATGCTGGTAATGGTACCTTCTTTTAAGGTCATTGCTGCAATGGTGGCATAGGCCTGGGTCAGGCCCTCTTCCTCTCCTGCATCCTTACTCTTGCTTGCATGGGTGATCTGAGTGATTACCAGCTCGTCTCCCACAGAAGCCCCCAGGTCTGCTGCATTATTCACTGCTGCTTCGATCTGGTCTACAAAGCTTCCAATATACATGGTGGCAGAAGAAGCCAGATCGGCATCCTTTGCCTTGCCGCTTTCATCCACTGCACCATTCTTTAACTCCTCCACAGTTTTTCCTACTGCATACTGTGCAAGAGCTTCAGCCTGCTCATTCCATTCCTTTCCGATGGAGGAAGCAGCCTTCATTCCATATTCTTCACCCAGCTCATTTTTACTGGGGAAGCTTTCCCTGACGTCTACCAGCTTACCTTCTTTAGAGAAGTTGATAGTAGCCTTGATTCCATCGATAGCACAATCCTGGATCACTCCCTGTCCATCCACAGTTACTGCCACGATACCGATGTTGGTCGTAGAGGAACCGTCTGCCTCTTCACCTGCATCCGTACCTTCCAGTGTAGTCACGATAGACATACCTGTTTTTACAGCACCCTCTGCCAGCTCTTCTGTATCCGTTACAGATGCTTCCTCTCCGCTCTCTGCTGCCTGCTCTGTTGCTGTTGCTGCTTCCTGGGTTTCCGGACTGCTCTGCTGTACAATAACAGTATTCCCACAACCGCCAAGTAAACTCACGGTTAATCCCAAACTTAAAAATGTTGCCAATAATTTTTTCATTTTCTCCTCCTTATGTTGCTGCCTGGGCAGCTCACTTATGTTGCTGCGTCAGCAGCTTTTCATCCCGAGATCTTTGTGCGTCAGCACAAAGTCTGCAAGGAAGGCTTTATTCTTCCTTGCGCCTCCTTTTATTGCTGCCTGGGCAGCTTTTAGCTTTTTTCCGGTATCTGTCCGCTTACTGCCAGAATACGGAATACTCCCGCACAGATGCTGCCTGTAGCCATTCCCGTAAAAATGGATACGATCAGTAAATAGGGAAGATATCCCACCACGTAAACAGACTCCATCAATACCACCGCCACACCAATCTGGCCTATATTATGGGCCGCTGCCCCCAATACGCTGACTCCATAAACGGAGAACAGTTTAATCTGGCGCATTAATGTCATCACCACCAATGCCAGGATTCCTCCGGTCAGTGAGAAGGCCAGGCCTGAGAATCCCCCTCCGAAGAAGGCTCCCAGAAAACACCGGATCCCCAGGATGGTGAAGGCACTCTTTACACCCAAAAAGTAGAGGGCCATCAGTGTGACCACGTTAGCCAGTCCCAGCTTAATTCCCGGCAGTCCAACAATCATTTGCAGGGGAATGAACCGCTCGATATAGGAAAGCACCAGGGCCAACGATATTAAAATTGCACAATAGATCAGCTGCTTCGTTTCTCTCATTTTTCCTCTTGTTCCATCTTACTTTACGATAACATCTACCTCGGACTCTCCTCCCACCCTGAGTTCAACCCGGTTGGGAAGGCAGACGATACTCCGTCCTGCTTCGTGGATCCATCCACTGTGTACACAATCGGTTCCGGGACAACTGGACTGAGTGATACCGGCCTCTTGGTTTCGGATCTCAATTCGATTGTAATACTCACCCTCCACAGTAAATTCTGCATCCTGTGCCAGCGGCATCTCCTTGATCAGCTTTCCATCCTGATAGATGAACAGTGTATTCGCTTCCTGCTTTTGTACTCCTGAGTGAAAACCAGCTGCTGTAAGAAAGGTAAGCGCAAGAACGATACCAATGGCAATAACATCGCCTTTTCCAAACTTCAGATTCATTTTCCGGTCTTTCATTCTTTTGCTCCTCCTTTCCTCTGACGTGCCCTCGTATTATAACATGAGCCGTAAACCTTGTATACAATTTCATTGATTATTTCTTAACGAAAAATATCGGTATTTTTTGTCAGTTATTCCAGTCAGTGCCATATAAAGAAACCATAAAAAAACAGGCATACCAAGTGTTACTACCTGATATGCCTCAGACTGTAGACAAAGGATCCGGTATTCAAAGCAATCCTTGAATAAGCTAATCCTGACAGCCAAATTTACTTTTCTGAAACCTGTCAGGCAAACATCTTCTCCACCAATTCCTTATAGCGTTTCTTCAACATCTCATACTCCAAGGAATCTGAAATCAACTTAAGCGTAGTTTCCCGATAATCTTCTTTGTAAAAATCTTGATCACAAATCTTTTGAACCAACTCTACAATATTCACATCCATAGGTGCTGCCGGAGCAATTTCACTTCCCATATTAATTCTATGCACACGCACTTCCTTTACAAGTTCCAAGAAATCACTATCCAGCTCCACATGCTCTGTCAATTTGTAAATATCATAAAGGTGTCTTGCATTTCTGTGAGGTTTGTCCTGCAAATAGTAATCGCATACAGCAAAAATTTTATCAATCAATGTACGATTCAAAGACTGAACACGCATAGGAAATGTTCCCAAATCATACGTTACAATAAGCTCCTCTTCCTCTGCTCCCAGGGCATCTAATATATAATTACCGAGTTCCCTTTCTTCTGTAGGAAATGCGTAAGACAACAAAGACGTTTCCAGCTTAACATAGGGTGGAATAGGATTGATCACTCTATTACCCACTACTGACTCATAATAAAAATCATAATGATTCAGATTCTTATCGCTTTCGATAGAATCAAAATTGCGAATCACAAGTCCCAATTCATCTGCAATCGGCTTTAAAATGTTATATTTTAACTTCTTCCTTCTTGCTTCTCCCAGATGTTCTGAAAATGTAATATCAATATCCTCCGAAAATCGGTCTATTACCTGAAAGGCTTTGGATAGAGATGTACCACCTTTAAACACAACCGGATATTCAATTGCAGAAAGCTTCTTCAAAATCAATGTAACGTAATAATCTTTCTCTACGATATCTTCACTGACTTCAAGTTTCTGTGATGTCAGCAAAATTGCATCGCAAAACAGTTCTCTATTCTCTTTATGCAAGTACATGATCTAACCCCAGTTCATAGTAATATTTAAAGGTAGCCATCGGATATTTTCTGATATATATATCGACATCACTCCGCTTTATTCCGTGAATGGCGATATACTCAGCAAATTTTTCCCTTGCCTCATCATAAGTATAATCTAAATATGCATCAAGATTTTTTAGCAACTCAAGCATCTGTAACACATACACATTCTCTTTTGTTATCTGTACAATTGGTTTTCTCACATAAAAGCTTCTGTTACCAATCCGTACTTCTCTGTCTGACGAGTTGGTATTGTTACTCACAATCTCAACCACTCGTGGAACCTGTGTCGTAATCCCTAGCTGATTTGCAAAAGAATTACCACCATAAAAACCGTCAACATTATCTCCTTTGGAAATAAAACGATATCTCGCCACCATATCCGCATTAGGACCAATGGTAGAATTCAGCAAAGACTTCTTTGGTATAAAATATACTCCGGTATCATACTTCTGCAGCAAACCTTTATCACAGAGTTTCTTCAACTGCTGGTTTAATGCCGACTTCGTAATATCCTCACGCTCCAAATCCGAAAAGAAAATCGGCTCCGCTTCTTTGTAATGTTCTTTTATATAATTGTATAGCATCGTCCCTTCTCCTTTCTTAACGTTTTAGTTATTTTAAATCTATTTTGTTAAGTATATTATATTCGTTGACGAAAACTATGTCAATTATATTCTTTCGCATATTATACCTGAATTATTCACGGTACTGTCGTGAAAGTGGATGTGTTAGGTCGGATATTACCCTATGAATGATTCAAGATTAACTAAATCAATCCAATACATATCTTCATATAATGTCCCAGAATGATGGTTCAACATCTTCTTTGCCAATTGATATAAAAAACTGGCGGGGTAAATCCCCGCCAGCCGATGGGCCAGGACCTTTCGGTCAACCCAAATATTCATTCACTTCCTTCAACTGATCCCGTTCCTCCAGACCTACAGTATTGCTTCGGATATCGATGATGGGACCACCGGTTCCTTCAATATATTCCCTGGTAATGGTCACCCTTCCAATATTGTCATCCTTGGGGATCTCATACATGATATCCAGCATAAATTCCTCGATGATGGCTCTCAGGGCTCTGGCACCCGTGTCCTTTTCAAGAGCCTTTTCCGCAATGGCTTCCAGAGCCCCGTCGTCAAATTCCAGCTTGACCTCATCCAGCTCAAGAAGCTTCTGATACTGCTTCAAAATCGCATTCTTGGGCTCCTTTAAGATCTGTACCAGCATTTCCCTGGAAAGTCCCTGGAGGGTGTAGACGATGGGCAGTCTTCCCAAAAACTCGGGGATCATACCAAATTTACGCAGATCCTCTACCGTTACCTTGTCCAGAATCTGTTTATCCTTATCGTATTTATCCTTCAGCTCTGCTCCGAAACCGATGGAGGTCTGCTTATTCAGCCTCTGCTTGACGATATCCTCCAGATCCGGAAAAGCTCCGCCGCAGATAAAGAGAATATTTCGTGTGTTTACGGTGGTCAAAGGAACCATGGCATTTTTGCTGCTGGCTCCCACAGGTACCTCGATATCGGCCCCTTCCAGAAGCTTCAGCATTCCCTGCTGCACCGATTCTCCGCTCACATCCCGGGAATTGTGGTTCTTTTTCTTGGCAATCTTATCGATTTCATCAATAAAGATGATTCCCATTTCTGCCCGGTCCACATCATTGTCCGCAGCAGCCAGAAGCTTGCTTACCACGCTTTCAATGTCATCACCGATATAGCCGGCCTCCGTCAGGGAGGTGGCATCGGCAATGGCCAGAGGTACATCCAGAAGTCTGGCCAGGGTTTTTACCAGATAGGTCTTACCGCTTCCGGTAGGACCGATCATCAGCATATTGGACTTCTCAATTTCAATTTCGTCCATGGTGCCGGTAGCCACCCGCTTATAGTGGTTATATACGGCTACAGAAATCACCTTTTTTGCCTTTTCCTGACCGATCACATACTCATCCAGCCGGGCCTTGATCTTATGCGGAGCCGGGATATTTTTAATATCCAAAACAGGCTTGGCACTCTTTTTACGCTTTTTGGGACGCTGGCGGCTGCCCATTCCTCCATCCATCTGCAGATCAGATAGATTGATGAAGCTGATATTGGGAAAGCCCCTCCGCCTTAAGTCAGCAAGCTTTTCCTCACGGGACCTGGTCTCTTCCTCTTCATCTCCATTATCCGGCTTTTCTTCCTCTGTTTTCTCTACTTCCTGCTTCTTATCATCAGGCTGTTCTTCTTCGTTTTTCTTCTTATTTTCCTGAGTAGTTTTCCCCGCAAAGGGATTGGAAAACTGGTAAAGACTGCTCATTAATGCAGGGTCATTCAACATCCCCTGATAATCGAACTGACTCACCGTTTCCATGGTTTTATGCATACAATCGTTGCATACCGTTATATTGCCCGGAAGCTTAAACATCTTTCCAGCCTTACTCTCCGGTCTTCTGCAGATGACGCAGACATCCTCATATCCGTCATCCGATGTTGTTGTTTCAAATTCTTCTGCCATATTTCCCCTCATTCTGCCGCTTCCGGACAGACAGGATTAAGGATGTGTCTGAACCGTACTCTGCATACCCAGAACGATCTGAAGGGTAATCTCTTCATATCCTCCCGCATTGCCTCTTTGTACGATGACCTCTACCGTTTCTCCCATCTCATAATATTCCAGACAGCCTTGCAGATCTTCCATATTTTTTACGGTGTTTCCTTCAAAGCCGACGATAATGTCTCCTTTGACCATACCTGCAGTTTTGGCTCCGCCTTCATATACCTGAGTAACGAATACACCTTCCGGCATACCATACATCGCAGATACATCACTGGTTACATCCAGTCCACTGATTCCCAGATAGCCTTTCTTTGCTTCGTCTACCTTATCTCTGGTCTCCCGGCTCATCAATTCTTCGATAATGGGTTTTGCACTGGAAATCGGAATAGCATAACCCATACCCTCGATAGCTGAACCGCCGATCTTGTTGGAATTGATTCCAATGACCTCACCCTGTACATTTAACAGGGCTCCTCCCGAGTTACCGGGATTGATGGCAGCATCGGTCTGGATCAGATTACCGGTGGTGGTACCATCCTCTGCCATCTCAATCTGTCTGTCCAGTGCACTGATCACACCGGTGGTCACAGACTGACCATAGCCCAAAGCATTACCGATGGCAATGGCGGGCTCTCCCACCTTAAGACTGTCGGAATCTCCCAGAGTAGCCACGGAAATAGCTGACAGGGTGGAGCTGTCCAGATCAGAAATATTTACAGCTAAAACAGCCAGATCCATACTGGAATTGCTTCCCTTTACCTTTGCGGTAGCGATGGATTCATCAATAAACTGCACCTTCAGATCCAGTGTGTCTGCTACCACATGATGATTGGTTACGATCAGCAGCTCGTTTTCGTTTTCTCCTACGATAATACCGGAACCGCTGGAAGGCTGCTCAGTCTGATACTGCTGTCCCCAGAAGCTGCCGGTTACCAGTGCCGTATTGGTAATGGAAACGACACTGGGCATTACCTCATCTACTACCTGGGTCACATCGGTGACTACCGCATTGACGGTGGTCGTAAGCTCAATTCCCGATTCCGTAACCACCGTTTCCGGTACAACTTCTTCTTTCGGAAGCTCAGCTTCCTCAATAGAGGAAGGAACCTCACTCCATGCGTTATTGCTGGCCTCCTGGTTCTTTACCAGCTGATTGCCCAGATAGAAACAGAGACTGGCACTTAGGCCAAAAAATGCTCCCATAATGATGCTTAACACAATCTTTTTAGCAGTTCCTGTTCCCTTTGGTTTTTCGGGCTGTCTGTAGCCTCTGTTGTCTTCTTCATTATAATTATACATATCAACACTTCCTTTGCATAGTTTTCTTTATTTTCTCCCGTCAGCATATGCAGTCAGGAGTCCTTTTCATGCTTTTTAAGTATAACGGTGAAATGTGATAAAATTGTGTTTAAAATCTGTAAAAAGTATTAAGACTTCCAGTAGTTTCTATTCATACTGCACCTGAGAATCAGAGCCTTCGGCAATTTTTTATAGGCCTTTCCCAGCCGATAGCCCAGAAGCTTACAGCCGGTTTCATAGATAAACGGGAGCATCCAGATCAGTTTTTTCTGCTTTGCCAGATAAGAGAGCATCTCTCCCACCAGCTTCTGTCCCTCTTTTTCCGAGGTTACAGCCCCAAAGATCTCAGGATGGTCAGCCTGGGATACTCCCAGATCAAAATTCCGGCAAAGCTGCTGTCTGCCCGTATAGTGGTGAGAGTGGATCACCCTTGCCTCGGCCCGGTAGGCCACACCATACCCTGCCTGAATCAGACCACCGGCAAAGATCATATCCTCATTGAAGATCGTTTTTTGGATAAAACCACCCTGCCTGTCGTAGATTTCTCTTTTATAGGCTGCACAGACATTAGAGCAGAAAAAGGTTTTGATTCCCAGCTCCTTAAGATCTGAAGCATACTTGATCCGGCTCTTATCCGGATAATTAAACCCTCTGGTATACTCCTCCAGAATGGTGCTGTCCTTACGGGGAATCTGCCTGGCGTAAGCAGCGGCCACCTTCTCCTCCTGCAAAGCCTTAAGAAGCTCCTCCACCAGATATCGGTCTGCCGGAAGGGCATCCTGAGTCATACAGAGGAAAAACTCCGCCTGAGAGAACTGCACCCCCACATGCCTGGTCTTTCCGTGATCGAACTCCTCCCTCTTCACATGATGGATCTCAATATTATCATACCGCTCCAGAATCCTGCTCTCCCGAAGAAAAGGCTGTATCAGCTCCTCCTGGGTATTCATCAGGATGATCTTGTTCGGGGGTATTGTCTGCTTCTGAAGTCTGTCGATCAACTCTCCAAATTCCCTATTCGGTTTGCAGGTAGGAATGATCACATCAATGGTAGAATTACTCATCCTTACTCCCCTATCTTTTTTGTGCTGGAAGCTTATGACACAACCAGAAAAGGCTGTTGCCAGACAACAGCCTTTTAAGGAAAACGCTTTAATCAGCGTTTCTTTAGATCTATTTTCCGCTATCCGCACTGATCTTCGCGCTATACTGCTGCACCTCACTGGAAAGCTCATAGTTCGGTGTATCAAACAGGAACTCATGCAGCTTCACTACGTTTACATTCAGGTCAACAGGAATAACCGAGCTTCCTATATTGCCTCCCAAATTACCTGTAGCACGATATTCCTCGAAGGGAAAGCCATCCTTGCCAACAATATTGTAATTGGAAATTTCTCCCAGAACTTTCACCATCTCATCCACATCCAGGGAAGTAGATACATAGGGAAGAACATCATCCAGGATCTTGTTCAGGGTTGCAGGACTGGCAGTTTTTGCCTTATCCATGATCGCAGACAGCACCTCTCTCTGACGCTCGGCACGCATGAAGTCATCACCTACCTGACGTACACGGCAGTATGCGGTTGCCTGCAGACCGTTCAGGGTCTGTAAGCCTGCACTGGTAACAGGAGTGTAGTCCTTTCCTTCATCTGCCACGAAGGTCTTTCCATCGGTACTGGTTCCCACCATGCTGATCTGGTAGTTATTCAGATGGCGGATCTCGCTTTCCAGAATATTGATCTCAACTCCTCCCAGAGCATCTACAACCTTCTCCAGACCGGTAAAGCCTACGGTGATATAATCTTCAATATTCAGGTCGAGATTCATATTCAGCATATTGATCGCCTGCTCCGGTCCTCCCTTTGCATAGGCCGCATTACACTTATTATAAGTATCATTTCCCAGATTCAGATAAGTATCACGGTAGACACTGAGCAGCTTTACATCTCCGGTATCTTCATTTACGGAAGCAATGATAATGGTATCACTTCGGTTACCCTTACCCAGGGATTTGTCTCTGGCATCCACTCCGAAAAGCGCGATGTTCCGATAACCCTTCAGCGTCTCGTTATTTTTTACGGACTCATTGACCTCAATATTTTCCTTATCAATGGAAATCTTATTGATCTTCTCTGTTTTCAGTACTCCATACAGTACAATGACCAGAACGACTAAAAGAACGATCTCCAGAATGAATAATAAAATTCTGTTCTTCTTTTTCTGTGCAGACTTTTTCTTCGTTTTCCTCGGTTGCGATCCTACTTTTTTTGTTGCCATTTTTCCTCTTCCTTCTTGCTGTAAATATTCGTTTTTACCTGTAATCAATAGGCATTTTCATTCACAACTCCTTTAAACAGGGTCATGAAAATTATCTTTATATCAAAGACCATACTCCAGTTTTCAATATAATATAAGTCGCATTCGATTCTGCGGCGAATGGAGGTATTGCCTCGATATCCATTAACCTGAGCCCAGCCGGTGAGACCGGGTCTTACCTGATGCTTGATCATATAGCGGGGAATCTCTTCCTTAAAACGCTCTACAAACTGCGGCCTCTCGGGTCTGGGACCTACGATACTCATATCCCCTTTCAGGATGTTCCAAAGCTGGGGCAGCTCGTCCATACTGGTTCTTCGCATGACTTTACCGATCCTGGTGACTCTGGGATCATCCTTTACCGTCCAGCCTTCCTTTTCCTTCTCCTCCGTCTGTACCTCCATGGTGCGGAATTTATACATCTTAAAGGTCCTGTTATGAAGGCCCACCCTTTCCTGTTTAAAAATAATTGGCCCTTTGCTGCCGGTTTTTACCAGGACAGCCAGTACCAGAAACAGGGGGGAGAGAATGATCAGCCCCAGGGCTGAACCCAGGATATCCATGGAACGCTTTACAAAACGGTTCAGAGTGTTGGTCAGCGGCACATAACGGATATTGATCACCGGAAGTCCCATCAGATCCTCGGTATATGGCCTGTTGGGGATCAGACTCTGGTAATCCGGAATAAATTTGGTGTGTACACCGGATTTTTCGCAAAGGCCGACGATTTCCTCCAAAATATCATAATCCGCCAGAGACAGGGTAACTGCGATCTCATCCAGCTGGGTCAGCGGCAGGACCACCTCCAGATTTCCAATGGATCCCAGTACCTTAACCCCTCTGTATACGGTTCCCGTAGGCACATGATTGTCCAAAATTCCCCGAACCACATAGCCCCACTGGGGGTTGGCATTTATTCGATTGATATACTCCTCTGCTGCCCGGGAATAGCCCACCAGCAGGATGTATTTCAGGTTATAGCCCTTCTTCCTGAAATACCGCAGTGTTTTCCTCAGAATGATCCGAAAGCTTAAGGTGATCACCATATTCAGTACAAAAAAGATGAACAAAAGCCCCCGGGAAAAGTTACTGATTTTGAAGGCTGTAAGGCAGATCATAAAGCCGGCCACACCGGTCAGATTCACCTTGAATACGTCGATGATCTCCCGTTCCAGAGTCTGGGAACGCTTGGGAGTATACAGTTTATAGGTATAGTAAAGAATGATATAACCGGGTACCAGAAAATACAGTGCGCTGAAATAAAAACCCATGGGAAGTGCGCCAATGCCCTCCTCGGCAAAGACGACAAACTTCAGATACCAGGCCAACAGATAGGAGCCTGCCACCGCCAGAGCATCTAACAACACATGTAAACGGTTAAAATATTTCTGGTTGTCTTTAATCATATCAGCCACCCAATTCTATACATAGCAAATATTTTACAATATTCTCAAAAAAAGTACAACTGAAAATTCAACCAGGTTTCCCTCTTAACCCACAAAGCGTCGCAGGGTATTCCCCCAGAGCTTTCCCTGGATCCGCAGAATATTTCCCAGATTTTTTCGCCCCGGATGCTGTTTTTTCTCTCTGCCTTCCTTTTTGGTACACAGGCTTATCCCCTCAAGACATCCTTTAACATAGACTCCTCCCAGCCCTTTTTTCAGAAAAAAAAGAAGCTTGATCAGGTATCCGCATAAAAGCAGCGGACTGTTCAGGAGTATCTGCCAGAGAGGCATATTTTTATAGATCAGGTAGATACTGTTTCGGGAGGAAAGGCTGACCTTAAAGGCATTGTGCCGGGAACCGGATACTCCGCTTCCGGCATGATAAACCACTGCCTTCGGCGTATAATAATTCCGAAAGCCGTAAAGCTGGGCACGCCAGCCCAGGTCACAGTCCTCCAGATAGGCAAAATGATTATCATCAAATCCGCCCAGCTTTTCCACCAGTTCCCTGCGGTAGATGGCGGCTCCCGCGCAGGCAGAAAAAATTTCTGCCCTGTTCCGATAGTACTTTTTTTCTTCCTTGCCCTTTCCCCTGGCAAAGGCCCAGCCCAGGGCACAGTACAGATCTCCTGCTCCGTCCAGAAGTCCCGGCCGGTTCATATCCAGCATTCTGGCGGAAACGGAAAAAGCCTTTTTCTCTTCTTCCAGGGCCTCTTCCAGGGCTCTGACGAAGCCTGCTGCCACCTGTGTATCGTTATTCAGCAAAAGCACATAGGGCGTTTTGGCCGCCCTGATTCCGGCATTGACCGCACCGCAGAAGCCTGTGTTTTTTTCCATCCTGATAAGCTCGGCCTCAGGGCAGTTTTTTTCGATCCACTGCAGGGAACCGTCAGTAGAGCCGTTATCCACGATCAGGAGATGAAAGGCTGTGCTGGTTTCCTCTCTCAGCGCCTTTATGCAGTTTTCCATATACTTCATGCCATTATAGTTGGGGATGATAATGGTGGTTTTCACAGTCAGTCTCCTTACCCTCTGATGATCCATTCCGGATCCCAGTACAGCCGATATCCGCTCTGGATCAGCCTGCGGCAGACCTCTTCGGCCCGGGCAGACTGCTCCTTCCCTTTATTAGATGCAGCTTCCTGCAAAAAAGTTTCAATTATGGTCAAAAAAGCGGGATTGACCTCCCAATAGTCCATATCCAGACAGTCCACATTCTGTGCCAGCACTGCCCGGTGCATATAGCCGCTGTAACCGGCGGGAAGGCCCTGATACAGAGGCTCACCGGCCGGTCCAAAAGCCGTTGCCAGAAGCCTTCCTTTTCGGATCCTCTTTCCCCCCCTGGCCGCTACGTCTGGTCTCTGGGAAAAAATACCGCCTTCATACTCTATCCGGTAAAAGCCTACATGGCGCATATGGCTGACCTTTGCCTTCCAGCCTCTTCCTGCCAGAAAATCCTCCAGTGCCCTCCGTCCAGCTTCATAGGCATAGGACTTGCTGGCGGGATTTACCGCTGTAGAAGCCCCATGGCAGCGCCAGTGATAGAGAATCCGGGGCAGATGGAAGATTTCTTCCTCCACCTTTGGATTTTTCTCCATAAGGAAAGCCACCGCCCTTAAGATCAGGTCATAATCCTGGGCCCCGTCAAAAGTCTTCCGAAAGCCCAGAGTCTGAATCAGCTCCCTTTTCATGACCAGAAAATGACAGATATAATTGTTGGTCAAAAGCAGATCCAGATTAAAGCCGGTCTTAAAATGGGGATCAAAAAACCGTTCTCCTGCCTCATCGCATTTATCTTCATCGGAATAAAGAAGCGAATACCCCCTGCCATCTTTTCTGCCTTTTTCCAAGGCATCTGCCATATGGTAAAGGGCGTCCGGTGTGAGATAGTCATCATGATCCAGAAGTCCTACATAGTCTCCCCGCACCCATTTTAAGCCTGCCTGAGAGTTTTCACTGATCCCCCCGTTGGTTTCCAGCTTGAAATAGCGAATCCTTTTCTCTTCATACTCTTTAGTTTTTTTCCTTACAACCTCTGAATTTCCGGCATCCAACAGAAGAAGCTCCCAATGGGGATAGGTCTGCTCCAGTAAAGAATCCAGCAGCTGGGCCAAAAATTCTTCCCTGGTTTCATAGGCAGGAACCAGAATACTGAACAGAACGGGCTTTTCCCATATCCTTGCCTTCTGCTGCCGCAGCACTTCCTCATCCGGTTTCTGATAGGTATAGTCGGCAAAATAGCCGGCCGTTGTCCTCTCCCTGACTGCATCCAGAGTGGCCCCTATGCCGTTTCGTTTTAAATAATAGTATGCTTTTTTCAGATTGCTTCTATTAACGATATTTCTCATCTTTTTCTTCCGACAGACGATTTTTCTTTTCCCACCGGGCCTGCACAGGCAGGTGTGGTCCGGCTTCGCCGGATGCACTCTTTTAAAAGAGGACTGTCGCCCTGAAAGCAACAGTCCTCTCCACTTTATTCATTTACCCTTATAAACAGGCCTTCAGACTTTCGGTTAATTCCGCATTTTTCTTTGCCGCATCCTCCAGGCTGTTTCCTTTTACACCCATATAGAATTTGATCTTAGGCTCCGTTCCGGAGGGTCTTGCACAGCACCAGGAATCCTCCGTCAGATCAAAGTACAGTACGTTGGACTTAGGCAGGCCCGTAGAGCTCTTTTCACCGGTTTCCATATTGGTCACTTCACCACTTTCATAATCTCTCATGGAAAGCACCTTCAGGCTGCCAAACTCCTTAGGCGGATTATTCCTTAACTTATTCATCATCTCCTGAATCTGTCTGGAACCATCGATTCCCTTCAGGGTAATGGTATACAGATCCTCTTTGAAATAGCCGTATTTTTCATAGAGCTTTAACATCTGATCCCAGAGGGTAATGCCATTTTTCTTACACCATGCAGCCACCTCACAAAGGAGCATCACTGCCACGATGGCATCCTTGTCCCTGGCATGGGTTCCGGCCAGGCAGCCATAGCTTTCTTCCAAACCGAAAACGTAACTGTTAGAACCGGTCTCCTCGAACAGCTTCATCTGCTCTCCGATAAACTTAAAGCCGGTTAATACCTCGATCAGCCTGGCTTCATAATCTGCCGCGATCTGATCCGCCATATTGGTGGTTACGATGGTCTTGATCAGGGCCGGATTGGGAGGCATGGTTCCTGTAGCCTTCTTTTCCCGGAAAAGATATTCTGCGATCAGCATACCGGACATGTTTCCGGTAAAGGAAACGTATTCTCCGGACTTGGTATCCAGTGCGTAGATGCCCAGACGGTCTGCATCCGGATCGGTAGCCAGAACCACGTCTGCCTTTTTCTCCTTTGCCAGCTTAAGGGCCAGGGTAAAGGCCTTGGGATCCTCGGGATTGGGATAATCCAGAGTGGTAAAATTGGGATCCGGCTGCTCCTGTTCGGGAACCACATAAACATGCTTATAGCCCAGCTCACTTAAGATTCTTCTGGCGGGAACATTTCCGGTTCCGTTGAAGGGCGTATAAACGATCTTCAGCTCGTCAGCTACTTCCTGAATGATCTCGGGATGGATCATCTGTTTTTTCAATTCTACCATGTAGGCATCATCAATCTCCTTACCGATGACCTGGTACAGTCCGGCTTTTACTGCCTCATCCTTACTCATGGTCTTTACCGTATGGTAACCGGTAATGCTCTGTACTTCGCTGATAATCTCTTTATCCTTGGGTGCAGTTACCTGTGCGCCGTCCTCCCAGTACACCTTATAGCCATTGTACTCCGGAGGATTGTGGCTGGCGGTCACTACGATACCGGAAATACAGCCCAGGGTACGCAGGGCAAAGGACAATTCCGGTGTGGGTCTTAAGGCATCAAAAACATAGGCCTTGATCCCATTGGCTGCCAGACAGCAGGCTGCCTCATCGGCAAACTCAGGAGACATAAAACGGGAGTCATAGGCAATGGCTACACCCTTTTCGCTTCCTCCCTGCTTGATAATGTAATTGGCAAGACCCTGGGTAGCCTTTCTTACGGTGTATAAATTCATCCGGTTGGTTCCGGCACCGATCACGCCGCGAAGTCCTCCCGTACCAAATTCCAGCTCTTTATAAAAACGATCTTCGATCTCCTTTTCGTTATCTGCGATCTTTCTCAATTCTTCTTTGGTAGCCTCATCAAAATAGCTGTCGGTCAGCCAAAGCTGATAATTTTCCTGATATCCCATTTACCTTCCTCCTTTTCCTTTTCTCCGAACCGGCTTTGTACGCAGTCACCTGATACCCTTCCGGGCTGTCCGGCTCTGACTGGTTATAGTGTACCATACTCTCCCCGGTTTTCAAACTCTTTCTTCACCCTTTTCAGCTTTTGACGAGCTTTAAGGAATAATCGCTTCTGTCCAGGGAAAAATTGGGATTGTAGTAAGGGTCTCCGGCCTCCAGCCAAGCCTTCCATTTTTCCCGAAAACGGGCCGACTCATCGTTATAGCGGGCTGCCTTTTCTCCCTGATCATCCAGACCTCTGGAAATGGACTCATAATGGTACAGCTGGGCAAAGGGGGTAAACACGTTGAGATAGCCCAGCTTTCTTAATTTCAGACAAAAATCCACGTCATTCAGGGAGATCTCAAAGCTTTCTTCCAGTCCGCCCACTTCTTCATAAAGGGCTTTTTTTACCAGAAGGCAGGCTCCCGTAACGGCAGAAACGTTCTGTGCATAGCAGAGCCTTCCCATATAGCCCATATTCTCCTGGGGCTGTCCATAATGGGTATGGCCTGCAGTTTTATGGGCCCCCAGACCGATCACCACTCCTGCATGCTGAATGGTCTTATTGGCATAGTAAAGCTTGGCTCCCACAGCCCCTACGTCTTTTCGCTGGGCATACATCAGAAGCTCCTCTATCCAGTTTACACTGATCACCTCTGTATCATTATTTAACAGCAGGATATATTCTCCCTCTGCATGACTTACTCCCAGATTATTCACCCTGGAATAATTGAAGCTGCCTTCGTAGGTCACTACCCTGATCCGCTCATCCTGGGTCTGGATTTCTTCATAATAATCGAAGATCTCCTCCGTACTGCTGTTGTTTTCCACGATGATGATCTCCCAATTGGTGTAGGTGGACCTCTGCTGAATAGAGGTAATGCATCTTCTCAGGTCTCTCTCATGATCCTTGTTGGCGATGATGATACTGATTTTTGGATTGCCGATGATCTCATAGCTGATCTTAAAAATGGTCTCACAGGCTCTGGTACTGACGATCCTGAAGTTTGCAAATCCATGCTGTCTGAGATGGTCCGCTATGGCCTGTCTGGCCGCCTCTATGGCATAGGATTTGGCTTCGATCCCACTGGCCACACTGCCTGCGTGGCTTCTCCAGTAATACAAAAGTTTTGGCACATGAACCACATTCTTTGCCAGATCCGTCAGTCTGAGGATCATATCGTGATCCTGGCTGCCGTCAAATTTGGTCCTGAAAAGCTCTGTTCCTTCCAGAAGGGTTCTGGAAAAACAGCTGAAATGGCAGATGTAATTGTTGGCCCTCAGATTGTCCGGTGCATAGTCCGGCTTAAAATGCAGGGTCAACATTTTATCGATGTCTCCGTCCTTAAAGGTGGTCTCATCACAATAGATATAGTCGGCATCCTTTTCGTTGATCACCTTCACGTATTCATACAGTACAGAAGGATGGAGAATATCGTCATGGTCAAAGAGGGCAATATACTCTCCCGTGGCCAGCTCCATACAGGCATTGGTATTTCCGGATATTCCCAGATTTTTTTTCAGCTGATGATAGATGATCCTCTTATCCTTCCGGGCTGCCTCCCTGCAGATTCTGCCTACTTCCTCATGGTCCTTATCGGAGCCGTCCGCCAGACACAGCTCCCAGTTCTGATAGGTCTGATCCAGTACGGAATCAAGCATCTGGTGCAGAAACTCCACCGGCGTGTTATAGAGGGGAACCAGAATGCTGATCTTCACCATTCTGGGAAAGGCCATCTCTGCCTGTGCCCTTCTCTCCTCCGGTGTGGGAAAGCTTAAGGTTCCAAACTGCTTTCTGGCCTCTATCTCCCTTTTTTTGTGGGCCAGCTTGGCCGCCAGCCCTCTGGGGCCTCCACAGCCTCTCACCCGGTTCACCGTACGGATACCCAGATGCATCAGGCTTCGCAGGGGAGCGGAATAGACCCATAAGGGATTGGTCTTGATCCGGTTTAATTTAAACTCCAGCAGATCATTTTTTTCTTCCAAAAGGGCGATCCGGTCTGCCAGCATAGTATTTTTCAAATGCTCTTTTTCATAGGCTTCCCTGTAATTGATTTCCTCAGTCATTTTCTATATCCTTCTTCCTTTTCCTCCAGAAAAACAAAGCTTCAGATTGGCTTTTTTCATCAGATACTGGCCGGAGCACCTGTCCTTAGCCAACAGCGCCAGCTCATAGGTGCCCTCCTGGATATCCGCTGTCTCCACCAGACAGGCAAAACCGCTGAGATCCACATTCGTCTGTCCCTCCACATTGGTCACAACATCGGGACGGTAGCGTCTCTTGGGAAGGATCCGGTAGTGAGGGCCGGTTTCTCCCAATAACAGGATCCCCAGTTCAAAGCAGGCATTGTCAGATCCCAGCACCAGGGCTGAACCCTGAAAATACAACAGTTCTTCCTTTGCCATCTTGCTGTCCCCATGGGCAAACCATTCTGTGGACTCTCCCGCATACTCAAACAGAGGTGCCACACAGTCATCCTCTCTCAGCTTTTTCGGCAAAGCCTTCAGCAGTTCAGGCTTTAACACTCCCTCCACCCGGGAATCGTATTCGTAGGCAAAGGAGTAATTGTAATCCAGAATATCACTGGTAAAATACTCATGATAATAGGGATCCCGGTTCCATAAGGCTTTGTGGGCTGTATAGAGCCTTTCCTGCTCTCCCTTCAGGCGCTTCTGTTTTTTGGGGCTGGCATCGCTGCCCCTGCTTAAGGATTCATAATGCCATAAGTAGATTTCATTATGGAGGACATTGTAGTACCCCCTCTCATATAAGCGCCAGCAAAGATCCACATCATTATAGGCCACCTGCAGTTTTTCATCGAAGCCTCCCACCTCTGAAAAAACGGTTTTTCTCATCATCAGGCAGGCTCCGGTTACGGCCAGAACATTGCGCACATCCCGGTTTCTTCTGTCATAATAGATCCGGTCATCTGTCCGGTACTGCAGCTTGTGGGCAGGCCCCATATAGATGCTGTACACTCCGCAGTGCTGCATCATGCGGCTGTCGGGATAATACAGCTTTGCCCCCACAGCTCCCACATGGCTCTGGATTGCCTGCTCTGCCAGGGCCTTCAGCCAGCCTTCATGCCTGGCCTGACAGTCATCATTTAAAAACAGAAGCAGATCCCTGGTGCTTTCCCCGGCTCCCCGGTTGCACATCCGGGAAAAATTGAATTCCATGGGTTCATAAATATAGCGAAAGCCGCATTCCTTTTCCAATTCCCTGATCTGTAAAAGGGCCTCTTTGCCGCTTCCATTATCCACCACGATCACCTCTACGTCCATTCCGTCGGAATACTGTCTGATGGACTCCAGGCACTGAGCAAGAATATCGGGATTGTCTTTGGAAGGAATGATAATGGATACCCCCTCTGCCGGCACAGTGGACAAACGCTTTTTCGCTGCTTCCTTAATGGGCCGGTATTCATCTTCAAAGCCCCAATAGGTGATCCGGGGGGTGGTGACAAGAATCTCCTTCAAATGGCAGACCTGATCCCGTTTCAGGGGAAGGCAGGCCTGCAAACAGAGGGAATAGTACCTTTGCCTGGGGGTACTTAAGCCCTCCAGGGAAAGATCCCTTAATGCTTCCCTGCGAAAAGCTGCCAAAGAGCCGAAATAGCACCAGGACAAAAGGGTATTGGGTGAATAATCCGGTTTATACCAGGGATTCATCCTGCTTTCCCTTCCGTTGCTCCATTCATCCTCATCTGCGTAAGCTGCCTGAAGCTTCTCATTTTCAGCAAAACAGGCAGACAGCCTTTGGGCTGCACCTTCCCGCAGCATTTCCTTATTTTCCACGAAGCAGATAATCTCAGCATCCGTATTTTGCCAAAGAGTCTCCCCCTTTTCCAGCTCTTCATAGGAAAAAAAAGCGGTCTTCAGCTTTGCCGGAGAGACTTTATCCCGGCCTTCTTCTTTCTCTTTGATCCACCGGTCATAGGAGCAGGTCCTTTCCTGCCAGAGCCGGCGATACTCCTGTCTGTATTTATTTTCTAAAATTCCACGAACTTGTTGCTTGACTTTACCTATCACAAATGTATCTTCTTTCTCAGCATTTTTTCCAGATCTTCACCCGGTCCCCTGCCTATGGGGCTGATCTCCAATTCCACTTCCAGCCGGTTTTCTCCCCTTCGTTTCAGCTGCTCCAGATGCAGGTTGATATTGGGATCCTCTGTGGAAAACACAAAGGTGTTCTCCGCTCTCACCCCATTCACCGTGATCAGCTTCCTGTTCATCAGGTTTAGAGCCTCCCCGTTAAAGACCAGTTTTCTGATCTTACAAATGCAGGATCCAAAATAGGGATCGATCCTGAGATGGCGCACATTTCCATCCAGATCCAGGGTAAACCCGGCCTCTCCCTCACTGGCATAGGGCTCCTTCACAAAGTAGGACTCTTCTTCCCTGTAGCCTTCTCCCCGGTCCTCGTAGATCTGGATCCGTCCCCTGACCTCTTCGCGGGAAATTGTCCCCAGCCACTTTTCCGGAAGGAAGATCTGACCTCCCAGAAGATTTCGCATCTGGGACATGGAAAGCCGTTTTCCCATCACCTGTTTCTGGAAAGCTACCTCCTTCTTTTGATATTCCTCCATATCCTGAGAGGGAATACCGATATATTCCAAAGCCCGCCCCATATCCAGGCGGTTTCTTTTTTCATTTTCCAAAAGATAGCAATAGAGACTGCGGAATACGATCTCCTTCGTCTCCACCTGCCGTTCCAAGGTCCATTCATAGTCGATCAGTGTCCACTCATCCCCCTTGACCAGAATATTGGAAAAAATCATATCATAATTGGCAATGGGAAAATCCTCCCCATAGCTGATCCTGTCCACATATTCCTGAAAAAGCGTAAAAAAGCCTTCCTCATCCTCTGCCTTAAGACACTCATCCAAAAGCTCAGATAAGGTAATGCCCTCCACATATTCCAGACACACGGCGGGCAGCCTTCCCTCCAGAAGCTGGCAGCGGTTGATCATCAGCTTTCCCCCTGCATAGCGCCTGGAAAGCTTTTCATAGGAGTCCTGGATCTTCCGGATATGGTCTGCACCGTATTCATCCAGGGCAGCTTTATATACCTTCCGCTCTCCCTTTTCACTGACGATACTAGTCTTTACCGCCTTTTCTACACTTCTGTCATTGGAATAGCGGCAATACTCCAGCTGGGGCTCTTTTCCGATCACGGCCATATAGGAATTGGAATAGAAGGGGAACATATCCTCCTTCAGGATCGCATCAAAGGCATTTTTCTCATCAAACAGAAGCATCCTGTCCCGGTCAAAATTGCGCAGGTTATCGGTCAGCTCGCCCACCTGGGGAAGCCGCCTGTCAGAAAACAGGGTGGTCATAAACTTATAGTCCGGATAGGGATAGTAAAAGCTGTATTCCGTCACACCACAGGAGGTAAAAATCTCTTCCAGTCCTTTTCGGGAAAAGGTTCTCACCCCGCCTCCTTCAGGATAATCTTCCAGAGAGGAAAAGAAGGTACCCAGATGGTCCTCCCGGCAGCCGGCCCAATACTTCATACCGAATTTATTTTCAATGGCAATGACCATTCTTCCCTCTGGTTTCATATGCCGTTTCAGGATCTTAAAAAAATCATGGAAGGGAGTCCTGCCGCCGATATAGCTCTGGCCGTATTCAAATACACCGATGAGACAGATATAGTCGTAGTCGCAGGGCAGATCCGGCTCAATATCCTGAAAATTCCCCACATGGATGGTGACATTATCGCAATCCGTATGGCGGTAAGCATTGATCAGGCTTCTTTGTTTGGACAGATCGATACAGGTCACCTGGCCGGCCTTTTCGGAAAGCTTTCCTGTGATGGCACCACAGCCGCTTCCCACCTCCAGTACCTTCATCTTCTTGTCCATGGGCAGCCAGTCCACAATATTCTCTCTAAGATGGGAGAGATGGTAGAGTACGGGCCAATCCTTCCGCTCTTCAATTATCCGGGGAAATTCCATGGCCGAATAGGTTTTTACAATTCCCAAAATCTCCTGCTCAATCTCTCCGTCGCAGTAAAAATCTTCTCCCGGATAATGGCTATAATCCAGGGTCACCTTCCCAATCTGTTCCGTCATCCCTCTGCTATCCCTTCTTTATTTTACACCATAGCTATTCCACTATGATCCTGGAATTCATATCGTAATATCCCACCGTGTTTTTATCTGACACAACTGTCAGATTTAATACATCATATAACCGATGGTATACCTGAAAGACATCTCCTTCATAACCGGTCACTCCCAGAGACAGCAGGTATTCACCTCCCTGCAGATCCAGGTTCTGGGTGAAGGTGATCTTCTTTTCCTCACCCGCCTTCACCGGAGAAAGAAAGGCCTTTTCCACCATGGAATTGGTTCCCGTGATCTCCGTCCCATGCTTGTCTTTTATGGTAAAGGCAAAGATCGGTGATGGCACATCCTCTGAAAATTTCACCTGCATATGCAGGGTAAAGGGCTCACCCTTGATGATGGCATTGGTTTTGATCCCCCGCTGATCGGTGAGATAAAATTCCGTGATTTCTCCCGCCCGGGTTCCGTATTCCAGTGCCTTTTCATTGACTCCGGGAACGCCACCTCTTAAACCATTCTCTTCTTTGCTCTCCGGCACCGTCTCTCCCTCTGCCGCCAGAACTTCAAAATTCTCCTCGTCGGGCAGAGGATACTGTCCCACCAGCACCTGCTTATAGGCATCGATCATTTCCTTGGGCTTTCCTTCTCCCAGCTTCACACCCTTATTCAGCAGTACCACCCGGTCACAGTATTTGGCTATACTGCTTAAATCATGGCTGACAAAAAGGATGGTCTTTCCCATCTTTTTAAACTCGTCAAATTTATGGTAGCATTTGGCCTGAAAAAAGACGTCTCCTACCGACAGGGCCTCATCCACGATCAAAATTTCCGGCTCGATATTGATGGCTACTGCAAAAGCCAGTCTTACAAACATACCGCTGGAATAGGTCTTGCAGGGCTGATACACATAGTCACCGATATCCGCAAACTCCAGAATATCGGCAAGCTTGGCATCGATCTCCTTTTCGGAAAAGCCCATCATGGTTCCATTCAGATAGATGTTCTCAATTCCATTGTATTCCATATTGAATCCCGCGCCCAGCTCCAGAAGGGCGGAAATACGGCCGTTTACCGTAAGCTCTCCGTGGGTGGGATTTAACACACCGGTAATGATCTTCAAAATGGTAGATTTGCCGGAACCGTTGGTTCCGATGATTCCCACCGTTTCCCCCTGACGGATGGACAGATCCACTCCCCTTAGGGCATAGTGCTCCTTGTACAGCTTTTTCCGGGAAAGCCCCAGTGCCTCCCGCATACGGTCAGAAGACTTATTATATAATTTATAAATTTTCGTAATCTCACTGGCCTGGATCGCCATCTTCGTTTCTTCCATATAACCCCCGCTCTGCTTGCGATACTGCCTGAATAAAAGTGTGAAAATCAGAGATTTTCACACACCCCCTGTGCTTTTACAGCACGTCTGAAAAATGCACCTTCAGCCGCTTAAAGACCAGTGCCCCTATTCCAAACAGTACCACTGTGATGATCCAGAAATACATGGTGGAATAAAAATCGTTAAAAAACCAGGTTTTTTCAAAGATGGTGTTCCGGTATCCGTTGACGATATAGACCAAAGGATTGATCTTCACCACCATCTGCACCTTGTGATCCAGCTGATTCACATCCCACATAATAGGAGTTGCCCACATGCCGATCTGCAGAAGGATATTAATAATCTGTCCGATATCCTTGAAAAAAACCATAATGGCACAGGTACTGTAACAGATTCCCAGCACCAGGACGAACAGACAGAAGCTGTAATACACAAGCTGAATCGTATGGATACCGGGATAATAACCGTACAAAGCGCCAATAATCAATAAAATACAGACAAAAAACACATGGATAAAGGTAGCCGCAATAATTTTGATAATGGGCAGTATGCTGATCTTGAAGACCACCTTTTTTACCAGATAATTATATTCGATCAGGGCATTGGTTCCGTTCTGCAGACTTTCTGTGAAATAGAACCAGGGTACCAGACCTGCCGTCAGAAACAGCACATAGGGAACAGAGTCACTGGCGATCTGTCTGCTGGAATCCATGATCACGTCGAAAACCACATAGTACATAGCTACCGTAACCACCGGCTGAACCAGGGCCCAGAGTGCCCCCATATAGGAACCGGCATACCGCTTCTTAAAATCATTTTTCGCCAGCTTCCAGATCAGATGCCGGCTCTGAAAGAGCTCCACAGGCAGGATCGTTATTTTATCGTACAAAAAAGCAAAGCCCAGAACAGCCACCAGAATGATGCCGCAGGCAATGATCTTTTTGATCATCTCATCCTGGGGATCTGCCAGAGGATTCTGATAAAACACAATAACAGCTGCCATGATCAACATGGCAACTGTAAAAAGGGTGATTCCTGCTTTTTTGCTGATTTGTTTTCCCGTTTGCTTCATGCTTTACTCCGTCACCTTTCCTGCACCGGCCTGGCTAAAGCTTTTAATTCCGGGCCACTTCTGATCTTTTTCGGAAAGGGTGAGCTCCATATCTTCCGGGATGGGCCATTCAATCCCGATATCGGGATCCTTCCAGAGAAGCCCGCCCTCATCATCCGGATGATAAAAATCCGTACATTTATAGGCAAATTCTGCATATTCCGAAAGCACAACGAAGCCGTGGGCAAAGTTCTTCGGAATAAAAAACTGTTTCTTATTTTCTTCACTTAAGATTACACCGTACCACTGTCCGAAGGTAGGAGAGCCTTTCCGCAGATCTACGGCAACGTCGAATACCTCTCCTCTCACTACACGCACCAGCTTGTCCTGGGGAAATTCCTTTTGAAAATGGAGCCCTCTAAGCACGCCTCTTTTGGAGGCAGACTGATTATCCTGTACAAAGATCTCAGGAATCCCTGCCGCCTCATAATCCTTATGATTATAGGTTTCCATAAAATATCCCCTGGAATCCCCGAACACTTGTGGGGTGATCACCTTTAAGCCCTCAATATGGCATGTTTCTACCGTTATTTTTCCCATCTTTCCTCTCACTCCTACTGCTTTCACAGTCTTTTCATTACCGAACTTTGTGCCGGAACACAAAGCCCGGGTGGAAAGAACTTCCTTCTTTCCACCTTACTCCTCCAGCTCCAAAAAGCTGAGGTTCATATCCACTCTTCCTTCTATGCCGGGAATTCTGCCGGAAGAGGAATACTGCCACATATGGTATTTCTTGTCATAGGAAGGTGCATCCGCATACTCTGCCAGCCAGATGACGATATCGTCCGGCAGACGTGAAGTATCCAGCCGGTTATTGTACCAGTTCTTGCTGGCATAGATACCTCCCTGATAGCCACTGTTACGGATGGTCTCACAGAAGGCTTCACAGACTGCTGTTCTGGTCTGTACATCCAGGTTATCTGCCCGGCCTTCTCCTCCTGCGCCCTCTGTATCGATGAAAATCGGATAGGTCAGATCATACTCCTTACAGAGCTCCAATACCATACTGGCCTCTTCCACCGCTTCCACCTGATTCACTGCCTGGGTAAAGAAGTAGATTCCTACCGGAATTCCTGCTTCTGTTGCCCCCTTAATATTCTGTTTAAAATACCAGTCTTCTACCAGACTTCCGGTAACGCTTCCCCTGTAGCCGGCACGGATGATAGCAAAGCCCACACCCTGCTCCTTCACCTGGGCCCAGTCGATGGCTTCGTTCCAGCGGGATACATCGATACCAAAAACAGCATTATCCCTGGTCCGAATCTGGGTAGTTCCTGCTACTGCTTCTGTAGCAGCGGCTCTCTCTCCATCCTCTGCCAGAGCATCCACTTCCTGCTCCGTTTTGATCAGCAGGGAAATATCTCCTATGGCAACGTACTCTACTCTGGACTTTACCGTTACCGGAAGAGGTGCTGCAGGAACGATATAGCCTTCGGTCTCAGCCAGAGAAATCTTATATTCTCCCGAATCCATTTCCCCGATATAAATAATCCCGTCCCGGTCCAGATCCCGGTATTCATCGGTTTCATTCACCAGAATTTTAAAAAACTGCCCCTCTACGGTCTTACCTTCTTCATCCACGATCTGGATCCGAAGGTCCTTTTCCACAGAGGTGGCGATCAGGGAAAGACTCTCCCCTTCTCCTGCTTCTTCCTCGGTTTCTTCTTCCTCAAAGAAGCTGTCATCCGACATCCAGCCATACAGATCATCCCCGATCTGCCCTTCCAGAAGCTGTGATGTCACTTCCTCTGCCACCGGTTTACTCTCCTGCTTCTGCCCCGGTCCCATACCATTGGAGTACAGGACTACAGCAAAAATAGTCAGCATAAACAGGAGGGATACCAATATCGTATTTCGTAAAAATCTAGAGTCCATTGGCAACCTCGGTTAAATATTGACCATAGGCAGTCTTTAACAGCGGCTCTGCCAGGGTCAGCAGCTGATCTTTGGTAATAAATCCTCTTTTATAGGCAATCTCTTCAATACAGGAAATATAGAGTCCCTGTCGTTTCTGGAAAGCCGCCACAAAATCCGATGCCTCCAGAAGGGAATCATGGCTTCCCGTATCCAGCCAGGCGAAGCCTCTTCCCATAGTTTCTACCCTTAACTGTCCTTTTTCCAGATAAGCGTTGTTCACCGCCGTAATTTCAATTTCTCCTCTGGCGGAAGGCTTCACATTTTTTGCGATCTCCACCACCTGATTGTCGTAAAAATAAAGACCCGGAACTGCGTAATTACTCTTGGGTTTCTCCGGTTTTTCTTCGATGGACAGGGCCCTGCCCTCTTCATCGAATTCCACCACTCCGTATTCTCTGGGATCTCTTACATAATACCCGAAAATAGTGGCTCCCTCTTCTCTGGCCGCCACCTCTCTAAGCAGCTTTGAAAAGCTCTGTCCGTAAAAGATATTGTCTCCCAGCACCAGGGCGACCCGGTCACTGCCGATAAACTCTTCCCCGATAATGAACGCGTCCGCCAGCCCTCTGGGGTATTCCTGAACGGCATAGCTAAGGGTCAGGCCCAGCTGGCTTCCGTCACCCAGAAGCTCCTGGAAAACGGGCAGATCCCTGGGGGTAGAGATGATCAGTATCTCCCGGATCCCTGCCAGCATCAATGTGGACAGTGGATAATAAATCATCGGTTTGTCATAAACCGGCATAATCTGTTTGGATATGGCTTTGGTCAGCGGATAAAGCCGTGTTCCCGAGCCTCCTGCTAAAATAATGCCCTTCATCTGTTTCTCCTTTTTGTATCCTGGTTTTTTATCACGATCCAGAACCTCATTCGCATGACTCTGAATCCTTATACATCTCCTGATAATACTTCTGATAGTCTCCGCTGGTTACATGCTTCATCCAGTCCTCATGTTCAAAATACCATTTAATGGTAAGTCTGATTCCTTCCTTAAACATGGTTTCCGGCTCCCAGCCGATCTCTGCCTTGATCTTATCCGGTGCAATTGCATATCTTCTGTCATGGCCCTTACGGTCCTCCACATAGGTGATCAGTTCCTTCGTTACCAGTGCCTTTCTGGGGTCATTTTCCGGCAGCATTTCCTGCAGGGTATCCAGAATGATATGGATGATCTCAATATTCTGCTTTTCGTTATGTCCTCCGATATTATAGGTTTCAAAGAGCCGTCCCTGCTCCTGCACCATATCGATGGCCTTGGCATGATCCTCCACATACAGCCAGTCACGGACATTTTTTCCGTCACCATATACGGGCAGCTTCTTTCCCTGAAGAGCATTATTGATGATCAGGGGGATCAGCTTCTCAGGGAACTGGTAAGGTCCGTAATTATTGGAGCAGTTGGTAATATTTGCCGGAAATTTGTAGGTATCCATATAGGACTTTACCAGCATGTCCGAGGATGCCTTGCTGGCGGAATAAGGGCTGTGGGGATCATAGGAGGTTGTCTCATAAAAATAGGTTCCCTCCTCTTCCAGTGAGCCATATACCTCATCCGTAGAAACGTGAAGGAATTTTTTTCCCTCCTTAAAGCTTCCATCAGGAAGCTCCCAGGCCTCTCTGGCACAGTTGAGCATGACCAGTGTTCCCAGCACATTGGTCTGTACGAAAACCTCCGGATTGCGGATACTTCTGTCTACATGGCTTTCTGCTGCAAAATGCACAACACGGTCAATATCGTTCCCGGCAAAGATCTTTCGGATAGCTTCCCTGTCACAGATATCCGCCTTGACAAAGGTATAGTTTTTTCTTCCTTCTATCTCCTTCAGATTCTCCGGATTTCCTGCATAGGTCAGTGCATCTACATTAATGATGCGGATGTCATCTCCATACTTT
This sequence comes from Lachnospiraceae bacterium, assembly GCA_017439665.1. Lineage (GTDB taxonomy): Bacteria > Bacillota > Clostridia > Lachnospirales > Lachnospiraceae > SFDP01. The sequence goes on from JAFSIS010000008.1 coordinate 34,251, forward strand.
TTAAACATATAATGAATATAATTCGAACCGATAAATCCGGCTCCACCCGTTACCAGATAGGTTTTCATGGCATACTCCTCCACTTTTCATAATTAGTGCTATTGTACCACACTTTTTAATATTTGAATACAAAAAAGGAGCTGCCTCTCCTAAATTCTTTATAAAGAATTTAGGAGAGGCAGCTCCATCTTTTTAGTAGCTCATATAGCTCAGATTCATGTCTACGTTGGTACTGATTCCGGAAATTCTTCCTTTATCAGAATACTGCCACATATCATATCTTCCGCCATAGGTTACCTGGGTATTGTACTGTGCCAGCCAGATCTTATATCCACTGAGTGCACTGATGTTCATCTTCTGGTTCAGCCAGGTTTTATTTGCGTAGATACCTGCTCTGTAACCGCCATTCTGGATGGTCTGACAGAAGGCATTGATTACCTTGGTACGGGTTCCTGCATCCAGTCCGTCTGCACGTCCGCCGCTGCTCTCCACATCGATAAATACAGGGTAGGTAATCTTATAGTTTTTAATCTGGCTCAATACCATGGAGGCTTCTTCCACTGCTTCTACCTCATTTATTGCCTGGGTAAAGAAGTAAACGCCTACCTTCAGGCCTGCAGCAGTGGCTCCCTGGATGTTCTGCTTAAATCTGGCATCCTCTATAAGGGCACCCTGGGTAGAGCCTCTGAAACCGGTACGAATGATCACGTAGGAAACACCCGCATTTTTTACCTGGGTCCAGTTAATGTTTCCATTCCAGGTGGAAACGTCGATTCCCAGAACTCCCGAGCCTGTATGCAGGGAGCCATCGCTGTTAAAGGTGTATTTTGCACCCTGGATCACCTGCTCTCCGGTTACCTTATTCCCGTTTTTGTCAAAATAATAGGTTTTTCCGTCCAGATTCTGCCAGCCTGTATACTTGTACTGGGCATTACTTTCTTTGGTATAGAAATTGGAGTACTTGTAATAGTCTGCCACCTTGGCTTCCACGTACTGGCCGTTGGCATAATAGTAAACCTGCTTTCCGGACTTGGTCTTCAGGGCTGTAGTGGTATCCTTTTTGGCATCATAGCCGGCAGTTACCGTAACCTTACAGGAAACACTTTTTCCATCTGCTGTTACCGTAATTGTAGCTTCTCCTGCTGCCTTGGCCGTCACCTTGCCATTTTCTACCGTGGCCACCTCCGGCTTGGAGGAAGACCAGGAAAGGGTCTTTCCGGCAGGGGTAACCGCAGCCTTCAGGGTGAGGCTTTCTCCTGTCTTTAGGGTGGCAGTGGTTTTATCCAGAGTAATGCTCGTTTCCACCGCCTTAGCCGTTACCTTAACCGTACAGGAGGCTGTTTTTCCTCCTGCCTTCACCGTAATAGTGGCTTCGCCTGCTTTTACCGCCGTAACGGTTCCGTTCCCATCTACCTTGGCTACCCCATCCGCTGAACTGCTCCAGGTCAGTGTTTTATCCGTAGCATTTTCCGGAGTAATTTTAGCCGATAAAGAAGCTGTCTTCCCCTCTTCCAAAGAGAGGCTGGTCGAACTTAAGCTGACTCCTGTTACCGCAACTGTAGGGTTTTCCGGCTGAGAGGGTTTGGTCTCTCCACTGTCCGGCTGGGAGGGCTTGGTTTCTTCACTGTCCGGTTCAGAGGGCTTGGTCTCTCCACTACCCGGCTCAGAGGGCTTAGTTTCTCCACTATCCGGTTCAGAGGGCTTGGTTTCTCCCTCTCCGTCTGATCCGGAAGATCCGCCTTCTCCGCCACTGCCTGCCCCGGAGGACTCGCCTTCTCCCTCACCGTCCGGCCCGGAAGGTCCGCTTTCCCCCTCACTGTCCGGCTCGGCGGGTTCAGAAGCAGGGGAATCCAGTGTTCTGGATACTTCCTCGGAAGAAGAAATCACTTCACTGGTAAAAGAAAAGCTTCTTAACAGACTCAGTCCGGCAGCCGTCGTGGAAGGATCTGTGATATCACTTTTTTGTACCTGTACATATGTAGATTCCGAACTTACCTCCGTTTTTGTGGATTCCACCCACTCAACCGTATCCGTCAGGGTTGCTTCGGTTTCTACCTTGGCTGACGTATCCTCCTGGGCCACGTTGACCTCGCTTTCTTTTTTGATCTCGTCGGATACGTCTATTTTCTGATAGTCAATATTTTCTTTTACTTTGATCGTTTCTGCAGCGGTGCTGAAGCTGTAATCCTGCATATCTGCAAGCTCCACCATAGCTACAGAATAGGTTCCGGCTTCCAGCTTTGTCAGATAGATGATGCCGTCCTTATCCTCATCCTTCTGGTTATAGGTTTTTCCGGAGGGATCCGTGATCTTAACCTCAAAAAGAACGTTTCCTACCAGTTTTCCGCTCTTACTGTTGACAAACTTAATCTTCAGATCCTTCTGCACCGAGGTAAGCTTCATAGATACCTTAATTTCCTTGGAAAGCTCTTCTTCCTCGTATTCCTTCAGGACCTCCTCTTCAATCCGTGCCGTTTCCTCCATTGCCTTTTTGGCATCTGCCACGGCCAAAAGGGTATCTTCTCCGATGATTCCTACAGTTTCCAGCTGCTCGCCTACCGGTGCCAGAGCTTCAATCTGCTGCAAGGTGTTTCTTTTTCCTAAAAAAGCACAGCCCGTTACCACCAACAGCAGCAGGATGACCAGACCGGTGCCTGCCAGGATCTTATCCACAGTACCAAAACGGGAGAAAAAACTCACCTCCCGATGCCAGGATACGGCTTCCTCTTCCTCCTCTTCTTCCTCATCATCCATGGACAGATACTCCAGATCATCATCCTCATCGGCTTCTGCCCACCCCTTCTTTGTTCCTTCTTCAGAGGTTTCTGTCCACTCCTCTTTTTCATCATCCATGGACACATACTCCAGGTCATCATCTAAAGACACATATTCCAAATCTTCTTCATCCGCAGACATCTGCTCCGTTTTTTCACCTGCTCCTTCGGCAGCCTCTGCCCCCCGGATGAAAAGTTTCTGTGGATCAGCGGCCGTTTCCATTTTCGATTTTTCCGCCAACTTCTCAGGCACAAGCTCCTCAGAAGCTTCCATAGTACAGGCTTTTTTGCCGCCGGCTTTCTCAGGAACACCTTCCTCCTCACCGGCTTCTTCCAGCCCGCTTACCACATCCAGCATAGACCAGCCCGAAGTTTCGTCCAGATCGATCAATTCCAGCTCCTGATCTGTATCCACTACATCCCGGGTTATTTTTTCTCCCTTTTTTCTTTTTTTCATATATTCCTCCCTGATTTAACGGTATTCATCCACTTTTTATTGGGTATTTTTCGAGAAATCTTTATGTAAAACGGTATCATTATAGCACTATCTTGCTTTTCCTTCAACCATTAGTGAAAATTACCACAATTTGGCGAATGTTCACGACCATTATCGGTTGAGCGATACCGCAAAATCTGCCAAAATAGAATCAAATCAGTAACTCTTTAACCCCTTGCTTCGCTACTGCCGCTGTAAAGAAAAGGAGCTTTGCCATGATGTATGTTCATTTTTGTAAAACCTGCAACCGTATCCATATGCTGAACGGCCACAAAATGGTCTGTCCCAGATGCAGCACATCTCTCACCGAGCTTCAGATGTCCTATCTGGAATATGCCGGACTCAACCCCGCCGAACGCAGGCTGCTCACCGATCTGTGCAGCAACGAAGCTTCACTGAAGGAGCTTCGCACCACCTATCGCATGTACAAGTACAATAAATGGTACAAGGAACAGGCCCTTCCCACTGCTAACTGTAGTACAACATAATTCCGGCCAGAATAAAGAGGATACCTGCTGTCTTTCGTATAGTTATCCTCTCTCCAAAAACCAAAACTCCCAGCAGAGGGACCAGGACATAACCCAGAGCCTCCACGACGGGTACACTAAGATAGGAAAGATGTCTGTAGGCCAGTATGGTCAGGATCATAGAAACGAACAGCATACCGTAGCCGCCGATCACATAACCATTCAGATATTCTCTCAGCTTCGAGGTATAGGTCCGCCCCGCTCCCTTTTTCAGAAGCACCTGGGAAAAGGAAGCAATACACACTGAGCAGACGGCCAGAAAAAAATAGTAAAGCTTCATGCCCTTTCCTCCTTATTTTCGGAATCCTCCCTGTCACTGTTGACGATCAGAATTCCTGCCACAACCAGACCAACTGCTGCAATCTGCTTCAGGCTTATCTCCTCCCCAAAAATGAGCTTTGCCCAGAGTGCTGACCATAACAGGGCCATCGCCCGGTTGGCATAGGCCACTGACAGCGAAAATCGCTTGATCATCTGCTGCCAGATCAGAGCATAAACTCCCAGAAAAAAAAGGTCCAGACCAAAAAAAAGCAATATATCTTCCATCCCGACTGCCCCGGCTGCAAATTTAGCCATGATTCCGGACAGTGTATAAATGATCACCGCTCCCTGCAAAAGAAGCAGCTGTTTCAGCTGTGCATTCATCTTTTTCCTCCCTCTTTCCGAATCGAAAAAAAATCTTAAGATTATCTGCGGACGTAGACTTTTTTTCTCCTATCATGTATAGTAGCTTAAGGCTATTTTTTTAGCAAGTGATTGCTGTATTTTACAGGCAATTCAGAAAGGATTATTTTATGGAAAAAAAGCAAGGTTTTAATTTTCATCTGATTTTTTTTATCGTCATTCTGGTACTTTTTCTTTTTGCTGCCGTAAGGCTGTGGATCTGGAATATGGGGGAAGAATCCCAATACGATCCCAATGAGGACACCTCCCAGTTCGATATCGAAACCATGGATCACATTCAGCCCATGAGTTCCTCCCGGCTTGAGGGCCATGTGGATGACGGTGTGACCACCCTGCTCTGTCTGGGCAACTCACCCTTTGCCGACAATAAGGGAGAGGGCGGACTGGCACAGGCTCTGGCAGCACAGGTAGATGGTGTAGCCTATGATGCTTCCTTTGCCGACTCCTTCCAGAGTTTAAAACATGAAACCTACCAGGCGGACTATCCTAATGATGGAGTAAGCCTCTACTCCATTGCCCAGGCTATCTCCAGCGGAGATTTTTCCACTATGGAGGCTGCTGCAGCTTCTCTTTCCGATGAAGCTGTCAAAACCGTAGAAATGTTAAAAGGTCTGGATTTCTCCACAGTGGACATGCTGATCATTATGTACGATCTGTCCGACTACATTGATCACCGTCCTCTGTACGACCCCAATAATGACAGTAATCTGGTCACCTGGAGCGGTTCCATGAATGCCTCCCTGGAGCTTATTGAAGAGGCATATCCCCATATCCGTACGGTCATTCTCTCCACCCCTGCCTGCGGCAAAACCATAGATGATTTTTATGTGGATGGAGATATTCACAATTTAGGAAACGGGACAATTCCCGATTACCTGAATTACCAGATGAATGTAATCTTAAACACTGGTGTTTCCTACATCGATCTCTATTATGGTGTGATCAGAATAGATACCCGTGATGAATATCTGGTAAATGATTACCATTTGAATGAAAAAGGTATACAGGCCATTGCAGACCGCTTCGGCTATTTCTTCGGTGATCAGGCCGAGTAACCTGCCGGATTACCGGTAACCTCTTCATCAAGGCTCAATAACCAGCCCGACCACCAGTAATCTTTTATAAGTGCTCAATAACCAGCCCGATCACCCGTAACCTCTTCATAAAAATCCAAAATATCCGGCAATCTGATTCCCCAGTAGGCTGTTTTATCCGCTTCCTCGGATACGCCAAGAGCCATGGCGGTCAGCTTGCCGGATTCGTCTATTATGGCCGAACCCGAAGCTCCCGGCAGATTCTCGGCGGTATAGCTGACTACGGGATAATCCAGAGCCCACATCCTCTCCTCTTTTCCCAAAAGAACTCCTGTCTTTTCCAGCCACGAGCTCCCATCCTCACGATTGCAGCAGTACCCCACTGCCGGCAGATTTTCCGGGTCCAGGCTGTTCCAATGGGACAGACTGGCATCTACGGTCACTATCCCTTCCGGAAATCCTTCCTCTCTGCTGACTCTGACCACTGCCATGTCCGGTTCCTCCTTCCTTCCCTGCACTTCGCCCACAGCCCGGCTTCCTTCATAAAAATACACCTGTACCTCCGGCTGTAAAGCCACATGTGCATTGGTTATCAAATAAAGATATTTTTCATCCATATCCAGAAGAAAACCACTGCCCCATACTACACTGCCATCCTTCTTGCTGCTGATACGGACAAAAGCCGGTTCATACTCTGTGAGATAAAGGGACACAGCTTCTGTCCCCTCTACAATATAGACTCTGCAGCTGATCCCGGCTGTTCTTCCTCCCCCATCCTCTACACTGAAATGCACCTCATATTCTCCGCATTCATCCTGAATCACTTCCGAGGCATCCACACGTATCTCCTCCGTCAGCTCATTTCCTTCTGCATCAAAAGCCCTGATCTGCTTTAAATAGTCAATGTGCTCTCCTCTCACCGAATAGATTGCTTCTGCTCCGGTAAATACAGGTCCCTCCTCACTGTGGATTTCCCCGCTCTGGTTCTCCCCACTGTGGTTCTCCTCACCCTGAATCTCCTCACTGTGGTTTTCTTCATCCTGCTTCTGTACGCCCTGGGTTGCCTCACTCTGAATTCCTTCCTTCTGTCTCTGTACGCCCTGGGTCGCCTCACTCCGAAGTCCTTCCTTCCCTGAAAAGCAGCCTGTCAACAACAAAAGCAGCAGGATAAACCACAGACAAAATCCTGTTTTTCTTCTCTTTATCACCTTTTCAACCCCATCTTTTTCAAAATCCTTTCCGGCTTCAGGATAAACTTAAGGAAGCGCTGATTAAATCAGTATTTCCTTAAGTATCTACACCAAAAGAGGTGCATCTGCGAAAACTCTCCACAAATACACCTGCCTTCTTCTCATTATCCTGATTCTGTGTTTACAGCTATTCAATGCCTCCGCAGCTACCTATTTCTTCTTATCTAAAAATTGTGGTCCCACATTTTTTACCTTATTCATATTCTGGTAATAATCGGTAGCCACTGACATAGCATTCCTCTTACTCTGGAGCACCTTCTTCTCCCTGCTGAGGGCCATTTCCATCTCCGATTTGTTGCGGGCCTCAATTGCCTGAATGGATGCACTCCGTTCGGTTACCCTGGCAATCAATTCCTGCAAACTGCGAATCTCTTCCCTGTACTTCTCCTTCTCAGGAATAAGCTCATCCCGGATCTTCTCATAAAGACTCTCAAATCCGGAATCCAGATTCTCCAGTTCTTCGATCAGAGCCGCCTTTTCATCCATGTTCTTATCAATGGCTTCAAAGGATACCTTTTCTTCTTTGAGAAGAAATGCCTGCCTACGGCTCTTCTCCTCTATCTTCACCAATACTTCAAGCTTTTTCTTCAGACCATCCTGTAAAATCTGTAGGTAGCTGTTCATCATTTTGCCTGATTCTCCCTGTTAACACGCATGATCTCCTTCCAGTTATCTCTCATGGAACGAAGATGCATATTGATCTCTTCCAAAATAGCCTTATCCTTCTTCAGATTAGCTTCTACAAGGCGGCGCAGGAGGTATACATATACCCGATCAAAATCTGCCGCTACAGGATAACGCCGATCCAAAGTGGCACGAAATTCTTCAATGATCCGCTGTACCCGGATAATATTATTATGAGCCTTCTCGATATTCTTTTCTTCAATCCCCATAATGGCAATATTACAAAACTTGATCGCTCCATCATAGAGCATCAGCGTCAGCTCTGCCGGTGATGCGGTTAAAACTTTACTGTTGTTGTACTTCTCATAAGCGCTGGGTAATGCCATGCCTCTTTATCCTCCTTGATAAACTCCGTTAACCAGATTATACACCAGATTTATACATGATTGCAACCATGTCCCCGCCTAATTATAAAGAAAAAAGGCCATTGTTTTTTATTCAATGGCCTTCATTAAACTCATCCTGTCTTACATACCGAACAGACCGGAAATTGCACTCTGCTGGGAATTGATCTTCGCCAGTGCTGTCTCCATAGCGGAGAACTGTTTATAATAACGATCCTCATAATCGGAAATCAGCTGTTCCTGCTTCTTGATCTGGGTCGTATAATCGCTGTACTCATCCTTCATCAGCTTATCATCATACAGAGTGAATGCACTGCTGTAGCTTGTACGCTTCATCAGATCCGTCAGCTTACTGTACAGGTTCTTGGTAAGACTGGAGAAAAACTCGGTAACCTTCTCCGGATCCGTAGCAATCGCCGCCTTCAGCTTGTCAGCATTAGTGGAGGTATTGGCATCGTCCGGATCACCATCAATATGGTAAGCACCCTTCTCATTATCTGCTGCTGTAAAATAGCCCAGCGTATTGATGCCGAAGTCACTCAGATATACCTTGCTTCCATTAGCCATCTCTACACCCTGAAGCATAATCTGCTTCATTGCGGAGGATACGGTACTCAGTGTGGAATCCTTACGAAGAATGGAATCCTTGATCTTCTCTTCCCACTTCTCGATTTCCTTTTCGGACATAGCCTCTTTTTCTTCATCCGTAAGAGGCTCATAGCCCTTGGCAGAGTCTGCATTATAGAGAGTATCCATCTCAATGATCAGTTCATTATACTCCTTAAAGAAGTTCTTGATCATATCATAGATGCCCTCAGTATCATCACCGGTAGTCAGAGTAATGGGCTTACCGGCTTCTGTCGTTCCGGTAACACTGATGGTCAGACCGTTGATCTCGAAGGTATTGGTATCGGATTCAAAAGTAGCTCCATTTAATTTTATCTTGGCATCGCTGCCTTCAATCTTGGTGGAATCTCCGCCAATAAATCCAAGTCCGCTTAACAGATCAGAAGAAGTTATTTTTCCGTCCGTACCTGTGACTGCATCACTGGATGTAATGGTGAAGTTATTGGCTTCACCACTCTCCTTGGAGCTTACGAAGAAACGCTGATTCTTCGTATCAAAACTGGCATTGAGTCCTGCACTCTTAAGCTTCGTTACCAGATCGTTGATGGTCATACCGTCGGTAATTTCAATCTCAGTATCCTTACCTCCTGCTGTCACTGTCAACTTCTTACCAACTGCATCGGACAAGCCTTCCATATCAGACAATTTGGTAGCACCAGTGTAACTGGCCTTCGTCTGGCTTCCGCTTGAACCAGTTTTCAGCTCTGCACCGGTCAGATATCCGGTCTTGGCCAGACTCTCTACTTCCAAGGTCTGTGCACCGTTTACTGCATTTGTTCCGGTAATTACGGTAGCAATGCTTTCATCCGTAGACTTGGTGGCCTTCTTGGTATAGTCACTCTGAAGACGCATATTGCTCAGTGTCTTCGTGTAGAAGGAATATACCTTGGTATTGAGCTCCTTCCACGCTTCCTGTTTCCACTCCAGCTTGGTCTGTGCCTTGATCAGGTTATTCTTCTTGGTCGATTTTGCTTCTACCAGAGCACTGATGATGCTCTCGGTATCCAGGCCGGAATTCAAACCGGTTATTCTAATTGCCATGGCAACTCCTCCTATCTCTTCTCATCCACCAGAAGCCCGGCTAACTCCCATACCTTGGCAATCATATCCAGCGTCTTTTCCGGCGGCAGTTCTCTGATTAATTCCTTCGTACTCTTATCTACAATCTTAATGGTGACCCGGTTGGTATCGTCATGAAAACCAAAGATTGCTTCAGAATTACTTAAATTCTTATTGATGTTCTCTACAGCCTTCTTCAATGCCTCATGACTGTTCTGGCTGTTTTGTTCCTGATTCTCGTACCCCTGTTTACCATCACTGTCCTGTTTCCTCGCTACGGCAGTGGTCGTATTGTCTACCTTAGGTACTGCTGTCGTCGTATTAGTAGTGTTCCCTTCCATGGTCTCGCTACTTGCCTTGGGTGCAGGCACAGTTTTCGTCATGGGCTGAGCCTGAAGTGTTGAAATACTGCTTAATGGTTCCATTCCCATAGTTAATCACCTCCGTGTGACATCTAAGTTTGTGTTTCTAGTTATTTTATCGGAAAAAACACCCTGAAAGTTTACCTGAATTTAAAATAAGTTCTTCAGCGCATCCATATTCTCCTGGCTGATGGTATTGGCCAAAGCATCCTTATTAGCCTCCTGGATCTGCAGATAAACCTCTTTACGGTAGACCGGAACCTCCTTGGGCGCTTCAATTCCTATCTTCACCTGATCCCCCTTAACCTCTAAAATCGTTATCTCCACATTATTGTTAATGACCAGAGCCTCATTTTTCTTGCGGGAAAGTGCCAGCATCTATTCACCCTCCTTCTTCATTTTCTGCAAAATATCATAAATGTAGTATTTAACCGGGTAAATATCTGTATTCACAATTACCTGCGCTGCTTTCCTGTTCTGGGCATTAATAATGAGAGGTGCCTGGAGATTGACACTCATGGCCGTCAGATCCTTGGGAACGCTGACGGTTACCAGTACCAGAACCTCCTGGGAATCCGTAATGGCAAGTGGATTTAACAGTTCATCCTCCACCTCCGGATTGTAGTCCTTCGCCACAAGGAGAGGATCCATTACCGGCATGGCAAACTGTGCTTCCTGTAAAGACTGCAGCCAGCGGATAGGTACATCCTTTCCTTTTTCCTCATCATGCACCAGAGCAAAATCCGTCATTTCGGGAAAACCGATGATTCCTCCAGGAAAATGAATAATCTTACTGTCATCAATTTCGATCACACCAAAAACTCTGGTTTCTATTTTCATCCTGTCCTCCTTAGATAAAGTTCATCAGACTGTTCTGTAAGATCTTTCCCGTAGCCATCAGAGAAGAATTATAGGTCAGCTCTGCACTGCTTAAACGGATCGCTACTTCCGTAATATCCGCATCCTCATTCTCAGACTGCAGGGTCTCATAATTGGTCTTCTGGCTCATCAGACGGCTGCTGATCAGCTCCAGTCTCTGACCTCTGGTTCCGTTTTCCGTAGAAGCCAGATTCACCGTATCCAGATGCCCCTGCATCTTGGTAATGCAGCTTTCAAACAGTTTCTGAGTTTTTTCATTGGAGAAGGTCAGTGCCTTCTCAGCAGCCTCCAGCTGCTCCTCCAGCTTTGCCTTCTTATTGGTGTCATTCACATTATCTTCAATTTCCAGCAGCCCTTTCAGCTTGGCCACCATCTTTTCTATGGCAAGCGTTTCTTCCATGGAGGCAATCATATCGTCCACATCACGACCCACAGCATGGGTAAAGATTTCATCTGCCGTTGTATTCACCTGAATTCTCTGATTCAGTCCCACATCGTATTCGATTCCCTGTTTTTCTTCAATCCCCTTCAGATAGTCGGGATTATAGACGATATCCTTAGCTGCATCCGGTGCGGCACCCACAATATGGGTACAGGCGAAGTAATGCTCCGGCCTGAGATCCCCATCCTTCCAGTCTGATTTCTGATAGGTCACCCGAATCTCTCCCTCGTCTTCGTCCAGCCCTGTGGTAGCCAGATTGTCCTTGGTCGCCATCAGCTTTCCATAGAGATCATCTCCCAGAAGAATCTCTCCGGTCTCCTTAATCAGGACAGCCTTATTTGCATAGGCTCCGCCTGTCGCATAGTCATTTTCATAGGGGCTGGGAACATCGTACAGAGAAGCCACATCACACTCAACCCGCCTCTCCACGTAAGTGTCAGTTGCTGCATCGTGTTCCTTATAACTGATTACCGGAACCGTACCATCATCCACATCCTGATAGGAGATACGCAGACGGTGAATCTCTTTCGTAGAAATATGATCTTCTTCGATCACATTCATATTTTCAAAGTTCGCTTCGGTAATGTCCAGAAGATCGCCCGTACCCACATAAGAAATGGTATCCAGAACACTCTTATCCACCTGCTCCGTAATGGAATACTTTTTGGTGGTATCCTCGGTAAAGGTAAGGGTGGTATCGGTACGATAGCCGGTAAAAATGTAACGTCCCGCATAGTCTGTATTACCGGTAGAATATACCTCATCCCTGAGGGATTTCAGCTGGGTAAGGATAATCTCCTTATCCTCTGTGGTCAGATTCTCATTGCTTCCCTTGGTGGCATTTTCATACATGCTGGTCACCACTTCCGTCATGGAAGAAATAGCATCTGCCGTCAGATCCAGCCAGCTCTTTGCATCCGGTACGTTTTTCCCATAGTACTGGTTGATCTGATTAACATTGGTTCTGAGACGGAGTGCACGGACAGCAACCACCGGGTCATCGGAAGGTCTGTTCACTTTTTTCTGGGTGGACATCTGTGTACTCAATCTGTCCTGTAAAAGCTTATTGGTATTGATATTATTTAAGGAGTTATTCTGCATAACCTTATTCGTAATTCTCATCTGTTTTCTCCTTCTGCTGCCGGGCAGCCTCTGACATTATACTCCGGTTTCCAGAATCAGCCGGTCATAGACCTCTGTCATGGTCTGGATCATTCTGGAGGCCAGATTATAGGCATTCTGGTATTTTACCAGATTTACGGCCTCTTCATCCTGGTCTACTCCGGAAATGGATAATCTCTGGTTATCAATGCTGTTTCCCATATTGGTGTAGTTGGCATAAAAGGTATCCGCACTGTTGGCATTCAGGGCAATATCTGAAAGAATACAGGTCAGAAACTCCGATGCCGCTGCCCCTCTGAAGCTGAGCTTCGTTTCATCATTGATCATCTCTACCAGGCGTTCCACATTTTTGTATTCGTCCACACCTTCTGTCTGCCCCACCTTGGTGGCCAACAGATCCGGATCTGTAACCATGGCATCCAGAATGCTGAAATTCTTGGCCGTGAGACGGTAGTAGCTGTCATCATCTACAGAAAGGGTTCTCTTACCACCATCAACAAGACCTTCATCAAAACGATACTGCTCTTCGCCGGTTTCCATGTCTCCGGTAAACATGAGATTGCCGGGATCGCCGTACAGATCGTAGCCTTCATTTAAAATCTTGTTGAAGGCTTCTGAGAAGGTCCTTACCCACTCATTCATCTGAGCCATATAGTAAGGTACTCCCTGATACTGCAGACTGGCACCTATAGAAGCCTCTTTGCCCAGACGGTTGCTGGTCAGGTTGGCATCGTTTGGACTTTCATCAATGGTAAAGGTATATTCCTTCTTGTCTGCATCAAAAGACCATTTAGTATAGTAATAAATCTGATTTCCCAGATTAATCTTTCCGCCGCTGTCGGAAAGGGTACATTTATTCATATCCAGAAGATAGTCGTTGGTTACCTTGACCTTAACCTCTTTATAAATTTTACCGTCTGCACCCGGCTGAAGCGTATTGATGTCGGTAACGGTTCCCTGGAAGTTCTCTCCATTGTTGCCGTCACGCATCTGGATCAGACCCGTCAGTTCTCCACCCAGACTGGCATTATAAAGGCTGAATTCATCTCCCAGTTCTCCGGTAAGGCGGTTAGCTACCCAGTATACATCGTAAAGTCCATCGATATCCGACTGATTTATCTTCTCCTCTTCTGCCCTTGCCACACACTCCATAGTCCTGTAGTCATTACCATCCACCAGGGTCTGGCCTCCCGCAATCTTTACGATGAGACGATGAGCTCCTGTATAACGATCCGGATTGTTGGTATCAGTGATCGGTGTTTCGATCACTTCCATGTCTACAATGGCAGAAAGCTCATCCAGCAATACGGAACGGGCATCTCTAAGCTCATTGGCATTGGATTTGCCATCAATTTCAATAACGTTGATCTGCTTGTTCAGAGTCGCAATTTCCTCTGCTATGGAGTTGATCTCATCGATCTTGATCTTAATTTCCTGATTGGCGTCCTTCTGTACCTGCTCCAGATTAGCTGCTGTACTGTTAAAATAGTCGCAAAGGCTGGATGCTCTTCCTACAAAAGCAAGCTTGGTGCTGTCAGAGCCGGACTGCTTTTCCACCTCTGCCAGGGCATTCATCATACTGTCAAAAATGGTTTTGAAGCCTTCGATGGTGCTGTCATCGGTAAAATAGTCCTCAATCTGCTTCATATAGTAGGACTTCATACTGTATTCACCGGCACTGGTGCTGTTGTTCCAGTATTTTACATCGTAAAATTCATCCCGGATCCGCTCAATAGCCAGTACCTCTACACCGGCACCAGCACAGCCGTAATCTGTAAATACCCTGAGCGCATCGGCTGCTGCCTGCTTAATCTGCTGACGGCTATAGCCTTCCGTTTCTACGTTCGATATATTGTTCCCCGTTGTATTCAGAGCTGCATTTGCTGCCAGCAGGCCTGAATATCCGATGGTTAATCCAAAAAATTGAGATGGCATATGGTCTGCCTCCTTTTCTTATGTATCATGAATCATCCGCTTTTATACGGCAAGAGTATTGATGATGTGGGCAAGCATTTCATTAATGGCATTGATGTACCTGCTGGATGCATTGTAAGCATTCTGGAATTTTACCATGTAGGTCAGCTCATCATCAGTGGATACACCGATCACCTGCTCTCTTGCGGTAAAGGTAGCATTTACTGTAGCCTCCTGGTTGGAAAGGATGCTCTTATACACCTTACCGGAGTTGGCTACCTGGGCAACCAGATCACCATAATAATCAACGAAATTCGTCTTTTTCTTTACATGGGGATTGAGTACGTTGGACTCCTCCATAAACTTGTCCTTCAGCACTTCCATGATCTCATAATCTATGGAATCATCGATCTGCTTCAGACCCAGCATACCGGGACTCTGCAGAAGCTCCGGATTCATCTGCATATTTGCCACAGAGTAGGTAGTGGCATAAACATTTGGATCCTCGTCGTTATACACCCAGTCTCCATTAGCATCCTGAGTATATCCATCAGAGCCGATCTTCTGGAAAAACTGAATCGGTTTTCCTTCTGAATCTCTTAAATAGGTGCTGTCCGGATTCTTGTCCGTTGCTGCCTGGGCTGCGTCGGCAAAAACCTTATTGATCGTTGTACATACGTTATGAATCAGCTGATCGAATTCTGCCTGCACGTTCATGATCACGGACTGGCTGACGGAATGATCGTATTTATCCTCTGCCAGATCACGATAATCTGCATGGTGGTCACCTCTGGCCAGAAGCATGGATTTCAGGCTTCCGATATCCGTATTCAGATCGGAAGAAATGACAACATTCAGATTAAATACCTCTGCTCCGTCGATGTTATATTCTTTTTCTCCTCTGTCGTTAACGGTATAGGTAGCATTCTGTACCCAGAAGGGGGTGAAAAAGCCGGTATTCTTATCTTCATAAAGTCCGATCTCGTAAGCTACCTCACCCTTAACCAGATCTACACCTTCAATCTGCACGCTGACGTTGCCAAGAATATCCTCTGCATAACTGATATTGGCCATGGTTCCCAGCTCATCCAGGATACGGTTTCTCTCATCCCTTAAGTCATTGGCCTCTTCCTGTTTACCGCCCTCAATCCTGATAATGGATTCATTCAAAGCCAGAATCTGCTTTGCGTACTTATTGATGGTATCCACCTTACCGGAAATCTGGGTATTCATATTGTCCTGATAATCTACCAGTCCCTGGTACACCAGCTGGGCTCTTTCCAGAAACTGGGAAGAACGCTGAACCAGCAGCCCCTGTGTTACCACACTGTCAGGGTCCTTGGAGCACTCCTGTACAGCTGTCCATAAATTCTCCAAAGACAGCTGGAAGGACTCTCCTGTCATTTCATCCAGAAGGTTCTCAATCTCCTCCAGTGCTGTCGCTGATACTTCATAAAAGGCCTGTCGTCCGGACTCTTTTCGATAGGTCTGGTCGAGGAAATAATCTCTGATCTGTTTTACCTTGGAATATTCTACACCGAGTCCCAGCTGCTGATTGGATACTGCCCGGGGGGTGACTGCAATCGTGTTATAGAACCTTGTTCCCAGCTGCACCTGCTGGCGGACATAACCCTTTGTATCCGCATTGGTCATATTGTGTGCAGTAGTATTTAAGGCATTCTGACTTGTCTGTAAACCTGATACACCTATATATAAACTTCCCATTAATGATCCCATTGTTCTCGCCTCCTTAAACTAAAGATGTTACTGCTTTGCATCAAAATTCCCCACCTTGATCCCAATTGAGCTTCCGTCCACATAGGCTCCTCTGGTGTAATTGGCAGTCTGTGGTGCTGACCTCAAAGAATGGATCAGATTCAGATCAAATTCGACCAGCTCCAGAGACTGTTCAATCAGCTCTCTGTTCTGCTCGTTTACTCTGGTCATCTGTTCTACCACCAGCTTCAACTCATCGTGAGTCTGTGCCAGCTGGTTCTGCTCCACAGGTCTACTCGCTAACATGTCTACTATGTTTGCCAGCTTCAGCGTCTTAACATCCCTGTTTAATACATTGGCAATATCCCCCGTCACCTCTTCCCGTTTGGCATCCAGGCGATTGAGCTTTGCGACAATGGTTTGTTCTTCATCCGTGATATGCTGTAAGCTTTCCAAATCTCCCGCTACGATAACGGGAGTCTTCTTCATGGACAATTCCAGCAGCTTGCTGTACTCCTTCGTTTCTTCCTGCAAGACTGAAATTAAATCCTCCATTAAACTGGCCACTGAAAGTCCCTCCTGATTAACTCCATTTTTCCCGAAGGGTCACAGCCCTTAAAAACTTCCTAAATGTAATTCGTTATACTTTGCAAAAAGATGGTTGGCAAAGGCATCAACTCCCACCTTGTAGGTGCCTGCTTCTATCTTGCTCTGCAGGCTCTCCACCACCTCTTCTCTTACGTCAGGGGTATTGTCCAGAGCATTCTTAGTCGTCTGGATATCCTGGCCCTTACTGCTGATCGAAAGCTGATCCTGAGCCTGGGTTCTGTTGTTCTTCTGCAGCCTCTGAGGCTGCTTGGCTCCATACACCTGCTGAATCTGCTGATAAGCATCTATACGCATAAATTCCCTCCTAACTTCTCTATGGAAACATACTCGGTTAACTTTTCCTTATTATGTTTATCGGATACTGGAATGGAAACTTTAGTTTATTTTTTCCCTGCTCACAAAACCCCACCGAAGGGCAGTACCTTTTACATCGTTAGAAAAGTCAACGGTTCTTCCTGTAAAGTAAAACGGACTGCAGAATTCTGCAGTCCGTCATATGAATCTTCCTTATAAAATTATAAACCGTCAAATCATCCCTGTTCTTCCAGTGTGCTGCCAGGTTAATGATCAATGTGACATCGCTGACTGATGACAACACCGCAGATGTTGTCATAGACAGTACTGTTATACTAATTAGCAACGTGTCAGTACACTAGCCTTTGACCTTAAACTGGGCTACCAGCTCAGCCAGCATACTTGCCTGGCTGCTCATTTCTTCACTGGCTGCCGCACATTCCTCACTGGTTGCAGAGTTGGTCTGTACCACATCATTAATGTGTTCTACGCCGCTGTTGATCTGTTCAAAGGCCTCAGTCTGAGCTGCCAGCGCATCCGCCACCCTGCTTACTTCAGCAGTAACGTTTCTGGCTGAATCTGCTACATTCTCCAGCTGCTGGGCAGTATCCTTGGCAATCACCATACCTTTGGCAACCGCTTCCACGGAGGATTCGATCAGAACGTTGGACTCTTTAGCTGCTTCCGCACTCTGTGCTGCCAGAACGGATACCTGGTCCGCAACTACCGCAAAGCCTCTTCCCGCCTCACCTGCTCTTGCTGCCTCGATAGAAGCATTCAGTGCCAGCAGATTGGTCTGGGATGCAATACTGTTAATGGTGTCGATAATCTTACTGATCTGTCTGGAGGTCTGGTCGATCTCATTCATGGAATCTACCATCTCCTGCATCTTCACGTTACTGTTATCAATGGCAATACCTGCATTCTCCACATCCTTGCTGATATCCTTGGCATTCTTTGCATTATCAGAAATCTGCTGGGAAATGGTCTCAACGGTAGCAATCAGCTCTTCGGTAATGCTTGCCTGGTCAGAAGCACCCTGAGCCAGTTCGTTGGCACTCTGGGATACCTGATCGGCACCGCTGTCTACCTGGTCAGAGGCTGCCTTGATTCCGTTCACGGTGTCCGCCATATTCTTCTCAAAATCCTTGAAGGATTTCAAGATGGTCTTAAAATCTCCCAGCCATTCGCTCTGAGGCTTCACACGGAAATCCCCCTGGCAGAACTGCTCCATATGGGCAGAGATATCATCTACATAGGAGCGGAGGGTGACGATGGCAGATTCCAGATTGGTAGCCATGGTTCCAATTTCATCTTTTCCTTCATAGGTAACATTGACATGAAGATTTCCTCTGGCCAGCTCCTTGGAGGCCTCTTCCACTTCCTTGAGCGGTCCGACAATAGAATTTACAATATTGTTGCCGATACGACGTGCTGCGATAACAGCCACAATGATCAAAACAATAATCGCGATCAGAGCAATCATGAAAACGGTTGCTGCTGACGCTTCAGAAGCCTTCATCAATTCGTCAGTCACCGAATCCAGCTCGAGGGAAAGTGCGATTACTTCATCCAGAGCAGGTGCGCACCGGTTTACGATAGCCTCCCTTGCCTCTGTAGTTTTGCCGGCTTCGATCATATCCATAATATCATAGCCGATGACACACCAGGCATCCAGCTTATTGGAATATTCCTGTACTTTACTGGCATCGATCACTCCGGTTTGTTCCAGGATCTCCAGCTGTTCGCCGATGGCAGCCGTCTTCTCATCTACCTTGGCCCTGTAAGCTGACCAGTTAGCCTTATCATTATCAATATACATTTCACGGACATTTCTCGCCGCAATATTCACGTCGATACGGCACATCTTTACTGCCGTATCCGCCAGATTGGAACCATTGATAAAACTGTTCAGACTGTTGTTCAGCACCGCCAGACCGATAATTCCCACTACACCGGAGACGATCATCATCATGATTACCGTCATGTAGCCTTTGTTAAGCCTTGTTCCTATACTTCCTACTGCTTTTTTCTTCTCCTGTACCTCTTTAGCCATAATTCTCCGCTCCTTTTCCTTTGTACGGTGAACCGAATTATCGATCGATCAATTCCAGTCTCTTTTCGGCTATTCACTCTTAGTTTATAATTATAAAGTCAGTTGTTATTTTTGTCAACGAAATTTCAGATAATTTTCATTCTCAAGGCCGTTTTGTCTGCTATCACTTTAACTTGTTAAACTTGACTGTTTTTAGCCGATTTTACGTGCTTTTCCCACTCTTGTCAGGAGCTCTCAGGAGAGAAAAATTCCTTTCTTCATCTACCAGTAGTTCTTCTTCTGGTGTTCATTCAGACTCTGTATAAAATTATACTTATGCTCCAGGAAGGCCTCCAGCTGACTGATCACATGATACAGAATGGCCATGTCTTCAAAGTCCTCGTGACTTTCAGGCAGAGGACTCCTGCGCATCTCTTCCCACAGCTCTTCCAGCTTCTTCATCTGTTCCTGGGGATAATTATCGGCCATAATATAGTCCTTTAAATAAAGCATATAATCGGCGATCACTTCCGCCTGGCAGGGCCGCGTCCGCATCCGTTTCATCTCCGTATGGAGGGTGTAGAATTCCATGCACTGCTCCAGGCGCATCTCAAAATAACTGAGGTAATAACCGCTGTTGGAATGGAAGGTATTCCCTTCATATTCATAGGCCTCCAAAATGTAATCCTTAATATCACTTTCCAGATTTTCCAGATCGGCCCACACATCCTCACAGCCCTCCTGATTTCTCAGATAGCCGGCCATTTCTTCTACAATATCCTTTAACCGCTGTTCCACCCTGCGCATATGATTGATAATATGAGCCCGATGGCTGCGGTTATGGCGGAACATATTCACCACAAAGGCTACGATGATTCCAATCAGCACCAGCATGAATTCATTCAGGATAAATTCCACGCTGAAATCTCTGGTTAACAGGAAATGGGTTCCGATTACTGCATTTACAGAAAGTGTACTCTTCCAATCCATGGCTTCATTGATCAATACCAAAATAAATATGTAGATTGCATACATAAACCAGGGATCAATGGGCAGGTGGAAGAGGATGAAGGCCAGTGTAGTCGCAATAGCGTAGGTCACAATTCTGGCCCAGGACAGGCGTATGGTCTCCCACTTGGTAGAGAGAATGGTCAGCAGGGTAATGATACCTGCCGAAGCTGCATTCTGCAGATTCAGCAGACTGGCCAGAGTCAGAGCGGTACTGCTGCCGATACCGATTCTCAGGGCCAGAATAAATGCTTTTTTTCCTATTTTTTTTGTCTTTTTCAAAAGCAGGTCCTCCTTTTGGATCTGGGTTTGATTAATGTGTCACAAGTCTATTCAATTCTTGAATAACCGAAGGCATTGGCAAAGGCATCAATAGGTTTTCCCTGTTTGCACAGGCTGCAGCTTTCAGGATCATATGCTTTATAGTCCGGAATGTCCCCCAGGGTAAACAATGCCTGAATGGGAATGCCCATCATGCTGTTGGCCATACTGAACACGGCACTGATCCCACTGATGGATGCACCATAATAGCGCAGGGTCTGCATGGCCTTAACGATGGTCTGGCCAGTGGTGACGGAAGCCATCAGAAGAAGCACATTTTTTCCTTTTACCATAGGAATAAAGTTCTCTCTGAACACCAGCTGTCCGGTACTGATCTCTTCCGGTGTAATAATATAGATCGTTTTATGGGCATTCATGGAATAGATCCCTGCCTTGGTCAGTTCATCTGCCAGAAATGCACCGATGATCTCGCAGCCGTCAATGCATACTATCGTATCCACTATGGTAGTCACTGCAATCCGGGTGCTCAGCTCCTTTGCCGCTGCTGTGGCCTCACTCAGACGACTTTTTATTGTGGTCATATCCATGTAGTAGTTTACATGGGAATTGGGGGTAACAAAATGGCCCGGAATGGCTTTCAGGGCAACGCTGGGGTGCTGCTTTGATGTAATTTTGATCATGTCCTGCATAAAGTCTTCCTCCTTAATGTAGATACCGTACTTGAATTGTATGACAATTTTATGCATCTATTTTAAAACAGGACACAATTGAATTCAATCTTTTCGTTAGACATTTTTTTATTTTTGTCCCTTGTGTTCCGTATCTTCAGGGAATAGGATATATCTATAGTGTGCCGGAAAGGATAAACAAAAACATGAAACAAAAGATTGGCCGTGTATTGGTAGAAACAGCGGTTCGCAGAACCATCAAGGATATTCAGCAGGATCCCGAAAGGAGTATCCGTAACCTGATCGACATGGCTTTAAATTTTGCTGCCGGACGATTTCAGCAGCAGTTCTTTGAAGCCACCAGACAGGCCCTCAGCCGGGAAGACAGTGCCTATTACCGCCTGGTGACGGATGTGGTAAATTCCGTGGAGACGGACCGACTGGTCACCTTTGGCATGAATCTGGGCTACAACGGCTGTACCCGGGGTGCCAGGATCATCCGGTCCATTGAAGCCGAGGAGGGCTTTAATATTCCCTGGTGCCTTTCTCTGGATATTGATCAGGAAACTTTTTTGTCCCATACTTCTGCTTATAAACGGCTGATCCGACAGGGCGAGGAGCTGGGTATCCATACCTGGCAGCTGCATACGGCGAATCCTTCAGAGCAGCTTCTGAATCTGGTCGCCGCCTTCCCCGATTCTGCCTTCGTTCTTTTTTGTCCTCCCGGATACATCAAAAAGGAGCTCCTTGCCCGGGCAGCCCATATTCCCAATCTGATGATCACCTGCATCTACAGCGAAAAGGAACAGGCAGAGTGTGAGCGAGCCTGCCGGGAGTTAAGGGCCGGCGGTTTTCTCTACGGTCTTCATCTGGTTTACCAAAAGAAAGAGGAAGCTTCTTTAAAAGACGACCACTATCTGGCAGGTCTGCTTAACCTGCATCCCGCCTTCGTATTTTTCAGTCCCGATCCCTCTCTGCCAGCCCCCGACAGACAGCGGTTCTATTCGGTCATCAAGGCCCTCCGGCTAAGCCAGGATTATGCCGCTATTTTCCTGGAGCTTCATCTGGATAACCAGAAGATCGACAGTATCATTTCCCAGGATGGCTGCAGTGGTGGTTTCACCGCTCAGGGACGGCTGTATACTCTGGAGGAAAAAAATCTCTCCTCTGACACCTGTTTTTTTGACCATAACCTGAAATCCATACTCAAAACCGCCTTTCCCAAGGAGATAAAAAGGGAGCTGTCACAGGATTCTTAAAAAGAATCCCCCGGCAGCTCCTTAAGTTTCTCCAAAGCTTTTCATACAGTTTTTCATTCCCTTAAGCAGCTTCTTTGGTGACTCCGGTTCCTTTTTCAGCAGCCAGCGTTCAATGGCACAGATGTAGGCATCGGTAAAAAAGGTGATATAAAAATCCAGCATTTCCTTTTCCTGAATGCTTCCTTCCAGGCAGGCATACAGGGTGGGATAAAGGTATTCCCGGAAATGCTCCGAAAAAGAATTCTGCCCCTCCATCCGAAGGGCCTTCCGGTAAAACCCCCTGTTTTCATAAAAATAGGTGCACAGATCCTGCAACAGATCCCACAGGGAGGGGTACTCCTTCCTACTGACGATAGCGATAAATTCTATATCATAGATCCAGTTCACCAGATCATATTTATCCCGGAAATGGTAATAAAAGCTTTTCCGGTTCATTTCACACCGGTCGCAGATGTCCCCGATACTGATCTTTTCAAAAGGCTTTTCTTCCATCAGCTCCTTCAGGGCTGCTGCCAATGCCTTTTTGGTTATATTGGAATCGGCCATTTTCTCTCCCTTTCAAACGTGGAGATTATACCATAAATGAAGAATTTTCTCAAGAATATCCCGTTTTGTCTCCGGACATTTTTTCTTTTTTGTCCAAAAAAGTAATACTTTTTCAAAAACGGGAAAAAATAGGACATAAGCCCCTTTCGGTCTAATGCCCTGTGGGATTTTTTCCCCTATAATCCCTCTATCACTATTATCATTTATCATCACCATAAATGGAGGAGGAAAAATTAATTGACCCTTTATCACCAATCTATTGAAGAAGTTATGGAGCATCTGTCATCCGACGCCAAAAACGGCCTTTCCCAGGCTGAAGCGAAGCGTCGGCTTCAGCAATACGGAGAAAACCGGCTTCAGGAAAAAAAGAAAAGAAGCAATCTCCAGCGTTTTATCGACCAGTTTAAGGATGTCATGATCCTGATCCTGATTGCAGCAGCAGCCGTTTCCTTTGGCATTGCCATCATGGAAGGAAATCCAAAGGAATTTTTTGAGCCTGCCCTGATTCTTATTATCGTCATCCTGAATGCCGTTATGGGTGTCCTTCAGGAAAGTAAAGCAGAAAAGGCCCTGGATGCCCTAAAAAGTCTCTCCGCTCCCCATGCCCGCATTATCCGGGAGGGCCGGGAGGAGCTTATCGAATCCACACAGCTGGTTCCCGGTGATCTGATCCGTCTGGAGGCCGGCGATTTCATTCCTGCCGATGCCAGACTGATCCACAGTGCCAGTCTCAAGGCCGAGGAATCCGCTCTTACCGGTGAATCGGTGCCGGCAGAAAAAAATGCTGCTGATACCATTCCCATCGATGCCCCCCTGGGCGACAGACACAATATGATCTTTTCCGGCTGCAGTATTACATACGGAACGGCCCTGGCTATGGTGACCGCCACCGGTATGGATACGGAAATGGGAAAAATTGCAGGCCTGCTGGAAGGGGAAGAAAACATCCAGACCCCTCTGCAGAAAAAACTGTCCCAGCTGGGAAAATATTTAGGAATCATGGCTCTGGCCGCCTGCGCGGTTATTTTCGTGGTGGGACTGGTCAATGGTATTCCTGCCATAGAGATCTTTATGACTGCCGTTTCTCTGGCTGTCTCTGCTATTCCGGAGGGACTTCCTGCCATCGTGACCATCGTTCTTTCCATCGGTGTTCAGAGGATGGTCAGTAAAAATGCCATTATCCGCCGTCTTCCTGCCGTGGAAACCCTGGGCAGTGCCTCCGTCATCTGCTCTGACAAAACCGGTACCCTTACCCAGAACCGGATGACTCTGGTTTCCGCCTGGCCTGAAAGCCTTCCGGCTCCCGAGGATATAGGCTCCTCAGCTTCCGAAGAGGTGCTTAGACTCTTACGCCTGGCCACCCTCTGCTGTGACGGCTCCGTTACCTTCCATGACGGAAAGGAACAGCACATCGGCGATCCTACGGAAACAGCCATCGTTCTGGCTGCCCATAAAAATGGTCTGGAAAAAGAAGCTCTGAATGCAGCCCACCCCCGGCTGGCAGAGATTCCCTTCGATTCTGACCGGAAGCTGATGACTACCGTACACAGCATTGACGGTAAGATCCTGGCCATCGTAAAGGGTGCCTTCGATGTAATGGCCCCTCTATGTATAGAAGGCAATCTGACTCTGGCCGGAAAAATCAACGAGGAAATGAGCTCCCAGGCACTGCGGGTACTGGCTATCGGCTGTAAGGAGCTTTCCCTGATCCCTGATGAGGCCCTGCCCGAAGAATTGGAAAAAGACCTTACCTTTTTAGGCTTAGTGGGAATGATCGATCCTCCCCGCCCGGAAGCAAAGGCTGCTGTAGAGACCTGCCGAAAAGCAGGAATCAAACCGGTAATGATCACCGGCGACCATGTAGTTACCGCCTCTGCCATTGCTTCCCAGCTGGGAATTCTCCACTCCGGGGATAAGGCGATTACCGGTGTAGAACTGGATCGGATGGACGATGCCCAGCTGGATGCACAGATCGAAAAGATCTCTGTCTATGCCCGTGTTTCTCCGGAAAACAAGATCCGTATCGTAAAAGCCTGGCAGAAAAAAGGGCAGGTAGTTGCCATGACCGGTGACGGAGTCAATGATGCTCCCGCTCTGAAGGCTGCAGACATCGGCTGTGCCATGGGCATTACCGGAACCGACGTAGCCAAAGGTGCTGCCGACATGACCCTGACGGATGATAATTTTGCCACCATCGTGGATGCTGTCCGGGAAGGCCGGGGAATCTATGCCAACATCAAAAAAGTAGTGGGCTTCCTTCTGGGAACCAATATTGGTGAGGTGGTATCCGTTTTTACCGCCATGCTTTTATGGCATAAATCTCCTTTTCTTTCCATGCAGCTTTTGTGGATCAATCTGGTAACGGACAGTCTTCCTGCCATTGCTTTAGGTATGGAGGCGGTAGAGGAGGATATTATGGAGAAGGCTCCGAAACCCAAAGAAGAGGGGCTGTTTGCCCACGGCTTCGGTATCCGTATCGTTCTTCAGGGCTTTATGTTCGGTATCCTTTCTCTGATCGCCTTTAGAATCGGTGAAAATGTCACCGGACAGCTGGCCGGCGGACAGACTATGGCCTTTATGGTTCTGGCTATCTCCCAGGTTCTGCAGGCCTTTAATATGCGTTCCGAGCACTCTCTGTTCAAGATCGGCTTTTTTGGCAACAAGACCCTGAACCGGGCAGCCCTGCTCTCCCTCATTCTGGTGCTTGTGGTCATGTTCACTCCCCTTGCTACAGCCTTTGGTCTGATCGCCCTGCCGGGCCATCTGTACCTGATCGGGCTGGGTCTAATCCTGGTGCCCCTTGTTCTAATGGAGGGCTCCAAGGTCCTGGGGCTGATCCGGCACCGGGGGTAAAGGGGCCAAAAGCAGCTTCATAGACTAATAAAGGGTATCTGTTCCCTTGTTCGCTTGTTGCCACGAGCAGTGTCCTCCCTGCACGTACTGATCAATCAGTTCGCGTGGGAAGGACACTGTCTTCGCAAATGCGTACAAGTGGAAGCAGATACCCTTTTTTTCAGTCTATGAGGCCGCTTTTGGAGGTACTATTATTTCCTGTTTTTTCCAATAAGATTCCTGCATGAGGATTTTACTCTTCTTTTTGAGCAAAATAATAATATGTATTTTCCTGTTCTTCAAATATCTTTGTCCGGATCTGGAAAACCCGGTCCATTTCTCCTGAGGTAATGATTTCCTCCGGGCTTCCGGTGGTTACGATTTTTCCGGCTTCCATAAGGATCAGGTTATGGGAGTATTCCAGAGCCAGATTCAGATCGTGGAGAACCATGACGATGGTCTTTCCCGACCGGTTCAGTTCACGAACCAGCTCCATCAGTTCAAAGCGAATATGGATATCCAGGTAAGTTGTGGGCTCATCCAGAAAGATCAGCTCCGTATCCTGAGCCAGTGCCATGGCGATATAGGCACGCTGCCGTTCACCACCGGACAGCTTATTTACCAGACGATGGCGGTAATCTGCCATATTTACCCTCTCCATGGCCTCTTCAACATGGCGCTTATCTTCCTTCGTGATCCCCTGCCCATACTTCCGATAAGGAAAACGTCCATAGGAAACCAGATCTGCCACCTCGATTTCCGGTGGCTGGTGGCTTTGGGAAAGCAGTGCCACCTGACGGGCCACCTTTTTGGGTTTCATTTCCCTGATTCTTTTTCCCTCCAGAAGCACTTCTCCTTCTGTGGCCGGCATCAGATTGCAGGCCACCTTAAGCAAGGTACTCTTTCCACATCCGTTGGGCCCCAGAATGGTGGTGATCTTTCCTCTGGGAAAGCTCACCGAAACCTCTTTCAACAAGGGAGAACAGCCGGGGTAAGCAAAGGAAATTCTGTTTAATTCAATCATTTACTCTCCTCCTGCTGCGAATGATCAGATAGATGAAAAAGGGTCCTCCCAGGAAAGACAACAGGATTCCTACGGGAACCTCATAGGGAGCAAAGGCCGTTCTGGATACCAGATCGCAGAGAATGACGAAGGCTCCACCCGCAAAAATACAGGAAGGCACCAGATACCGGTTGTCATTGCCGATCAGAAACCGGAATCCGTGGGGAATGATCAGTCCCACAAAGCTGATGAGTCCGGCAAAGCTGACCGCTGCTCCTGCCAGGATGGCCGCTGTAAACACCAGCAAAAACCGGGTTCTTCCTACGCTCATTCCCAGACTTCTGGCGGTATCGCTTCCCAGGGAAACGATGTTCATATCCCTTCTCATCATCATGGCCAGCAATAGTCCGATCAGAATATACCAGACCGGTGCTTCCAGACTTTTTAAGGTTACTGCTGAAAGTCCTCCCACCAGAAAGGTACTGGCACCGATATAGGCATCCGGATACAGGATCATAATGCAGTTCATTCCTGCTCCCAGGATGCTGCTCATGGCAATACCCGTAAGCACCAGAGTGACCCGGGAAACGCTTTTTCCCATAGCCAGGGCAAATACGGCCAGAGCCGTAAGCAGGGCTCCCAGAAAGGCTGCCAGAGGCAGAAGGGAGGGCCGGGAAGGCAGAAGGGCCGAGCATAAAAGTACCAGAAGACCGGCTCCGTTATTGACACCAATCACGCTGGGACTGGCAAGAGGATTCTGCAGCACTGCCTGCAGGATGCTCCCACACACTGCAAGAGAGCTTCCTGCCAGTAAAGCCCCCAGCACTCTGGGGAGTCTGCTGTGGATCACGATTCTGTAGGCTGAGGCAGTGGTATCTCCCTTTGCCCAAGCTTCAAAAAAGGCAGCGGGAGAAATGTTGCTGGAACCGATAGTCACGCCTGAAACCAGGGCAATAACGACCAAGAGGAAGGTGACCAGAATGGCCAGCCTTCCTTTTTGTTGATTAGTCAGTTGTTTTTTCTTTTTTTCATTCATGTCTGTTTTATTTGGTCATCAGATCAGCAAGATACTGATAGCTGTCAGCCCATTTTGCATTGGGCTTGTACAAAAACTGCTCTCTGGGAAGAAGAATATAACGCTCATTTACCACTGCGGTAAGGCTGCTCCAGGCAGGATTGCTTTCAATACTTTCTTCCAGATTTTTCCTTGTTGCTTCATCATCATTGCCCATGGCGATCACGAAGATGTAATCCGGATCTACTTCGATCACCTCTTCCATGCTGAACTGGGTAAGCAGGCTGGGGTAGTCGTCGATGATATTATGGGCTCCCAGCTCGGTCAGCATCCGGCCGGTCATGGAATCGGAATTCTGAGGTCTAACCCCGCCGGAATAGGTGATCAGAAGCAGGAAGGCAGGCTCTTCTCCCAGTTCGGTATCGGCAAGGATCTGTTCGATCTGCTTTTGTACCTGAAGTCCGTTTTTCTCATAGGCTTCACTGTTACCGGTAATATCCGTACAAATTTTCAGCATTTTCAGGTAATCTTCAAAATGGGTCACACTGAAGTAAGCCGCTGGGATGCCTGCTGCCTCCAAAGAAGACTTTAAGGTCATATGGTTATCGGTACGGACGGTTTCTGCGGAAAGGATCACCAGATCCGGATCCAGCGCCAGAAGCTCCTCCATATTGGGATTCTGGTAGGTTCCTACATTTACTGCCGTTTCCGGAATTCCCAGTTCCCGATTGTCGGTGGTATCCTCAGAGGTTCCCACCAGACTGTCGGCTCCTCCTGCCAGTACCCAGATTTCTGCAAAGCTTCCCATCAGGGTCACCACCCTTTCCGGATTCTCTACAGTAATTTCCTGGCCCAGATCATCCACAAAGGTATAGGGTCCCTGTGCTTCACTCTCTTCTGTCTTACCCACGATTTCTTCTGCAATCGTCGTATCTATACTGTCCGCCGTGGCTATTACTTCCGTTTCGGTCTGGCCCTGCGCACTCTTTGCGCCTCCACAGCCTGCCAGACAGGCTGCTGCCAGTAAAAGTGTCAGTAATTTATGGCTCAATTTTCTCTTTTTCATTATTTTCTCCCCTTTACCGGTATTAAACCAGCTTCTGTCCGTAAGCACAGTAATTATCTTCCTGGAGAATATCTCCTTCATGATAATATGCGGCACGGGCACGACAGCCTCCGCAGACATCGTTGTATTCACATTCTCCGCAGGAGCCTGCGTATTTCTTTGATCTCAGCTTCTGGAATACAGGGCTGTGCTCCCAGATCTGGTCGAATTCATATTCCCGGACATCTCCCGCTTCTTCCACCATGTAAGCACAGGGACGCACCTTACCTACAGGGCTGATGATGCAGTAGGTCAGACCTGCAAGGCAGCCTCTGGTAAAGCGATCACCTACCTCTACACCTACTTCTTTTGCCACACGGGTAAACTGGGGTGCACAGGTAGGCTTAATGGAAATAGGAACCTCTTTTTGTTTTTCCATAATGCTTCTTAAGAGCTTCTCGTATTCCAGGGATTCCACTGCTGTCTCTTCGATGAATACACCCCTTCCTACCGGAATCAGGAAAAAGATATATTCTGCAATGGCTCCCATTTCCACTGCAAAGTCGATAATATCCAAAATTTCTCCTTTATTCCAATCCATAACGGTGGTATGGATCTGGAAGGGAAGCCCTGCCTCACGACAGTTTTTCATGCCCTGAATGGTCCGCTTGTAAGCCTCAGGATGGCCTCTGAATTCGTTGTGTTTTTTCTCATCCAGACTATCCAGGCTGATCCCCATGGCTGCTGCTCCCGCATCCTTAAGCTTCCGGGCTACCTCTTTAGTGATCAGCATTCCATTGGTACCGAAAACCGGCCTTAACCCTTTTGATGCTGCGTAGGCAACCAGCTCGTAAATATCCGGTCGGGTCAGAGGTTCTCCACCGCTGAAGATCATGATTTTAAAGCCGGCACGGGCAATGCCGTCGATCAGCTTTTTTCCCTCTTCCGTGGTCAGCTCTGCCTCTTTCGCTTCTCCGGCATCCTGATAGCAGTGGCTGCAGGTCAGGTTGCACAGGTTTGTCGTCATCCAAGATACAATCATTTTTCCTCCTTATTCTGCTGCTTTAGCAGCCCCGGAGTCACAGGGACTTTGTGCACCGGCACAAATCCCAGGCTGAACGAATAGCATTCGTTCAATCTGCTCCTTCATTCCTTTTGCGCTGTCACGGTTTTCGACAAACTGTAATAGCTTTTTCATTTTATCATACTAAAGTATTACTGGAAATTGGCGATATGACACAGAGTAATTTGACAAAATTTGTCTATTTTGTTTACCTTCTTTTAGTTTCCCTTACCGTTTGCTTAAGGTTAGCTTAAGAGGCTTTTTTTCGCCCTTTGCAGCCTCTCCTTTTTTTGATATGATGTATCTATTCAGAGTCAGGCAGATTCATCCAGAAATATGTGATGAATGCTTGCATATAGTTACATAAAAATGGGGGATATTGCTGCCGACTGCAGCAGAAAAGAGAGGTATGTATGAAGATTAAGCGAGTAGTTGCCGTGTATTACAGTGCTACAGGAAACACCAGAAGGGTGGTTCTGAATCTGGCAAAACAGATTTCTGAAGCTTTGGGGGTTGCTTCGGAAGAGATGAACTATGCACCTCCTGCCGTACGGGAAAAACACTATACCTTTTCGGCGGAGGATCTGGTGCTTTTTGCCACTCCGGTATACGCCGGAAGGGTTCCCAACAAGATGCTCCCCTTTGTGGAAAGCGGATTTAGTGGAGGTGATGCCCTGGCTGTGCCGGTGATCATTTTCGGAAACCGGAATTTTGACAATGGGTTGATTGAGCTGCGTAATCTTTTGGAGCAGAACGGCTTCCACACTATTGCTGCCGCGGCAGTTGCCACCAGCCATGTTTTTTCAGATGTGATCGCACCGGGACGACCCGATGAAGCAGACTGGGCTGTTTTAAACCGGTTTGCTGGGGATGTGGCTTCCAGAGTAAAAGCTTTGGCAGAGTATCCTGCTCCTGTAGAAGTGCCTGGAGACAATCCTCCCACGGTATACTATACGCCTCTGGGAGTAGACGGAAAGCCCAGTATGTTCTTAAAGGCCAAGCCCCAGACCCATGAAGGCATGTGCGATGGCTGCGGACTCTGTGTAGAGGCCTGTCCCATGGCAGCCATCAGTGAAGAGGATCCCACCCAGGTTCCCGGCACCTGCATCAAATGTCAGGCTTGTGTCAAGATCTGCCCCACTGAGGCCAAATACTTTGCTGATGAAAACTTCCTGTCCCATGTGAAAATGCTGGAGTTAAACTATACTGCCAGAAAAGAGCCACAGGTATTCTTCTAAACTGCCATGCTTTTTAAGCAGGGCATCATCGTTAACCGGAATGTACCTGAATGCGCTCTGGATAGTCCTCTTTAGGACATGAATGCCCACCTTTGGGATGGGAATAAGTCCTCTTTAGGATATAATTGTGAAAAATCAATATTGTTATCCTATAATTTGTCAATAATTTTTTTGATTTTAGAATTTGCCATGGATTTTATAGGATAAGAAAAACCAATTTGTTTGTTCTTATCCTATAAATCCATTTATTTTTTGCCTTTTATCATTATTTCTTAGGATAAAACCAATTGTTTTTTTATTTTTTATCCTAAGAATTCACTTGAAAACCCTTGATCCAATCTTAAAATGCCGATTTCAATAGGATAAAAAACAGGCAAGAAATATTTCTATCCTATTCCCTCTGCCAATTACCCCTATCATTTTAAAAACATATGGTATTTATTTTCAGAAAAATAGCAACATCTGTTTTTTAATCGGCAGTAAGCCGGGCACTTTGCCTTTGTCTTTATTTTTCCATCCACCGGGACAGGCGGCGGATTCCCTCCCTGCTGCCGGATACGAAAAGCACATCTTCCTTTTTAAAAACATAATCCGGCCGGATCACCTCCATCACATTTCCCCGGTTCTCCAGGGCAATGATATTCAGATGAAATTTACTGCGTAGATCCACCTCCTGTACCGTTTTTCCTACTGCTGAATCGGGAATGTGCAGTTTGGAGATATTGATCTTTTCACTTAATTGAATGAAATCCAGAACTCTGGCTGTTTCCAGACGGCTGGCCAGCCTCAGCGCCATATCGTGCTCCGGATAGACCACCTGGGCTCCCAGCTTTTCCAGGATCTTTCCGTGGTCTACACTGTTTGCCTTACTGATTACCGTTTCCACACCCATTTCTACCAGGTTCAGAGTGGTTAAAATGGAGGTGTCCAGATGCTCTCCGATACAGACGATGGCTACGTCACAATTTTGCACTCCTGCCTCTTCCAGGGTCTTTTTATCCAGGGTGTGAACCTGAAATGCATTTTCTGTATATTCTCTTAACTCCCGGACCTTTTCCTCATCCTTATCCATGACCAGAAGCTCTGCTCCTGACTGGGCAAGGGCAGTTGCCAGAGCCTCTCCGAAACGCCCCAGCCCGATGACGGCGTAGGTGGTCTTGTCACCCTTCTTTTTTTCAAACATCTTTCTATCTCATCCTTTCTATGCTTGTTTATCTCTCATCCCTGAATTTCCGCTTATGGAAAAGCTTTCCAGCCGTTTGTAATATTCCCCTCCGGATAGCGCATCTCCTACCCTATCGTAATATTCCCTCCGGATAGCGTATCTGCTACCCTATCGTAATATTCCCCTCGGGATAACGTACCCTCTCCCCTTTGGAGAAATGCCACAGGGTCGCAATGGTCAAAGGCCCCAGCCTTCCGATGTACATGATCAGAATGGACAAAAGCTTACTGTCCACACCCAGATCAGGGGTGATTCCGGTGGAAAGTCCCACCGTTCCAAAGGCACTGGTAATTTCAAATAGAATATCCACCAGCCGTAAATGGGGCTCAAAGATCCCCATCAGCCAGGTGCCTACTACCACTACGCTAAGCCCCAGAAGGGTGATCACAGAAGCCTTTCTGAAGGCATCCCCGGGAAGAGCATAATGAAAGGCCTTCTCTGCCTGGTTGGTGGCAGCCTTTTTTATCCCCTGTAAAAGGGCAAAAAAGGTACTGGTCTTGATTCCCCCTCCTGTGGAGCCGGGTGAGGCTCCGATAAACATAAGCAGCGCGATCACCATGAGACCTGACTGGGAAAAGCTTCCTAAAGGATAGGTAGAAAAGCCTGCTGTTCTGGCTGATACACTGTGGAAAAAGGCTCCCAGCCAGGTCACTTCTTCGGTCAGCTTTATGAGCAGTGTTCCTGCCACGATCAATATTCCGCTGACAGACAGCACCACCCTTGCATGCATGGACAGCTTCTTCCAATTCAGCCTGGTTTCCCACAGCTCACAGATTACCAGAAAGCCGATACCGCCAAAGAAAATCAGGCCGCAGGTCACCAGGTTCAGCAGAACATTGTCCCGGTAAGGAATAAGGTTCTGCAAATTTCCCAAAATGTCGAAGCCGGAATTGTTAAAAGCCGCTACGGAATGAAAGAGGCTGATTCCCAGAGCCTCAAGGGGCGGGTAATCCCGGATGAATACCAGGAAGCTTAGGGCTGCTCCCGCCAGTTCAAAGATCAGGGTCACCTGAAACACATGCTTCAACAGGCGAATGATTCCCTTTCCTGTATTTACATTCATAGCTTCCCTGATCAGGCTTCTTCCCTTCAGATTCACCCTGCCGCCAATGGCCAGGATAATCCCCGCCCCAAGACTGGTCACACCCAGACCCCCGAACTGGATCAGAAAGCCCAGAAAGAACTGGCCCAAAGGGGTAAAGGTATCTTTCGCATCCACAGCGATAAGTCCGGTAACGCAGACTGCACTGGTGGAGGTATAAAGAGCATCTATGTAGGACAGGCTCACTCCTTCCCTGACACTTACAGGAAGCATAAGAAGCAAGGAGCCCAAAAGGATCATTGCCGCAAATCCAAGAGCAATGATCCGCCCCGGAGGTTGTTTTTTCAAGCGTGAAATCATCATGACCGCCCTTTCCATCAAGAGTTAATTCATGCTGTTCATTATACTCCCGGGGAGGACAATGAAAACCCCTATTCCATCGCCTTTCTCTCCGATTATTCTCCAATTTTCGCCATTATTTGCAGGTAAGAAGCCTTAGCACCAGATACCTAGCATCCCTTGTCAAGAGCACATACAGTCGATGAAGGATAAATTTCCTATTACCTGCCGGACAGAAAAAATCATAAAAAAAGCCCGTCTGCTTATGCAATATCCAATCACGAAGCAGACAGGCATTCTCTTATTTTTTAACCAAAGACCTTCTCCAGACGCTCCATGGCCTCTGTCAGAGTCTTTCTGGGACAGGCAATGTTGATACGCTGAAAACCCTCTCCGGCCTTTCCAAACATGCTTCCCCCATCTAACCATAATCCCGCCTCATGAACGATCTTACGGTTCAATTCTTCGTCAGTGAGTCCATAGGCTCTGAAATCCAGCCAGATCAGATAGGTTCCCTCCCAGTCACCAGGCTTCACTTTCGGAAGCCTGTCCTGTAAAAAAGCTCTTACATAAGCTTCATTGGACTGTATATAGGCACAAACCCTGTTCAGCCACTCTTCCCCATAGCGGTAGGCTGCCTCACAGGCCACCAGTCCCGGCAGACCCAGCTCATCATAGCCGGCAGCAAAAATCTCTTTCTGAAAAGCTCTGCGCCGTTTTTCATCGGGAATAAAAATGTTGGAAATCTGCAGACCGGCCAGATTGAAGCTTTTGCTGGGAGAAGTGCAGACCATGGAGTTAGCCTCATATTCCTTTTTTATGGAAGAAAAAATGGTATGCGGATGTGCAAAGGCAAAATCAGCATGGATCTCATCGCTGACCACAAAAACCCCATGCTTTAAGCAGATGTCTCCGATTTTTTCCAGCTCCTGTTTTTTCCATACTCTTCCCACCGGATTGTGAGGGCTGCAGAGGATAAAAAGCTTCACTTTTTCTTCCGCCAGCTTTCGCTCAAAATCCTCATAGTCCATCTCATATCCATTTTCTCCCAGGATAAGGTTGCTGATGACCAGCTTTCGATGGTTGTTTTTTACCACATTGGCAAAGGGATAGTAGACCGGCTGCTGGATGATCACTCCATCCCCTTCTTTGGTAAAAGCGCGGATGGCCGTTGCCAGAGCAAAAACTACTCCCGGTGTTTTTACCAGCCATTCCTTCTCAGGCTGCCAGCTATGGCGTTTCTTCATCCAGGACAGCAGAGGCTCAACATAGTGATCCTTTACATCGCTATAGCCGAATATGCCGTGGGCCACCATCTCCCCAAGAGCCTCCTGAATAGAAGAGGAAACAGGAAAATCCATATCAGCCACCCACAGAGAAAGATTCTCTTCGGGAATCCCCCGTTCCCTGGCAAAATCGTATTTCAGACTCCTGGTATTTCTACGGTCAATCACTTGATCAAACTTCAGATTCTTTTCTCCCATAATTCCCTCCTTTTCATCATGCTTCTTCAAAAGCCTGCTCCAGATCAGCCAGTAAATCCAGGCTGTCCTCAATCCCTACCGAAAGTCTGAGTACCCGATCATTGATCCCGTTGGCTGCAAGCCTTTCTGCAGGTACCTCCGCATGGGTCTGGGTTATGGGATAAGTGATCAGGGTCTCCACTCCACCCAGGCTTTCCGCAAACAGGATCAGCCTGGTCTTATGTAAAATCTGCTCCACCAGCTTTCGGTCTGCCACCTCAAAGGTGAGCATGGCTCCAAATCCCCGGGACTGCTTTTTCATGATCTCATGGCCGGGGTGGCCGGGAAGTCCGGGATAGATCACCCGCAAAACCTCCGGTCTTTCTTCCAGCCAGCGGGCAAGCTTAAGGGCATTTTCCTGGGCCTTTTCCATCCGCAATGCCAGTGTTTTTATCCCCCGTAAGATCAGCCAGCTATCCATTGGCGAAAGACAGGCACCGACAGTCTTACTGATATAACGGATCTTCTCTCCCAGCTCCTCGGTAGATGCCACCACAAAACCGGCCAGGGTATCGTTATGGCCTCCCAGATACTTGGTTCCGCTGTGGATCACCAGGTCTGCCCCCAGGGCAATGGGGTTTTGCAGATAGGGGGAGAGAAAGGTATTGTCAACGATGGTCAAAAGTCCATGTGCTTTTGCCACCGTCGTTATGGACTGAATATCAATCACATTCATCATGGGATTGGTGGGCGTTTCAAAGAAAATCCCCTTCGTATTCTTCGTCAGGTACTGTTCAGGATTCTCCTTTGCCAGATTCACGGGGATGATCTCAATTCCATTTTTTGCACTGATGGCCGAAAAAAGGCGCACGCTTCCACCGTACAGATCCTCGTCCACAATGAGACCGTCTCCCGGTAAAAACAGCTCCATTACCGCCCCGATGGCAGCCATACCGCTGGAAAAAGCAACCGCATCTTTTCCACCTTCCAGACCTGCCACGATGATTTCCACCTGCTCTCTGGTGGGATTCTGCAGGCGGCTGTAATCGTAACCGGTGCTCTCTCCCAGTGCAGGATGGGCAAAGGTTGCTGATTGATAGATGGGAAAGCTGACTGCCCCCGACCGGTCACAGACAGGGCTTTTCCCTTCTGCGTGT
Organism: Lachnospiraceae bacterium; assembly: GCA_017439665.1. Lineage (GTDB taxonomy): Bacteria > Bacillota > Clostridia > Lachnospirales > Lachnospiraceae > SFDP01. The sequence goes on from JAFSIS010000008.1 coordinate 70,288, forward strand.
ATACATTTTGTAGATATCCTATACGCCATAATTCTTCCCTTTCTGCTGCTTTGGCAGCCTGTTAAAAAAGATAACTATTCAGGACAAGCTCGAAAATCCTGCGAATTTTTTCGCAGCGCATTTTATCCGATAAGAAAAAGCTTTCTATAAAATAAATAACACCCCGGAGATCCTTTCTACTTTCGTCTCCGGGGCTTAGTTTATCTCTTTATTCTACAATTCCGCCTTCAACGACCAGGTTATCTGCATCAACAGCAGTTCCGTAAACCGGTGCCAGAGTTTCCTCAAAATTCTTGTGGAAAAACTCTTCTGCCGCAAGAGCTTCGATCTCCTCATTGATCCAGTTCAATAACTCCGTATTGCCCTTCTGTACGGCAGGAGCAATGGTATCCAGACTTCCCACGGATTCCACACCTACGGTAAAGCCTTTGTTCTGCAGTGCCCAGGCCAGTACCTCCGTATTGTCGGTGGAGAAGGCATCTCCTCTGCCGTCCAACAGGGCGTCATAGGCTTCCTGATATTCATCAAATTTCAGCAGCTTGATCTCGGGATGATTCTCACCGAAATAGCTCTCTGCCGTGGTACCCTTTACTACGATCAGGGTCTTTTCCTTCAGCTGCTCCACATCGGTGATCAGTGCTCCGTCAGGAGAAACTATTCCCAACGCCACCTTCATATAGGGAAGGGCAAAATCTACCTTTTCAGCTCTTTCCTCGGTAACGGTAAAGTTGGCCAGAATAATATCCACCTTACCGGACTGCAGATATTCCACACGGTTAGCTGCTTCCACAAATACAAATTCTACTGCCTCTTCGCTTCCCAGCAGATCCTGACCGATCCTCTTGGCAAAGTACACATCATAGCCCTGTACCTCTCCGTTGGCATCCACATAGCCAAAGGGATTTTTGTCACTGAACACACCGATTTTGATGGTGCCGCTCTCCTTGATCTCCTCCAGGCTTCTGCCGGTGGAATTACCAGTCTCAGCTTCCTCTTCCTGAGTGCTTACTGCCGCATTTTCCTCCGTACCGGAAGCAGAAGTCTGATCTGCTGCTTTAGAGCAGCCGGTCAAAAGTCCCAAGGTCAAACCTGCCAGTAACAATGTTCTCAATAATTTCTTTTTCATCTTTTCCTCCTTTTTTGCTGCTTTAGCAGCCTTTGTATTACAGGAATTTGTGCATCAGCACAAATTCCGCGAGGAAATGTAAATTTCCTCGTTTTTCCTTTTTTGTAGTTACTCGTAGTGAAAGGTATTCAAAAATTTCTTAGCTCTTTCCGTCCTGGGGCAGGTAAAAAACTCTTCTGGTTTTTCCTCTTCCAGGATCTCTCCCCGGTCCAGAAAAATAACCCGGTCCGCCACTGCCCTGGCAAATTCCATCTCATGGGTGACGATCACCATGGTCATCCCCTCTTTGGCCAGCTCCAGTACAACCTGCAGTACCTCCCGCACCATTTCCGGATCCAGGGCTGCGGTGATCTCATCCAGCAAAAGCACTTTAGGATGCATCATTAATGCCCTGACGATGGCCACCCTCTGCTTTTGTCCTCCGGAGAGCTGTCTGGGATAGCTTTCCGCCTTTTCCAGAAGACCTACCCGTTTAAGAAGCTTAAGGGCTTCTTCCTTCACCTCGTCTTTGTTTCGTTTCTGCACCAGAAGGGGTGCCAGACAGACGTTGTCGATCACATTTTTATGGGGAAACAGCTCATAGCTCTGGAAAACCATGCCGATCTGCTCCCGATATTTGTGTACATTCTTTTTTTCCTGATTGATCAGTTTTCCTTCCAGAAGGATCTCTCCCGAATCTGCCTCCTCCAGAAGGTTCAGACAGCGCAGAAAGGTACTTTTGCCACAGCCTGAGGGGCCTACGATCACCACCACCTCTCCCTGGTGGATGGAAAAATCAATCTTATTCAATACGGCATTGCCTTTGTCAAAGGACTTGGTCAGCCCTGCCGTTTCCAAAATCACCTGCTTCATGTTTTCAGCCTCCTCTCCAATACAGCGGATAATCGGGAAATGGGAAAGCATATGGCAAAATACAGAAAAAAGATGGCTCCGTAGATCCACAATGCTGCTTTGGGATTCTCATAGCGGGAGGCATCTATGATCTGCTTGCCCACCTTTACTACCTCTACCACACCGATCAGTACCACTAAAGATGTGGTCTTGATCATTCTCGTCAGCAGATTTACTCCCGAAGGAAGCAGCCGCCGAAAGGTCTGGGGCAGGATGATCCGGATATAGACCTGTAATTTTGTCATTCCCAGGCTGTATCCACTTTCATACTGGTGTTTGGGAATGGAGATCAGCGCACTTCTTACCAGGTCACCCATCTCCGCCGTCCCCCAGAAGGTAAACACGATTACGGCTGCCATCTCTCCTGAAATATCCACGCCAAAATGCTTTGCTGCTCCGAAATAAACCAGAAACAGCAGTACCAGCTGAGGCATGATCCTCACCGTTTCCAGATAAATACGGCAGATAAGCCTCACCAGCCGGTTTTTTACCGTCATGATCATTCCCAGGACAATTCCCAAAACAATAGAAAAAGCCATGGAGATCAGTGCCAGATTTAAAGACACCATGAGTCCCGCAAGAAGTCTCTGGAAATTGATTCCCTCAAAGAGTACCTGTATTCCCATATCCTGCATACCGCACCCTCCTTTCTATCCATGTACTGATCAGAGAAAGGGGCAGCAAAATGATCAGATATGCGATCACCAGCATAAGCAATGCCTCATCCGTTTTATAATACAGACCGATCAGATCCTTGGTCACATACATCAGATCCGCCAGTGCCACTGCACTGAATACAGAAGTCTCCTTGAGCAGGAAAATGCTGTTGGCACAAAAGACCGGTACACTGGTGGCTATGGCCTGGGGAAGGATGATCTTCCAAAAGGTCTGGGTTCCTGTCAGTCCCAGGCTGTAGGCACTTTCCCTCTGAATTTTGGGTACATTGTCGATACCCGTTCTGAAGCCTTCCGCCATATAGCTTCCTCCCAGAAAGATCAGTCCGATGATCCCGCAGGCTTCAGAGCTCCATACGATTCCCAGCTTGGGCAGCCCGAAATACAGAAAAAACAGCTGGATCAGCAGGGGAGTATTTCTGGAAAGCTCGATATATACCTGTACCAGGGGAGAAAGCAGCGGTATCTTCAGCTCTCTGATCAGGCAACAGACGATTCCCACCACGAAGGAACCTACGATCCCACAGGCTGCAATCTTTATGGTCAGTAAGGCCGCCTCCAGATAAAGCGGCGTATTTTCCACAATAAATGAATAATCCATAATTCCTCTCATTCTGCAGCCTTACTACAGGCTGCTTATACCTATTTACCCACTAGGTATATGTGCATTATATGCACTATGTCGTATTTTGTCAACTATCCTTATACAATTTTCCTTCCATAAAATGCTTACGACATAGAGCAATATATTCATCGTTAGCTCCTAAAAGAACCTGGGAGCCCTCCCTGACGATTCCCTGTTCATTATATCGGGCATTACAGATTGCTTTTTTTCCACACCAGCAGACCGTTTTCACCTCTTTGATCTCATCAGCCAGCTCCAACAGCCTTCTGGAGCCCTCAAAAAGATTCAGCTGAAAGTCGGTTCTTAATCCATAGCAGAGCACCGGCACTTCCAGCTCATCCACGATACGGGCCAGAAAATCGATCTGATCAGCAGAGGCAAACTGGATCTCATCTACGATGATGGCATCATACTCCTTTAACCTGTCATCCTTCATGGAGCAGATCTCCGAAAGCAGTACACAGTCTTTTTCCAGGCCGATCCTGGATTTGATCTTATACTTTCCGTTTCGGGTATCAGTGTTTGTTTTTCCCAGAAGGGCCTTCTGTCCACGTTCTGCGTAATTATATTCGGTCATTAATGCATTGGCCGTTTTGGAGCTTCCCATTGCACCGTAATAAAAATAGAGCTTTGCCATTTTTTACCTTACCTTTCTTCAAAACAAAGAGCCTGAGTGTGCTGGCTCAGGCTGAGTTTAGTGCTTCTTTGTTCAATTAAATCTGGATTTCCGACATCAGTTCCTCATCCATTACCCTGAGCATTCTGATCAAGATTTCCAGCTCCTCAGGGCTGAAACGTTCTTCCATCCGTTTGAGAACAGTATCCATATATTGATAGCTGATATTGTAATAGTCCAGATACTTCTGTGTCGTCCTGAGATGATATTCCCGCTTATCCTCCTCGGACTGGACCTTTTCCAGATATCCTTTTTTCACCAGATTATTTACCTTGTAGGCGGCATTGGGAGAGGAAAGATTGGCCAGCTTCGCAAATTCGTTGACTGTGGGTTCTCCCGCAGCATTGATGATCTCCATACAGAAGGTTTCCACCGTGGTCAGGGATGCCTCCCTGTCCTGCCAGCGTTCAAATACCTTCTGATAAAAATGCAGTTTAAATTTAGAATACACTCGTGTAAATGATTCCCGAAGCATTGGTTCTCCCCTCTTTGGATACGGAGAGCAGTATATCAACTTTCCGCATCGATTGCAAACGTAAGCTCTCCTTCTACAGCCACTTCTCCATCTACATAGGCGGTGGCTTTACCTATTCCCACAGGACCTTTTCTGGTGATAATCTCGCAGTGCAGTTCAAGTACATCCCCGGGAATGACCTGACGACGGAAACGTGCCTTTTTGATCCCTCCGAAGAGAGCGATCTTTCCCTTGTTTTCCTCCTCCATCAGAAGGGCTACTGCACCGGTCTGTGCCAGGGCTTCAATGATCAGCACCCCCGGCATTACATGCTTTTCAGGAAAATGCCCCATGAACTGCATCTCATTTGCACTGACACATTTTCTTCCTACTGCCATTTTTCCCGGAACACACTCCGTTATACGGTCGATCAGCAGGAAAGGATAGCGGTGTGGAATGATTTCCTGAATCTGATTGGAATTTAATTGCATAGATTTATTCTCCTTTATACCTTGCGAAAGATCACACTTGCATTGTGTCCGCCAAATCCCAGAGAATTGGACATGGCATAATTTACGGTTGTGTGGCGGCCCTCACCGGGGACAATATCCAGATCACAGTCTGCATCTGCCTCACGATAATTAATGGTGGCCGGTACATAATCATTTTTCACACTTAAAGCGGTAATAATTCCCTCGATAGCACCACTGGCTCCCAGAAGATGACCGGTCATGGACTTGGTGGAGCTGATCATTACCTTCTTTGCTGCCTCACCCAGAGCCAGCTTCACTGCCTTCGTCTCTCCCTTATCATTCAAAGGAGTGGATGTTCCGTGGGCATTGATGTAGTCGATGGCATCAGGTGCAATTTCTGCCTCTTTGATGGCAAGCTGCATACAACGGGCTGCCCCGCTTCCATCCTCTAAGGGAGCGGTCATATGATTGGCATCACAGTTTGCTCCGTAGCCTACTACCTCACAGTAGATTTTGGCTCCACGCTTAAGGGCATGCTCATACTCTTCCATCATCAGCATTCCTGCTCCCTCTCCCATGACGAAGCCGCTTCTTTCCTGATCAAAGGGAATAGAGGCCCTGTTTGGATCAGTTCCCATATGAAGGGCCTTCATGGAGGTAAAACCACCCATACCCAGGGGGGTGATCGCCGCTTCACTTCCTCCGCAGAGGATCACATCCTCCATACCGTAACGGATCCGGTGGAAGGCATCTCCGATGGCATTGGTTCCTCCTGCACAGGCGGTCACCACGCAGCTGCACATTCCCTGAAAGCCCAGGGCAATGGCAACATTGCCGGCTGCCATATTGGTAATGACCATGGGAATAAAGTAGGGAGAGACCCGATCATATCCCTTTTCTCTGCCCTTTCCATCTTCACCTTCAATGGTGGCAAGGCCGCCGATACCACTGGAGATGATGACTCCGCATCTGGTACTGTCTTCTGCTTCCATATCCAGACCGGAATCTGCAAAGGCTTCTCTGGCCGCGATCAGGGCAAACTGGGAAAAACGATCCATGGTTCTGGCCTCCCGCTTGTCCAGATGGTCCTCCGGCACAAAATTTTTCACCTCTGCTGCCAGAATTACCTTACGTCCCGTTGTATCGTACAGCGTAATCGGTGCTATTCCGCACTTTCCCTGCTGAATGGAATCCCAGGTTTCCTGTGCTGTATTTCCTAAAGGAGTAATGGCTCCCAATCCTGTAATCACTACTCTTCTCATATACACATTCCTCCATCTACCAAAAGTACCTGTCCGGTAATGTATCCGCTTTCTTCTCCTGCCAGGAAGGCAACGGCTCCTGCGATATCCTCCACCGTTCCCATAGCTTTAAAGGGAATGGAAGCAGTCAGTTCTTCTCTGGCCTTTTCCGGCACGGCTGCAGTCATATCTGTTTCGATCATTCCCGGTGCCACTGCATTTACGGTGATCTTTCTGGAAGCCAATTCTCTGGCCAGTGCCTTGGTCATTCCGATAACTCCTGCCTTGCTGGCAGAATAGTTGACCTGTCCTACATTTCCCATTACTCCGGCCACACTGCTGATGTTGATGATCCGTCCGGATTTCTGTTTTAACATCAGCTTACTCACGGGACGAAGCATATAAAAAACACCAGTAAGGTTAGTGGAAATCACCTCATCAAACTGCTCATCCGTCATCCGAAGGATCAGACTGTCTCTGGTGATTCCTGCATTGTTTACCAGCACATCGATCCTGCCGTTTCCAAACTTTGCCGCTTCCTCCGTCAATCGGTCGCAATCCTCGCGGCTGGCTGCATCGGCCTGAACGGCCAGGGCTCTTACCCCCTGCTCCTCACAGAGCTTTACGGTTTCTTCTGCCGCTTCTTTGCCCCCCCGGTAACTGAATACAATATCCATATTCATTTTTGCCAGACGTAAAGCCACGGCTCTTCCGATTCCCCGGCTTCCACCGGTGATCAGTGCAAGTTTTCTGTTCTCCATTTTTACCTCTTTCTCCTGCTGCCGCAGGCAGCATTCCAATCCTATTGCTCCTGTTATTGACTGGCAAGATACTTTTCTAAGTCCTCTGCCTTATCCAATGTGACTATGGTTACTGCCTTGCCCATGGCCTTGGCTGTCTTTTCCACAAAGCCACTAAGGGTGCTGCCGGGACCGATCTCCACAAAGGTATCTGCTCCCGCTTCCAGGAAGGCACGGATATCTTTTTCAAAATAGACGCTGCTCTGGATCTGTTTCACCAGAAGCTCCTTCAGTTCTTTCCCTTCTGCGTCCCCTTCCGGCTGCCGGTAAAGCTCACCTGTGGCATTTAAGGCCACGGGAATGGCCGGTGTCTGAAAAGCAGTTTCCTGAAGACGGCCTCCCAGCTCTTCTCCTGCCTGGGACATATATTTGGTATGGAAAGGACCGCCCACGTTTAACCGCATGCATCGTTTTGCCCCTTTTTCCTTAGCCTTTTCTTCCGCCTTTTTTACCCCTTCTTCATCACCGCAGATCACACACTGTCCGGGGCAGTTAAAGTTTACCGGAACCACGAAGCCTGCATCTAAAGCCTCTTCACAGGCTGCCTTTACCTCTGCTTCCTCCAGTCCCAGAATGGCACTCATGCTGCAGAGATTTCCCTTATCCTTCAGTTCCTGTGCGGCCTTTTCCATAGCCTGTCCACGAAACTCCACAAGGCTTACATAGGTGTTTGCATCCAGAACTCCGGCCGCATGAAGGGCTCCGTATTCTCCCAGACTCAGGCCACAGGCTCCGTCGGGAGCAAGGCCCGCTGCCTTCAGCACTGCTGTAACACCTGCTCCAAAAGCAGCCATACAGGGCTGGGTATATTTGGTTTTGGAAAGCTCCGCCAGCTCTCCCTCATGCATCATCGCTTTTACATCAAAGGACAGCTCCAATCCATCAATGACCTGACGGTAGATGGGGAAGTTTTCATAAAGATCCTTTCCCATGCCTTCTCTCTGGCTTCCCTGTCCCGCATACATCCATATCGTTTTCATCCTTACCTCTTTCTTTTGCTGCTTTAGCACCATTTCTATCCCATGGACTGTTGCAAAAGTCTTTATCAAGCTTACTGCTTATCCATTTGTACGCATTTGCGGAGACAGTGTATGCCAAAGAGCGGACTTCAGTCCGATATTTGGCTACAATGTCCGTAGCAACAAGCGAACAAAGGATAACAGTAAGCAAAGAAAGACTTTTGCAACATCCCCATTTTTATTCACCCAGACTCTTCAGTACCTTTACGCTGTCTGCACAGAGCTCTTCCAGAATCTCTGCTACCGGTCTTACTTCCTTCAATTGTCCGGCTACCTGACCTGCCATTACGGAACCGGTCTGCACATCCCCTTCAAACACGGCTCTTCTTAAGGAGCCCAGGGTGTACTGCTCCAGCTCCATCAGGGTTGCTCCCTCTTTTTCTTTTTTCACATATTCTCTGGCCATCTTGTTTTTCAGGATCCGCACCGGTGTTCCTGCAATTCTTCCGGTAACGATGGTATCAATATCCTTGGCCTTTACTACAGCTGCCTTATAAGCCTCATGAACGGGACATTCCTCAGAAACCAGAAGACAGGTACCCACCTGGGCTCCTACTGCTCCCAACGCATAGGCTGCTGCCAGCTGCCTTCCGCTGGCAATTCCGCCTGCAGCGATTACCGGGATATTTACCGCATCCACCACCTGGGGCACCAGGGCCATGGTGGTCAACTCACCAATGTGTCCGCCGCTTTCCGTCCCCTCTGCAATAACCGCATCTGCTCCTGCTCTTTCCATCAGCTTTGCCAGAGCCACACTGGCTACCACAGGCATAACGAAGATTCCGGCCTCTTTCCATTTTGCCATATATTTATTGGGGTTTCCTGCACCCGTGGTAAGATACTTTATGCCCTCCTCCACCACGATCTCGGCCATTTCATCCACATGAGGATTCATCAGCATCAGATTGACACCAAACTTTTTATCCGTCAGTTCTTTGGCCCTGCGGATGTTTTCTCTTAAGGATTCCGGATTCATCCCTGCTGCTCCAATCAATCCCAGGCCTCCTGCATTGGAAACGGCTGCCGCAAATTCACCGGTAGCAATATTGGCCATTCCTCCCTGAATAATGGGATATTTTATCTCTAAAAGCTCATTTAATCTCATTTTTCTCTCCTTTTGAAACTTTAAGCAGTATCTTCCTAAATCATGATCAGTGCACTGCTCCAGGTAAAGCCGGCACCAAAGCCTACCAGGATCAGCTTCATTCCGGGCTCCAGCATTCCCTTTTCGCTCATTTCGTCCAGAGCAATGGGGATGCTGGCAGCAGAAGTATTGGCATAGTATTCTACATTGGTATAGAAAACAGCCTTTGTTCCTGCATACTTCTTTCCCACATGATCGATAATTCTTTTATTGGCCTGGTGGCAGACCACATAGTCGATATCATCCATGGTAAAGCCTGAATCCTTAAGGATTTCCTCTATCCCCTGTGCAATGGCTTTTACGGCAAAGCGGAATACCTGATTTCCTTCCATATGTAGCTTTGCCTTATCACTTCCTACACCCAGACAGTACAGGGGCCCTGCTTCCCCATCTGACCAGGCCCGATAAGCAAAGGGCTTTTTTGTCCGGGAGATCACGGCTGCTCCCGCTCCGTCTCCGAAAAGGACACAGGTAGAGCGGTCGGTAAAGTCGGTGATCCGGGAAAGATATTCACTTCCGATCAACAGTACATGCTGCTTTTTTCCTGCCAGCAAAAGTCCTCTGGCAACCCCCAGACCGTAAAGAAAGCCGGTGCAGCCTGCACTGATATCAAAGGCCATGACCTCCTGGGGAAGTCCCAATGCCTTCTGCACCATACAGGCTGTTGATGGAAAAGCCAGATCGGAGGTGGCGGTGGCTACCACAACTGCCTCCACATCCTCCGGGTCGATGCCCGCCTTTTCCATTGCTTTTTTCGCCGCTTCAATGGCCAGGCTGGTACAGGTCTCCTCTTCACAGTGGTGTCTCTGTCCTATTCCTGTTCTGGTTCTGATCCACTCATCGGTGGTGTCCACCAGTCTGCTCATATCCTCGTTAGTCACGATTTTCTTCGGTAAAGCACGACCGGTAGCTTCTATTCTTATTCCCTCCATAGTTCCCCATATTTCCTTTCCTTTATCTCGTACAGCGAATGTCAATCAACTGACCGATCAGCTTGGGCGGAATGCTCCGTCTATCTCCCGAAATTTCCGGTATCTTTTTTTCACCAGCAGAGAAGTTCTCGTCTTTAACAATCCGCCGAGCTGGCTCATCAGCATCTTTTCTACCTGCTGCATCAGCTTTGGCCCCTCCGGTATGATCCCGTCGATCAGACCGTATTCCAGAAGCTGGGGAGCCGTAATTTTCATCAGCTCACTGGCCTCCGGGGCCCGTTTCGCGTCCTTCCAGAGAATACTGGCAAAGCCCTCCGGAGAAAGAATGGAATAGACTGCATTTTCCAGCATCCATACCTGGTCTGCAACACCCAGAGCCAATGCCCCGCCGCTGCTGCCTTCCCCTGTGATAATGGCGATCACCGGTGTTTCCAGTGCACTCATTTGGGCAATACATTCTGCCAGGGCAATACTCTGTCCGTGGCTTTCCGCCTCCATTCCCGGATAAGCTCCCGGTGTATCAATAAAGGTGATCACCGGACGAGCGAATTTTTCTGCCTGCTTCATCAGCCGCAGAGCCTTCCTGTATCCCTCGGGCAGGGGCATACCAAAATTACAGGCCAGATTTTCCTCTGTGGTCTTTCCCTTACGATGGCCGATAACGGTTACCGGAATACCGTGAAAGGAGGCGATCCCTCCCAGGATGCTGCTGTCCTCTTTTCCCAGACGGTCTCCCTTTAACTCCAGAAAATCCTCAAAAAGATAGTCGATATAGTCTGCAATTCCCGGCCGGTCTTTGGCTCTGGCCAAGCAGACACGGTCGTAGGCCGAAAGTTTATTTTCCATCATCCTCTTTGCCCTCCTGCCTGATGTAATTTCAGCAGTGTATGCAGGGTTTTCTTCATCTTCTCCCGCTCCACCACCATATCCAGCATTCCGTGGTCCGCCAGAAATTCAGCCCGCTGAAAGCCCTCCGGCAGTTTTTCCCCGATAGTCTGCTCAATGACTCTGGGACCGGCAAAGCAGATCAGGGCATCCGGTTCTGCCAGAAGGATATCTCCCAGGCTGGCAAAGCTGGCACTTACTCCTCCCGTCGTGGGGTGGGTAAGGCAGGAAATATAAAGACCACCTGCTGATTTGAAGCGCTCGATGGCTGCTGCGGTTTTTGCCATCTGCATCAGGGCAAACATTCCCTCCTGCATACGGGCTCCGCCACTGGCGGAGAAAATGATCAGGGGGAGCTTTTTGGAGGCTGCATACTCTGCCAGGGAAGCAACCTTTTCTCCCACTACAGTGCCCATGCTGCCCATCAGAAAACGGCTGTCCATCACACCTATTGCTGCCGGTATGCCTCCGATTTCCACGGTTCCTGTCAGGATGGCATCCTCATATCCTGTTTTTTCTTTTAACTCATCAATTTTTTTCTGATAATCCGGAAAACTTAAGGGATTTCCGGTAGTCAGTTTCTTCTTTATTTCCCGGAAGCTTTTTTCATCTGCCACAAGGCGAAGCCGCTCCCTGGGGGTAAGGGGATAATAGTGACCACAAAGGGGACAGACCTTGAGATTCTTTTTGATCTTGTCCTTTTCCACACTGTGTCCGCATTTGGGGCACAGAACCTTCGGTGCACCTTCCCCGGTTTTTCGTAGTTGATCCAGCTTCATCAGTTTTTGTCTGCGCCGGTTAAATAAATTATTCATCATCTGAGGTCATTCCCTCCTCATTCCATCGGAATATGGTCTCGCTGTGTTTCTCCCAGAAGGAGGTATCGTATTTTCCGCGGATAAATTCCGGATGGAAGGTTACCAGATGCATGAATTCCGTATTGGTCTCCACGCCTTCTATCATCAGTTCCTCCAGGGCTCTTCGCATGCGGCGGATGGTTTCCAGACGGGTTTTTCCCGTTACAATGATCTTGGCAACCATAGAGTCGTAGTGCGGACTCACCTCACAGCCGTTGTACAGGTGGCTGTCCACCCGCACTCCGGGGCCTGCCGGAAAGTGCAAAAAGCTTACTTTTCCAGGACTCATGGCATTGATCCGACACTCCATTGCGTGTCCCTTAAAGCTCACCTTTTCCTGGGTCAGCTCCATCTTCCGCCCTGCCGCGATCCGGATCTGCTCTTTAATTAAATCCACTCCTGTTAACAGCTCCGTTACCGGATGCTCCACCTGGATTCGGGTATTCATTTCAATAAAATAAAAATTCTTTTCATCGTCGAGAACGAATTCTACCGTCCCCGCATTGGTATAGCCACAAGCCCGTGCTGCTCTTACGGCCTCTGCTCCCATCCTGTTTCGCAAATCCTCATCCAGTATCCAGGAAGGGGTTTCCTCCAGAAGCTTCTGGTTGTTTCGCTGAATGGAGCAGTCTCTTTCTCCCAGATGGACAATATTTCCATGCTGGTCTGCAAGAATCTGAAATTCAATATGATGAGGATTTACGATCAGTTTTTCCAGATATACCTCACCGTTTCCGAAGGCTGCCTCAGCCTCCGTTTTTGCAGTAAAAAAGGCCTTTTCCAGTTCTTCTTCCTTAAAGACCTTTCTCATTCCCTTTCCACCGCCTCCGGCAGTGGCCTTTATCAAGACGGGATAACCGATTTTTTCTGCCTCTTTCCTGGCCTCTTCCAGGCTGCCTAACATTCCCACAGATCCCGGAACTACAGGAACCCCGCTCTTTCTCATCAGGGTTCTGGCGGTCTGCTTATCCCCCATACTCTGAATTACCTTCGCTGCGGGGCCGATAAAGGTAATCCCGCTTTCCTCACAGGCTCCCGCAAAGCCTGCATTTTCTGACAGGAAGCCGTAGCCCGGGTGAATGGCATCACACTCCATTTTTCTGGCGGTCTCCAGAATCACTTCCTGATTCAGATAGCTTTCTTTTACTTTTTCCGGACCGATACATACCCTGTGGGTCGCTAGCATCACCGGTAAAGACTCTTCATCTGCTGTGGAATAAACGGCCACCGTTTCGATTCCCATTTCCCTGCAGCAACGAACGATGCGAAGGGCGATTTCTCCACGGTTGGCGATCAAAATTCGTTTAAACATTCTTCTTTAACCCTTTTTTACTGTCATTAATGCCTGATTGTATTCCACCATGCTGCCGTCTTCCACCAGAATCGCCTCGATCACACCATCCATGGGTGCCACGATCTCGTTCATCAGCTTCATGGCTTCGATAATGCCTACCACATCTCCCTTTTTTACCTGCTGTCCCGGGGTAACGAAGGGCTCCTTATCAGGCGAGGGAGCTGAATAAAAGGTACCTACAAAGGGAGCCTTTATCTCTTCTCCTCTTTCTTCCTTCCTCTCTGTCGTGACCTCTGTGGTAGTCACAGGAGCTGCCACAGGCAGACCTCCTGATACCACTGTAGTCACCGGAGTAAGACCTTTTTCCAGGGTAAGCTTTGTGTCTCCCATTTCCAGCTTCAGCCGGTTCAGGGAGGATGCATCAAAACGATCCATCAATGCATAAATTTCCTGAATGTCCATATTTCCTCTCTATCTGTGGCATAATTCTTGGATACACAGTAAGCATTTTCAAGAATTATGCCACAGTCTCTTTCTTCTTTATTCTACTGCCTTAACTACTTATGCATTTGCGTCGATGTACTCTACGATATCCTTAACGGTAACGAATTTAACCAGTGCCTCATCGGGAATGGAAAGACCAAATTCCTCTTCCAGTGCCATGTTCAGCTCTACTGCATCCAAAGAGTCTGCGCCCAGATCATCCTTTAAGGTTGCAGTTAATACTACAGCTTCCTCGTCACAGCCTAAGGTGTCCACAATGATTTCCTTTACTTTGTCAAATGTCATTTTTAAATCCTCCTTGAAAAACAAATTAATTTAGTTAAATTTTTTTAAATAAATTTACTGAGTGAATTATAGGGGAGACTTCTTCCCTTGTCAACAACTATTTCAATATATTTAACTAAATTTATTTATTCTTAAGAATTAAAGAGGAGCTGCCCTGCCACCCATGTCATTTAGTTATGCCTTTAATAGTTGTCTCCACCACATATAGCTTTAAATTGAGAAAGAATAAAAAATATGCTATATTTATAAAAAATTGTTACTGCAAAGGAAAACGAATGTATCTTTCAAAAGAATCAGTTGTACCTGTTTTAAGAGAAGAATATAATAAATGGATTAAGGAACTTACATTAGAAGAAAAGAAGGCTATAAGAAAATACTCGTATAATTCGCTTGACTCTCGCCCTAATCGTTTTTTTAAAAGGTCAAATGCGATGTTGAGAGGAGAGTATAACAAATCTGATATAGAAATACTAAAAAAGTATGCTAAAGTAATTTCCAAAGCTATTCACAGGCATAGACTGGAACATGATATCATTTGTTATAGATGTGTGGATGTAGACCCGACTAAGGATTTAATAGAAGGTACAGAATTTACATTCGACCAATTTATTAGTACTTCTGTTATAAAATCAAAAACACTTAGAGGAAGGTACAATTTTATTATATATGCACCGGTTGGAACATTAGGAGCATATATTGAAAAGATCAGTGTGTTCCCCAATCAAAGGGAGTTTTTGCTTGACAGTAGTTGTATCTATAAGCTATTATCAAGAAAAGGGAATGTCATTGAATTGGAGGTGAAGACATGAGAAAATTAGTAAAGAAAATTAGAATGCACTTTGAAGAAAAAAGAAATTGGAAAGCAAAAATGTCTGAACCGTTAAGAGTTCGCATCATAGAAAAATAGTTGTAGTAGTTATTGATAAAGCCAAGGCATATCAGGTAGGATACTTGATATGCCTATTTTACTTCTTGTCGCTACTTTATTCGCTTTCCCACCACCACAAACCTGCCGTCCTCCACATGGTAGGAGCAGCAGGAAAGGGTGAGAAATTCGCCCCAAACTCTGCCGTCACACTGGTATCGTAAAGGGAAAGCTCCTATTTTCTATTTTTACTGAGGCTTATAGCCTAATGCTTCAATCTGCTTTTTACTGGTCAGGCTGGACAGCAGGTATAAAATACCTACCACCACCATCAATACGGCAAAGATGATCCATGCCAGACGGTAGGTTCCGGTAATATCGAAGATGAAGGCTGCGATAGTCGGTCCAATGATCTGACCGATATTTCCCGCCATATTCATCCAGCCGCTTAAAACGCTGTACTCCTTGTCTCCAAAGTTTCTGGCCGTGATCAAAAAGGGAATAACTGAAGGTACAGCACCACCGATCATATACAGGGGCAGCATCAACGTAGAGTAACGCATGTCGGATGCTGCCATCATCATGGCTATGAACATGGCTGCATAAAACATAGGTGCGATGACCGCCGTACGTTTAATATGGAAGATATCCGAAAATACACCCAACAGGAATTTACCCAGAATCAGAGTTCCCAAGGCTCCGGCATAGATTGCGGCAGCCTGCCCGCTGTCTCCTGTAATATCCGTAAAGTAAGCAACACACTGTGTGGAAAAGGCAGAGGCGCCGATCATGGTTACCAGACCGGCCAGCCACTGCAGCCACCAGCGGGAGGTTCTCAGGGCTTCCTTTCCGGTAATCCCTGTTTTCTGGGTAGAGACTCCGCCGGCCGCCTTTACCTCTTCCGGTGAGGGGTCGCCTACTCTGGTTTCAAATCCTTTATCTGCAGGCATACTCACAATCAGAGCCAGGGAAAGGGGGATCAGGATCGCATTGATCGCTGCCAGGGCAAGATAGCCTGCTCTCCAGCCATAAGTACTGATCACATGATTGGCAATGGGTACCCATACCAGGGCCCCTGCACCACTTCCCAGCATGCCGATGGACATGGCCGTTCCCTTGATCTTAGGGCCAAACCAATTGCTGACGATAATGGTTACCGGAAGGTTGGTAGCTCCTGCCCAGCCGAATCCCTGAATGGCAGAAAGAAGATAAAGCTGCCACAGTGAAGTGGCTCCTGCCATCAGTACATAGACTGCACTGGTAAGGACGATACAGCCGGTCAGCACATATTTTACCGGATACTTTTTATAAATTTTTCCGATAAAAGCAGAACCGATCAGCATGGTGATGGTCAGGATCGTATTCGTCTGGGTGTACGCCGTTCTGGTGATTCCCAGCTCCTCGGTAATCGGTGTATAAAATAATGAAGAAAGATTCACCTTTACCACGTAGGCAATAAACATGGTCATGAAGCCCACAAAAAGCATCACCCATCCGTAATAGAATCTTCCGTCAATCTTAAATAGATTCTTATTCATAAACTTGTTTCTCCTCTTGTTTGATTTTGTACATTCCTCTACTGTTATTCAGACAGTAAGGGGAAAAAATAAAGGAATAAATATTAAAATTCCCACCAGAGCCAGCAGCGTCAGCTTCCACCCATAGCGAAAATAATCACTGAACTCATAACCGGCCACCTCCGTCATGGCAATCTGTGATGCAGCCAGCGGAGTCAGGGAAGCATAGCTGGCTGCCAGAGTAATTCCCAGGGTAAAGGCCATCTCATTAAAGCCAAGCTGCCTGCTCATGGTCAGTGCAATGGGAAGTACGATCACAATGGCAGCCGAGTTGGTAATAAACTGGCTGATCCCCAATGTGATGACCACAAATACGATAAAAATAAGGTATGGTGAGGTTATTCCTCCCAGCAGAGAGATCACCCCACTGCCTACCAGTTCACCGGCCCCGGAGCCTGAAAGCCCATTTGCAATCCCCAGACAGCCGGCTAAAAAAACGATGGTCTCCCACTGCAGCTTTTTCACTACATCTTCCACTGTAAGTAAACCGGTAAGCAGGCAGAGTACCGCTGCCAGCATGGCTGTAACCGCTGTAGAAAAAATACCGAAGATATAGGAGAGGATCATCAATCCTATGATGACCAGCATAATGCTGATCTTTTTTTTGTCATAAATTTCTTCCTCCGCAGGCTCTTTTGCTCCCTCTTCTCCACAGAGCAGTATCTCTTCTCTGTTTCCCCAGATCCTGTTTCCGTCAGCATATCCCCAAAAATAAAGGTAGATCAGATAGACCGCAAAGATCAAAAGTCCCGGTCCGGTAAGCGTCCACATGCCCATTTCCATTCCGGAAAGCTCTAAAAGTAATGCATTTGCCGTCAGCTGCGGTGTGGTCCCGATCAGTATACTGGCCCCGCCAAACATGGCTGACAACGCCATAGGAAGCACCAGATTCCTTCGCTTCATTCTTCCGGATGCCTCAGCCACACTGTCAATAATGGGAATAAAGGAAGCGATCAAGGCCGTATTGGCTAAAAACATGGACATTAAGCCGGTCAGGATGCAAATGGCCAGCAAAAAGCCTTTTTCCCCACCCCGGGAAAATTTTACGGCCGCTCTTCCCAGAAGCTGTGCCGTACCGGTATTGAACATAGCCAGCCCTACGATCATGGCTCCCGCCATTAAAAGGACGATGCTGCTGGAAAATCCGGAAAAAATCTCTTCAAAGCTGCCCACCTTAAACAAGACCATCATCAGACAGCCCAGCATTGCCGTAACCGTAGCCGATATCCATTTTGTGAGGAAAAGAACCAGACAGATCGCCAAAATCAGCAGACCTAAAATATCCGCCCGTAAGATCTCTTGCATAACTACTTCCTTCCTCTTATGTTTTTCTTAAACGATGGTCCAGCCGCCATCCACTAACAGAAGCTGTCCGGTTACATAGCTGGAAGCATCGGAAGCAAGATAGAGCAGGGCTCCGTTCAGTTCTCCGGGATTTCCCCGTCTTCCCATAGGGCAGCCATTGGTGATAGTATCCTCATAACGCTGGTCGGTCACCTTATCTGCCATCTCACTTTTGAAGTAGCCGGGACCCAGAGTATTTACGGTAATGTTATTTTTTGCCCACTCAGCAGCCAGTGCTTTGGTCATCATATACACAGCTCCTTTGGCAGTGGAATAACCGCTTCTGGGGAAGCCGTTCATGGTCACCTGACAATGGAAGGAACCGATATTGACGATCTTTCCATAGTTCTGCTTTAACATCACCCTTCCCACTTCCCGGGCCATGTAAAATACTCCATTGACATTGGTTTTCATGACATTTTCCCAAAGCTCATCCGTGGTATCCACAACCGGTGTGGCAAAGCCTGCTGCTGCATTGTTGATCAGAACATCGATTCTGCCGAACTTTTCCACCACCTGGTCAACGGCTGCTTTTATGTTAGCTGTATCGGTTACATCGCAGGGCACTACGAGACACTGTACCCCATAGGCCTCCACTTCTTTTTTTACCTCTTCCAGCTTCTCTACCCTTCGTGCCATTACTGCCACATGAGCTCCCTGCTCAGCAAGGCAGAGTGCGAACTGTCTTCCCAACCCCGAAGAAGCTCCGGTTACTACTGCAAATTTACCTGATACATCAAAATAATTTTTCATCTATTGCTCTCCCTTCTCATACTGATCCTGTTATATTCTATTTCTATCTTTCAGAAATATGCCCCATTATAGGCATATGCTATTTATTCATCCGTGATCAGGTCACCTAATTTTTGCTGCCTATGGTGACTAAGTCACGGATGTGGTATCGGCTTGGCATCTTACCCTTTGCCCGCCCTGTCTATCCTCTTGAATTATCCGGCACTTTTTACTATACTTTTTCTAATAAAAATAACTGCCTTATGCCTGACCGGTATAAGGAGGCAGAAGGGAAAGAATTATGGATTGGCAAACACAATATGAAATAACTTTAACGAAGGCTCTGGAAGCAGGGGATCTGGCAAGTGCCCGTGCACTGACCCGAAGTTTTCATCTCACCGGTACTGCCCAGACTGCCCGGACCTGCTATCTGGAGGCTGCCTTAAGCTACTACGAGGGGCACTACCCACTGGCCCTGTTCTGGGCTGATAAGGGATTTTTGCTGGATCCTTCTTTCCTGCCCCTGCATGAGCTGCTGGGACTTCTCAGAGAGTATCAGGGAGATTTTTCAGAATATGTCCCTGCCTTTTCCTTTGATGTTTCCTCGGACAATCGTCCCCTTCGGATCATCCTTGTGGAAGGGCCAATTAAAATTGTAAATTATACCGCTGAGCAGTTTCGGAAGAATTTTGAAGCCCTTGGCCATGAGGTCTTTGTTTTTTATATGGAAGAGATGACGAAGGATGCTTCCTCTTTCTGGGCATTCTGTAAAAAAGGAATTGATTTTTGTCTCACCTTCAATAATATGGCTCTTTCCCAGAAGCTGGAAAAGGGAGATTTTCTCTGGGATGCTTTACATATCCCCTGCTTTGACTATATGTTTGACCATCCACTGTACTTTTTCGACACCTTCGATGATCCCCCCGCTTCTGCAGTGGTCACCTGTGTGGACCGGCACCATGTCAGCTATGTGAAACGTTTTTATCCGAAGGTCAATAACTGCTTCTTTTTCCCTTTGGGCAGCGAAGAACTATTCCGTGAGGAGATCATTCCCTGGCAGGAACGCTCCATCCAGGCCCTCTATGTGGGCAGCCTGAAAAAGAATCCTCATGCAGTAGAGGATGCTTTTTCCCGCAAAGTAGTAAACCTTTTGTGTGAACATACCGGTCTTACCGTAGAGGAGGCCGTTGAACAGCTCCTTGGCCCTACTGACGAAACTACACTGAAGAAAACTCTGGAAAGATACCGCTATTGCGATCTGAACACCAACTTCATCTTCCGGGAAAATCTTGTCCGTGTTCTGGTTAATGCCAACATCCACGTTACTGTTTACGGTTCCGGCTGGGAGGAATGTGATTTTTCAGACAGTCCGTTTTTCCACCATGAAGGTTCAGCCACCCAGGAGGAATGTATCCGGAAAATGCAGGATACCCGATTCGTGCTGAACAGTATGCCCTGGTTCAAAGACGGCACCCATGACCGGATTTATAATGCCATGCTTGCCCATGCCCTGTGTATCACCGATCCCAGTGACTATCTGGCAGAGGAATTTACGGACCGAGAAGACATCCTTTACTATTCTTTGGATGCCATGGAGAAGCTTCCTGACCTGATCCACTATTATGAGGCTCATCCCGAAGAGGCTGTCACCATTATCGAAAAGGGCTATCAGAAGGCGGTTCTCTCCCACACCTGGCAAAATCGATCTATAGAGCTTTTGGAAAGATTTTTTCAGAAAAAATATGAATAAATGAATTACCCGGCCCTTGTATCTCGACTTACAACTCAGCATCCCCTCCCCCGGCTCTCGGCACGGGGGGATTTTTATATCGAAGAAAAATAAAATTTTATTGTTTTTCAATAAATTTTTATTGACAATCGATTTTTATGGTGATATATTCCAGGTAAACACCCTGAATTGCAACATGAGAATCCCATTTGTAAGCCAGGAAGCCAGTTAAACCAGTCAGGCCGAGTCGGTAACAGATAAATTGAACGAGTCAGGAACAGAGTCAAAGGGAGCTGAAAATATGGCTAAAAACAAAAGAGAAAAAAGCAGTGGCTTTAGCCTTTTTCTAAAGATACTTTGTGGAGGAATACTGATCCTTTTTCTATTATCCCATATCTGTCTCTCTCCTCCGGTAAAGGAAGAGGTTACAGGAAGATCCTTTAATGCCGTTGGTGAATTAGCAGGTGGATTTGGCTATGCTGGTTTAGAAAGTGTAACCTATTTCCGGCAGATTGGTATTTTTACCTTTTCCGAACAAGTTAAGGATACCGGCGGCATCCTTGAAACTCCCTGGAGCTTTTCTGTATCTGCTGAAGGCATTTATGTGAATCCGGTCTGGATGGGGTCTGGAGCCTTTTTTGAATACAAGGATATGCACAGGTTTCATGTGCCCTTGAAAAAGGGAAGGGTCTATACGTTTAGAAATGGTAAGGAAGTTATTCTGATTACCGATGCTGAACTAACTTACAAAGCCAGCTATGATGATGAGCTTGGAGACTATTCCACCATATATGAGCGGGAGATCACCACAGAGGAATTTGCCATGATCACCACCTGGTTTGCTTCCATGCCACTGGCAAAAGATACGGATACCAACTATACGGTCTTCTGGGAAAATACGACAGGCTCTGTCCACGAACATGTTTATGTAGACGGAGAAGCCGTATTTACACAGCTTAAAGAATTTATCCTGCAAAACAGTACATAACAGACGTAAACTGACACGAAAGTGATACCACCAAGAAAGGACATTAACATGAACGACAAACTGACGATCTTTACCAAAAGAATGCTGGACTTTCTTTTTATTGCCGGCATCATCACCACCGTTCTGGTCCCCGTGATCATTAAGGTATACGGCCGGTATAACCGCTACTTTGGAGAGAATGTAGCAGAGCTTTCCGTAATTTTCATCCTGGCAGGTTTTTTTGCGGTTTTGATCATTTATGAGCTGAGAAAGATGTTTAAAACGGTATTGGCGGATGACTGCTTCGTAGAGGAGAATGTGAAAAGCCTTACCAAAATGGGCACCTACAGCTTTTTTATCGCTGCCATTACCAGCCTGCGGATCTTTTTATACCTGACTCCTGCCGTGGTCGTGGTGGTTCTGGTCTTCATTATCGCTGGCCTGTTCAGCAAGGTTCTTTCCCAGGTTTTCACCAAAGCTGTAGAATATAAGCTGGAAAATGATCTGACGATTTAGAGGAGGAAGCCATGGCGATCAAAATCAATCTGGATGTGGAAATGGCCAAAAAGAAAAAGGGACTCACAGAGCTTGCCGGTGAAGTGGACATTACCCTGGCCAATCTTTCCATTTTAAAAAACAACAAAGCAAAGGCAATCCGTCTGTCTACCCTGGATGCCATCTGCCGCTCGCTGGACTGCCAGCCGGGCGATATTCTGGAATATGTAGAAGAGGAAAAGACACCCGATTAAACATTTTTACCCATAACTGTGAAGGTTTTGAACCCTTAGCCTTCACCATTTATTCAGGAGGTTTAAACCAATGACTGAACATTCAAGTACAAATCTTTCCGTTGATTCTTCCATCAAAATCGATGCTCCTGCCACCCCGGCAGCACCTACAGCCTATTCGAATATTCCTGTAGGCGTGGCTCCCCAAGCCGTATTTACCACTTCCGCAAGGCCTGCTCCCAAAGAGCCCAGAAAGCTGCACCCTCTTTATCCTTTTATCGCTCTGGGCAGCCTGATCTATGCCTTTTTCTATACTCTGTTTTTGTATCAGAACCATTCGGGGATCACCTACCCTTTTTTCGTAGGCGGAACCTGCTTCTTTTTCTTTGCTTATTTGAAAAAGTGCGGGCTTACCGCCAAAAAACTCAGCTGTTTTTGCGCCATTAGTCTATGTCTTTTGGGGATCTCCACCTGTATGACCGATTCCCTGATTTTAGTTTTCTTAAATAAAGCCGCTATCTTCTGCCTCTTTTTCTATTTGGCACTGTACAGTTTGTACGAGACAAAGCAGTGGACTCTGGCTACCTGGTTTGCCAATATCCTTCAGACTATTTTTGCCAGTCTGGAGTTCATTCCCTATCCCTTTACCGATTTTTCTCTCTATCGAAAAGAGAAGCGGGCAAGCGAACCGCCCAGAGAAAAAAAGGGAAAATACGTTTTTTACGGCATTTTGATCTCCCTTCCCCTGCTTTGGATCGTTCTTCTTCTGTTAAGTGGTGCAGATGCCGTATTCGCTGATACCCTGGATCGTCTACTTTCCTTTGACATTGATCTGGAAGCCATGAACCATGTCGTAAACATCGGGGGTATGTTTTTATTCGCCTTTTTTTCCTCCTATTGTCTGCTCTGCCGTTTCAATAAGCATGCTTTGAAGGAAGAGGTGCGTGACAAAAGGACGCATGAGCCTGTGATCGCCATTACCTTTACCGGAATCCTTTCCTTCATCTATGCCTTTTTCTGCCTCATACAGATCATTTATCTTTTTGGCGGCTCCGGCACTCTGCCTGAAGGATATACCTATTCCTCCTACGCAAGAGAAGGATTTTTTCAGCTGGTATTCATCTGTATGCTGAACCTTTCCCTGGTTCTCATCTGTAAAAAATACTTTCGTGAGCATTATGGGCTGAAGGCCCTCCTTACCTTCATCTGTGGCTGTACATATATCATGATCGCTTCCAGTACCTACCGGATGTTATTGTATATCGGCAGCTACCACCTGACCTTCCTTCGTGTATTCGTCCTCTGGGCTCTGTTGGTCATTACCCTGCTGGTAAGTGGCGCTTTGATCTATATTTATAAAGAAGAATTTCCACTGGTAAAATACTATGTGATCACTCTCACTCTGTTGTATCTTGCTTTCTCCTTTGCCCATCCTGACTACTGGATCGCCAGATACAACATCGATCACAGCCTGACCTTCAAGGAAAAAAATGGGATGCAATATTATCTAGAGGCAAAAGACAGCAGCCTGTACTATCTTTCTGATCTGTCTTTGGATGCTGCTCCTGCCATTTTTGAACTGGTAAGCGATATAGAAAAAAATACGGGTACTGCCTATGTCGATTCCTACTTAAGCATCGGCAGCCGCTGGTATAAAAGCTATTGCTTCGATCTGTTGAAAGAAAGCCATGGCAATCCCTACAAATTTTCTGCCAGAGAGAACCCCCTGCCCCAGGCTATGTCCTGGCGCAAGCTTAATTTCTCCCGCCTGAGTGCCTACAAAGCCTATACCGCCTATCTGGATACGCATCCGGATTTTCCGGAAGAACTGGATAACTATCGGTATTAGTTTGCTGATATGCAAAAAGGAGGTCTCTTTAATCAAGAGACCTCCCATCAGTAAAAATATCCTCCCTTAATACGTGATTCAGCACGATTCGCCACTGGTTTTCACCGCTCTGACGATATACTGATATGCCATAAAAGATCCTATCTCACCCACTTCCATATATTTTGTAAGCTCTTGCAATACCTTTTTATCTTTTTCCTCAGGCTCACCAACAGTTGTATATAATACCTGCTCAATCTGATATCCTGATCGCAGAATGAGATTTTGTATCTCTCTTCCCGTATACATTTTTAAATGTAAAAAATTCCGTAAAAATAATAATTTTACTCTAAAGTAATCATCTTTCCATACCGATACATAAAATGTAAACGGGGTAACACAATAATCATTGTGTTACCCCGTTTCTTTTTAGCAATATGGATAAGCTTTTCTATTCTAACCTAAATAATCCGCTATTTTCGTCAGATGTAAAAAATATCACTTATATGTTATTTTTTGTAACTATTTATGAGAGGAGAAATATTGATGGTTCAAATATTGATAAAATATTAGTTTACTTTCTAAGGGCTATCTTACCTTTGATGAAGCTCTATGCCAAACCCAGCTCTCTTTCCCGCATTATTAATCGTTTTTCACGTTCTCTCAGTTTTTTCTCCAGACTTCTAAGTTCTTCCTTTCGAGTCTCCAGTTCTTTCAGACGGGGAGCCATCCTTTCTTCAAGTCTGGTCTCTACTGCCGCTTCAATTCTGACCTTGAGCTCTGTTTCGATCCGGGCCTCCAGCTCTGTTTCGATCCGGGCCTCCAGCTCTGTTTCAATCCTGGCCTCTACCGCTGCTTCTATTCTTGGACCGATCCTTTCTTCGATCCTTTCTTCGATCCTTTCTTCGATCCTTTCTTCGATTCCTTCTTCAATTAATGCATCCAATGCCTGACACACGATTTTTTCCTCCTTAAACATTAATGTATTTTTTCTGACAATCTCCTGCATTACATCCTCATAATTGCAATCCCCCTTATGGTATTCGTAGCTCTTCACCAATTCGTTGGCAACCTCCCGACTGTTTACCGGATTTAACAGACTTTGAAGCCACAGGTTATCCTTCGGACTCAGCTGTGAAGTAATGATTAGCTGAATGGGAATACGCGAATCCTTCAGATAGTAAATACCTTCTGCATATTTCACACATTTTAGTCCCCACACTTTTTTAACATGTCTGATCAGCTCTCTGGGCTTTCTCCTGCTTACAAAACTAAAGGTGATATCCTCAATATCAATCTTATTCTTAAGAGGTGTATTCGCCTTATAAAATAACCCGTATCCGCAGGTTCGATAAAAGGCATCTATACTGAGATAATCGGTCATCCCTTTCACCTCAAAAAGGTTATGCCCCCGAAAAATATGTCCGATATTTTTGCGGACAAAACACCCTTCTTTCTTCCTGATGAGCAGATCAATCGATTTGGCTCCCGTACCCAGCTTATGCTCCTCTTCAAACCGGAGCACATCTGCATCTTCATCCAGCTCGATCCGAATTACGGAATTGATTATTGAATGCCACTGCGTATTCTGTTTTCTTTCTCCCATATAACCTCCTTCTTATTTTTTCAAAGCAGGAGGTTGAAATCCTAATGAAAACCCCTGCTCCTGATAAAAAATGGAAAAGCATGAATTTTCTGATAGGACAGATAAAACTGTTCATAGAATTGTAAATAAGACAATGTACCTTAAAATGATATAGAAAATATGCTTTTTTATAACATATCACAAATCTGTCAAAAACGCAATAACAATATTATATTTATATAAAAATATTGTTAACATTGCAAATATAACATCTATTTTTATTATTTCTGACAATGTCACAAAAGCACTATCGGTTAGTACTGATTTCTAATCGGCCCATTTCATGGAAAAAGCAAGGCATCTCTACCAATGTCATTTAGTTAGTAATTCCCCAAAATCAATTTAACAGCCATACTCCCAGATTCAAATATCCTGCAAAACTAAGCCAAAGCAGATACGGCACATTCAAAATTGCTGCTATTTTTGAAATCTGCCCAAATTCCAAAATCATTTTTGCCACTAAAATCCATAAAAGTGCCAGCCATAAAAAGGAAAAGAAATACCACTGAAAATTAAAGAAAAAAACAGGCCACAGGAAATTCACTATCAACTGATATATGTAGGTAGTAAGTGCCTGACTTTTGGAATCCGCCTCACTAACATAGATTAGGTAAGAACTGACTCCCATTAAGATATATAATACTGTCCATACAATCGGAAACAGCCATACCGGCGGGGACAGCGGCGGTTGATTCATGGATGCATAACTTTCCATCCCTCCCATGGTTAAAAATCCTGCCAAAGCACCTGTTGCCAGAGGAATCAAAATGCTGATTATCAATGCTTTCCAATTTACCTTCATAATGCACACCTTTTGTCTACACAAATATATAATTATTCTAAGATATGTTTTTATATATTACTTTATGATTCTATATTCTTATCATAAAACCGATCGGCAAACTCTTCAAATGGAAGCTCAAAACAGGAGCTTCTTTCTGCCAATTGTGCAGGAGACCAATTCCACCAGCAAATCTGATTCAATTTCTGAATGGTTGCTTCGGAGCATCTGTATTTAACAACACGTGCAGGGTTCCCGGCAACGATGGCATAAGGAGGAACATCCCTGGTAACAGTTGAATTTGCTGCAACTACAGCACCATTATGGATAGTAACACCGCCCATAATGGTAGAACCGGCACCAATCCATACATCATTACCAATAAGGATCTCCCCCTTTCGTTTTAAACGATCACATTTCAGGTTTTTTAATTCAGGAACCCTTCCCATGACCATACTTTTGTAATCATGATTGAGGTCCATATTAAAATTAACATCATGAGCCACTGAAGTATATTTTCCAAACCTTTCCTTTATTCCTCTGCTGTACCTTCCTCTGTCTCGATAACCTCCGAGATGGACTGCACGTTGAAGCTGTTATCCGTTTCTGTCGCTTCCTCCCATTCCACACTTCGTAAAAACAGATAACCGCCTATACATACAGCCAGCAGCAAAAGCAGTAACAACAATTTCCCTTTTCTCTCCATCCGATTCTCTCCTTTATAGTTTCCTTCTGCGAAGCCAGATGAACAGGCCTGCGATCAGCAACATCAGAGGCAGGATCACTACCACGACAGCTCCCCAGAGAAGTACCATCGCCTGGCTGACGATCACACCGTTTTCTTCATAGGTTTTCACGGGAACCGTCACTGATGACTCCTGCTCATCTACCATATCCTGTATGGTATTGGCAAAAAGAAGACTATTCGTTCCGGAAACCATACTGTCAGCAGATTCTGTGAAAATCGCCTCAGAAGCAAAAAGATAAAGTCGGCTGTTCAAAGCTACTGTTTCCTCTGTCTCCATCGTTTCCTCTCCGTCTGCCTCATTCAATTCTTCTGTCAAGGTTTTTTCCACCAAAACAGCAGTAGTAAAGGGACCTTCCAGATCCTCCTCTTGCTTTTCATAGGTGGTTATTTCTTCCAGATTCTGCTTCAGATAGGCAGATTCCGTTGCTGTAAGCAGTGTGGCTACATACAGTTCATCAGTTTCCTCTACCGTAACGCCCTGGGCAAAGGGCATGAAAATATAACGACCGCTATAAAAATCACTGGTCACCGCTGCCGTCTCTATCTCCGGCAGCAGATAGGCCGGATTCTGATAATAGTAATTGGGATCTCCTTCTAAAATAATTCCCGCCTGGACAGTCGTATGAAAATAATCCAAAATACTTTGCAGATTGGGCATCTCTTCCTGAATGTCTATTCCTGTGGGAAGAACCAGCATCAGCTTTCCACCTTGTTCCAGATAGTCCAGAATGGCTCCTGCTTCTGTCGAATTTAAATCTGCCCGGGGCACATTGATCAACAGAAACTGAGCATCCTCAGGTACAGCTTCCGTTTTTAACAGACTAAGCTCCTCAAGCGTCAGGTTTGCCTTATCGATGGTATCCAAAAAGCCCTGTTCCAAACTGCTTTCCTCATGTCCGGTAAGGGTATAAGCCACCGGCATTTCCTCTCTGGTCACATAGTCGATAGCACTGGTCAGCTGTCCCTCGCCATCATATCCGGTGGCATAGGTACTGTAGGTACTATAATCAAAGCCGGTTTCATACAGCTCATAATAATCGATTACCCGGTGACGTTTTTCAGAAACCACGATGAGAGAATTCAGAGAAGTATCCTCTGTGGTGTACTGCTGATAAAAATTGGGATTGGCAGCCGGATCCCGGTAGGAGACCTGAATATGGGAAGAACCTTCCGCATAACGTTTCAGAGTCTCTTCCACCACCGTATCCTGACTCTCCTCTGCCTGGAGAACATAGATCTGAATATCCTCATCCAGATCCTTTAACAGAGCTTTCGTGGTATCTGTCAGCTCATAGAGCTTTTCTTTAGTCACATCCAGCTTTCGGTAGGTGGCAGGAAGCTCTGAAACCATAAGGTTGATCAACACTGCCACTGCCACAACTACCAGGGAAAATACTCCGTTATAAGCACCCATAGACCAGATTTTTCTGCTTATGGTAAATCTTCTTTTCTGGATCACCTGTACCGTCCCGTAGAGGGCCAGAAAGATCACTGTGAGAAAATACAATACCGCAGACAGATCCAGTGTTCCTGTCAGAAAATCCTCAAACCGTCCATAAAAATCAAAAACACCCAGAAGAGAGGTTAACAAATTTCCGGTGGAGGAAATCAGTCCGCAGATTGCCTCCATCATATACGTAAGAAAAAAAGTAAACAGACTGAGCACTGCTGCAATCAACTGACTTTCCGTAAGTCCGGAAATGAAAAGTCCCACTGCCATACAAGCTGCCCCATACAGAAAATAGCCCAGAACAGCTGTGTAGGATTCCCCATAGGCTACCGTTCCATAGAAGGAAAGTAATAGTGGGAGAAAGCACTGGATCGAACAGATACCTCCCAGCAGGGTCAGCATGGCCAGATATTTTCCCAGGACGATTTTTCCCACCGAAAGGGGTGAAGTAAACAACAGCTGGTCTGTTCTACTCTTTCTCTCCTCTGCCAGGGATTTCATGGTCAGCATAGGGATGGTAAACAAAAAAATAATGGCTATACTGGAAATCGTGTAAGCCAGGTTTCCATAACCGGAGCTTAGGTTTATCCCCATAAAATAGATTCCCATAAAAGCAATGGACACCGCCAGAAACACCCATCCCAAGGGTGATCGGAAATAGACCCCCAATTCCTTCTTATACATTACCTTCATTTTCCGTCACCTCTCCTTCTGTCAGCTCCAAAAATACTTCTTCCAGACTCCGGCTTTCCCCGGACAGCTTCATCATAGGCAGCTTCTTGTCTGCCAGTAAATAAAACAGTTTTTCCCGAATATCCTCTTTTCCTCTCCATTCCAAAATAAGCCGGCATTCTCCCCGACCTTTGTCAGCAGCCTCCACAACGGATACCTCCGCCATCAGGCTAAGTACCTCCTTAGCCCTTTCTGCCGTTCCTTTCAGCCATAGCTCCAGCCTTCCTCCGGCTCCATCCTTTGTCTCCAGCCTGGTCACCAGATTTTCTGTACTGTCACTGGCTACCAGCCTTCCCTTGGAAAGAATGAAAATTTTATCACAGACAGCAGCCACTTCAGATAAAATATGGGAGCTTAAAAGAACGATATGTTCCTCTCTCAAAGAAAGAATGAGTTCCCGGATTTCCAAAATCTGCTTGGGATCCAGGCCCACTGTAGGCTCATCCAAGATGATAACGGGAGGATTTCCCAAAATGGCCTGAGCCAGTCCCACTCTCTGCCGATATCCCTTGGAAAGATTCTGGATCAGACGTCCTGCCACCTCAGCTGTAGCCGTTTTTTCCATCACCCGATGGACTTCTGCCTTTTGCTCCTTACGTGGAATCTGCTTAAGACCTGCCGCAAACATCAGATATTCCCTTACCGTCATCTCCGGATATACGGGTGGCTGCTCCGGAAGATAGCCAATGGCTTTTTTGGCTTTTTCCGGCTCCTTCAACACGTTGAAGCCTTCTATTCTGACCTCTCCTTCCGTAGCTGCCAGATATCCTGTCATGATGTTCATGGTGGTACTCTTGCCTGCACCATTTGCTCCCAAAAATCCATAGATCATTCCCTTTTCCATAACGAAAGAAAGATCGTTTACCGCTGGATGATCTCCATATTTTTTTACCAGATGCGAAACTTCTATCATCTATCCTCTCCTTTCTTTTTTGTACCAGACTATAATAAATATGTGTAAAGTCATTGAAAAAAGTATGATTATTTTGTGATAACTATTCAGGACAGCAGAAATATTCATAAACAGACCGAGAAAGCTTGCTTTCAGAGGGCTGTTTATGGATATTTCTATTGGATGAATCTCCGCAGCGAGGAAATCCACAGGATTTTCGAGCTTGTCCCGAATAGTTATATTTTGCAAAAAAACAGGCCAATGATTTCATGTACAAAAGAAACGAAAAATGTTATCTTTATAAACGTAGCAAATCATTTTACGATCGGTATCAAAAGGAATACTAATGAAAAAAAGAATAAAACTATACGGCATTTTACTTCTGCTTTCCTTCCTTTTCTTTGCTGCTAATGTAAATGCCAAAGAAGGGGATGAGGAAACCATCGTGATTAAACTGGGCTATTATGAGCATTACATGCCCTTTTGCGGAAAAGAAACAGAGGTGGATTCTGCCGGATTTCTGGGAAAGATCATCGATTGTATGCGGGAGGATCTAAAAGAGTATGGTGTGGAAATAGAGTGTATTGCTTTTTCCTCCAAAGAATGGTTGCGTCAGGCCCTGGCTGTAGGCGAGATCCAGATGATGTTCCCCGCTTATGAAAATAACCTGACTGCCGAAGAAAATGGGTATATCTTAAGCAACAGCCTGCTGGATGCCAACGTACTGGTCATTTTTCACGACACCTATCCGGAATCCAGGGATAAGACTATTGCCGTTGCCAGCAAGGATCCCATACAGGAGCTTTATATTGCCGACAACTATCCTGAGGCAAAGCTTTTATATTACGATACCCCACTGGAATGCCTGGAAGCGGTAAAAAGCGGTGCCGCGGGCTGTACCATTATGAATGAACAGATTGCCGAAGGCCTTCTGGAAAGTTCCGGTGGACTGCAGGAGCTGAAATTTTACAGCGCTCTGACAGATGCCGGGATCTGCTTTGCCATACGGAAAAATGAAGTCAATCTGCTTTCTGTCATCAATCACGAAATCCATCTTCTGCCGGATGATCTATACGAGTCTGCCATCAGTGAATACTACCTGGAGCAGAGCCGTACCGGCTATGTGGAATACGCCAAGCAGACCTCCTTTTACCTGCTTTTGACCATTCCTATTTTTCTCCTGATCATCCGCGCTCTGTCAGAGCGATGGAAAAAGCAGCAGCATGAAGAAAATAAAAAGCGGCTTCTTGCCGAAATATCCCACGATATGCGTACCCCCTGCACAGTCGTAAACGGCTATCTGAAAGCCATGCAGAGCGGACTCATTCCGGAAGAAGAAAATGATCAGTATATGAAGATCATCCAGATAAAGATGGAAGAGATTCTGGAGCTTCTGGATACCTTCCATGAATACAGTCTGATCGAGCATCCCGATCTGCCCTTAACCCCCAAACGGGTGGATATCTGTGATGTCATCCAGCGTTATCTGGCAGCCCGGTATGAGGAGCTGGAGCTGGCTGATTTCGAACTGGAAGCCGATATCCCAGAGGAAAGGATCTTCTGTAAGATTGATGAAAAAATCTTTGACAGGGTGCTCAACAACATTATTAACAACTCTTTAAAATACAATCCACCGGGAACACTGATCTTTCTTTCCGTAAGAAGATGCGCGGATAAAGCACAGATCCTTGTCGGAGACAACGGAGTAGGGATCAGCAAGGAGATCAAGGAAAAGCTGTTCACCCCTCTCTACGCCCGGACCGGTCCCCGACACAAAAATTCCGGTTCCGGACTGGGAATCACCATCGTCCAAAAAATCGTAGAGGCCCATGGGGGAACCATTTCTCTTGTGGATGAAAATGAAACAGAAAACGGAACCAGGTATTGCATTGAACTGCCTGTCAGCGAGGATATAGGAGAATAGAATGAAAACATACAAAATTCTGGTTGCAGAAGACGACAAAGACATTGCCAACATCGTCAGACTTTACCTGGAGTCCAACGGCTTTCAGGTTTTTCATGCAGATGACGGGCAGAAAGCAATGGATATTTTTGAAAGTGAAGACATCGATCTGGCTATTCTGGATATTATGCTTCCCAAAAAAGATGGTTATGAGCTGATCAAAACCTTCCGTGAACGCAGTGCCCTCCCCATTCTGGTAGCCTCTGCCAAGGATCAGGCGGCAGACAAAATCCTGGGCTTAAGTATGGGGGCTGATGATTATCTGATCAAGCCTTTTGATCCTCTGGAAATGGTGGCAAGGGTCCAGGCCAAGCTGAAGCTGGTGGAACGGCTGCAGTCCGCCGCACCGACTTCCAAAGATGAACTCTGCATCGGAGACATCTGCCTGGATTTAAAAAGTATGACCGTAACCAACAAAGGAGTTCCTGTGGAATTGACCTCCATTGAGCTGAAGATTCTCACCATTCTGATGCAGTCTCCAAGGCAGGTTTTTACCAGGATGCAGCTCTATGAAAATATCTATGGTGAATGCTATGACGGTGAAGACAAAACCATTATGGTACATATCTGCCATCTTCGGGACAAGCTGGGAGATAAATCCGATGATTCCCGTTATATCAAAACCGTCAGGGGTATCGGCTACCGGTTTGAAACCTGAGGTGGTTTAAAACAGGCTCGGAAAGGCTGAAACTATTCAGGACAGGCTCGTAAATCCGATGGATTTCCGAGCTATGAAGATCCATCCAATAGAAATAAATAAAAAGAGAACTTAGCCTGCAAGCAGTCTCGTTCTCTTTTTATTTATTTCTGCTGTCCTGAATAGTTATGAATATTTTGGCAAATTTTAAAAGGAAATAAAGCAAATCTTAAGAAAAGTCTTTTATAGTATCAATATGACTTTTATCTGAAAATTGAATATGTGACTTATAAATGCAGGCATTGTAAAACGCATAAACCTCGCTGCGCTTTACAATGCCTGTATTGTTTTCTCAAAGAAGATTCCTTCTACCTATCTTTTTTATCCTATGATAAACTATATTCATGAGGTGATTAAAAATGAACATAACAGAATTTGGCATGCCCTTAGTGGGCACCTTATCCCCAAACGAAAATTCTGCTGCTTTGGCAGAAAAAATAACGAGTTTTCTCAATGAAAACTCGCTGGATGAGGTACAGGAATATTTTGAAAGAATGAAGGCGTTGATGTCCTGTTATCAATGTGCCCTTCTGGAGGTTGAGACAAAGTTCAAGGTATTAAATGAACAGTTTTCCCTAAACCATGAGCGTAATCCTATCGAAAGTATCAAAACAAGGATGAAATCCTCCGAAAGTATCCGGGAAAAGCTGCAGAGAAGAAACCTTCCCTTTAGCTTTGACTCCCTGGATAAGATCTACGATATTGCCGGAATCCGTATCATCTGCTCCTTTGTAGATGACATCTATATGCTTGCTGACTGTCTACTTAAACAGGATGATGTCCGGCTGATCGA
Source organism: Lachnospiraceae bacterium (assembly GCA_017439665.1). Classification (GTDB taxonomy): domain Bacteria; phylum Bacillota; class Clostridia; order Lachnospirales; family Lachnospiraceae; genus SFDP01. Next base: position 103,639 of record JAFSIS010000008.1, read on the forward strand.
GCGTAAGGATTACATTGCAAACCCTAAGGAAAATGGCTATCGCAGCCTGCACCTGATCATCGAGGTTCCCATCTTTTTACAGGATGCAAAACGTTTGATGAAAGTGGAAGTGCAGCTGCGCACTATTGCCATGGAATTCTGGGCAAACCTTGAACATAAGCTGCGATACAAGAAAAATCTTCCCGGGGATGTTGCAATGCTTACGGCAGAAGAGCTTACCCAGTGTGCACAGATGAGTGCACAGCTGGACCTGAAAATGCAAAAGGTTCGGGATGTAATAGAAAATGCATAGTCCTCCATCACTTTCATCATTTTAAAACTGCCTGATTCCCTTACTCCTCCGTCGTTTCCGGAAGCTGGCGGTAGCCTTCCATCAGCTGATTATTTTCCATAATAAAGGATACCGCCGCATCTCCGTCCTTGGAGCTGCCGTATTTATACATCAGGTAATCACTCAACTCCGTACGGTTGGCAAACCTGGTCAGCTGGTATGGCTCCTGAAAATTGATTTTCTCCAGAAAATAAATCACTTCCTCTTTGTCCTCCTCTACCGGGAAGATCAGTCCCACGTGCCCTGCATACAGTTCACTGGTTTGGGCATCATAGCAAAAGAGGGTAATCATCCGGATCTTTTCATCATCCTTAATACTGATGCCTCTTTCCTTCCAGTCCTTCTGTACTGCTGCAGCATACCCATTCACACCCTCTGCTTTTTCTGTCGGAATAGTAGAATAAAGGGCTTTAAACTTCTGCAGGTTGTCTGTCCCCACCAGGGCGGAGGTATCTGTCTGCAAAGCCAGAATATCCATTTCCAGATTTACATCGCGGACTGTGCTGTCAGCAGCAATATCCAGATAATCACCGAACAGACTGAAGGTGGTGATCCTGTCATTATATCCGGGAAATGTGGGATTTCTGTTCATCCATTCTGCCAGCATAATATCCGGATTGTAGGTCATCTTAGAAATATGTGCACTTTCAAAAATGGAAGCCAGCCCTTCCGTATCTACCGAACTGTTCATCTGACTGATATGCTCCAGCAATATCTGCTGCCGCTCCATGCTGATCCCCGCATCTTTCATCAGGGTTTCCAGCTGTGTTGTGGCAGAGGAATCAATGATATTGGTATACTCAATCACCTCCAGCATAGGCTGATTCGCTACATCCTCTTCCTTCTTACAGCCTGCCAACGCTAACATCATGCTCAAAATCAATACGGGTAACCACAATTTTCTCTTCATCCTGTTGCTCCTTTTCCTGCTTATCTTTCTGTTTTTATTCATTATAAACAATAATCCAAAAGGCTTCAAGCTGCTCTGCACTGAAAAATATCTTGAATATAGTTTTCGCGTTCCTGTCTGGTTGAATGTTTAATATCCGGTGCCATCCGCGCTATACTTATTTCCTCTCTGTGGATGTTTTCATCTCAATTCTCTCTTATTCTAACATCTTATCCTATATATGTAGATAATTATTTTGTAAAATCGATATTTCCACCACTAAAATAGGATAAGAATAGCTTATTATGACTTACTTATCCCATTTTTATTGACAATTTCTTGAGATATGCCCATATATCTCCCATAATTTAGGATAAGAATGATTCATTATGGCTTTCTTATCCTATTTTTATTGACAATTTCTTGAGATATGCCCATATATCTCCCATGATCTAGGATAAGAGTGACTCATTATGGCTTTCTTATCCTATTTTAACAGATAATTTCTTCAGCCATCCTCGCTCTTCAAAAATCAGAGCCAAAACGACCTACCCTTCTCCGTCACTTCACCTCCAAAATCTCTTTTACCATCTGCCTGATTTCTTTGATATTTAGGAAAGAATTTTCTGCTTCATACGTAATGATAAGATTTTTGCCCGGAAAGATTCCATTTCTTCTGTATTCATCCAGCTTGGCCAGATTGGCTTTCCGGTATTCATCATTATCTAAAAGTCCTAAATGTTCATGATAGATCAATTCTCCCGTAGCCATTTTCAAAAGTGTAAAATCCGGGTATTTCTTTTTTCCGCTTTTAAGATACAGAGCCGCTTCATACCGATAGGGTATGCCTAATTCATTATACATATCAGCCAACAGTACTTCTGATTTGGAGCGTACAAGCTCATCTTTTTTTGTGGAATAAACCTTATCTTCCGGAGCATAAGGATTCGTCTCATAACTTTCTGCTTCCCACTGACTGACCAGCAGATCTTTCGAAAGGATCAGGGGCTTTACTAACTGTTTTCTATAGGGGTTCATATCCTCAAATACTTTTTCCAGCTTATCCTCTCCGTGTTTCTCCAGAAACAGGCGAATATCCTCTATTTCTTCCTTTACTTCCTTCAGTAGTCTCCCGGCATAATCCTTTTGGGCAAGTTCATACGCAAGACCCAGATTCTTCTTGTTAATGTACTTCCCCCGTGTATCTTTTGCCTCCCTGATCTGATAATAGCGGCTGATACCCCTGTGGTTAGATATACGTAATTTCCCATCCGAGGCCTTCTGTAAATCCTCTTCCAAACGTAACTGTAGTTCTGATAAATAGTTTTTTCGTGCAATGAGTTGTCCAAATAATTGATTCATGATTATACTCCTTTAGGATAAGATTATAGAAATGAAGATTTTTTATCCTGGATTTTTCGGATAAAGAGAGCTGCTTCCCAGCTCTTATTATCGAAAAGTAGGATAAGAATTGTTAAAAAGCATCTTTTATCCTATTTTTCTTCTCGTCATAGCAATTTTTCACCTGCTACAAGCCTGTCTATAGGATAAAACATATGTAAAAGAAACTTTTTATCTGAAAAAAAAGAAGTTTACGCATTTAGAATCCCAAAAGTAACCGCAAAAAGTAGGATAGAAGCACCCTCTTAGCCTGATATTATCCTATAAATCAGGCTCATACAAAAAAGTTTCAATCACTATCAGGAATTTTCCAGGATAAAAAACTGAAATGATACATTCTTATCCTGCCATCGGCAGTATAACTGCTGAAAATCTGCCATCGGCAGTATAACTGTTGAAAATCTGCTATCAGCAGTAGATTGCTGAAAACCAGCCACTGGCGATGGCAGGAAACTTGAATTAAGATTAGCTGATGAGAAAGGCTACGATCTGAAACCAGCCTAAACTGTATCACAGCAGCAAGTCCTACCGTGAATTATCTGTATTATAATTGGATATGATTATTTCTACAATAGTTTTTAGTTGATTTATATGTTTGTTGCTTTTCACCCCCCTCATATACTCTTACCGGATTCCCCCGCACAATCTTCGTGTGCTCCCGCCACGCCTGGCTCACCTGTTTTGCTGATGCCTCCTGCTTCATCGTATCCAGCACTGCCCGGATCCGCTTTAAGACCTTTTGCTTATTCAGATACTGGCTTCTTTCTTCCGTGGATATAACTGTAATTCCTGTAGGAATATGGGTCACCCGCACTCCGGTTTCCACTTTATTTACGTTTTGTCCTCCTTTTCCTCCGCAACGAAATTTTTCAATCCGATAATCTGCACTATCCGCTACTTCCTCTTTTTCAGGGATAATGCTCACATCTACATACCAGTTCTTTCGCTTGTGCCCTGGACGCAGCGGACTTTTGCAGATCCACAGTATTGTCCCTTCCAATTCCGATAAATCATGTTCTGTGAAAAACAGAATTGAATAATAAGCGTCCTTTATTCTCCCTTCTCTACAGGAGATCATTTCCAGATCACTGTACTCTTTTTTCAAAGAATAATACAATCTGCCCACTGCAATCTGACACTCTTCAGGTCCCTGTCCTGCACTTAGCTGAACGATCATCCTTCCTCCTTTCCACCAGCTTTAAAGTTGTATACCGGTTTTAACCGATGGGTGATCTCTACCGTATCCTCCAAATGTTTCATCAGCTGGGCAACACTACGGTAGGCAAAGGGTCCTCATCCAGAGTGCCAGCTCCAATGCAGCTGCAGTAGATTCCTTTCATTTCCTGCTTAAATGATGATACCGTATGCAGATTTTTTACCTGATTTCTTGGCAGTATACGGCCGGAACCATGGGGAGCAGACTGGTTCCAGTCCACATTTCCTTTTCCTCTTCCCAAAAGCACTCCATCCCGCATATTGATGGGAATGATCACCTGTTCATCTTCTTTTGCTGAAATAGCACCTTTTCGTAAAATATTCTCTTTCCTATCCACATAGTTGTGGACCGAAGAAAATGCTTCTGTTTCCTTTAATTTCATTCCCTTCAGGATTTCTGCCAGAATAATTTTCCGGTTCAATGCTGCAAATTCCTGTACAATCTCCACATCCCCCATGTACTGCTCCTGCAATTCTCCCTCCAGAAAGGTAAGGGGATAAGGAACACACATACCCATTGTTTTCAGCTTCTTTGCACCCTGTTCTACATAAAAATCGGTTACTTCTTTTCCCAGGTGTCTGCTTCCTGTATGTACCATGAGGTAACGCTGTCCTTCTTCATCCTGATCCACTTCAATAAAGTGGTTTCCACCACCCAGAGTTCCCAGGCTGAGCCTTGCCTTCTCTTCATGGATATGCTTATAGCAATGGAGTCGTGTAAAATCAAAATCCTCTGCCAGATGATGCACCCTGCTTCTAATGGCAAAGCCTGCCGGAATCTTCTCCCGGATAACCTTATCCAGCTTCTGATATTCCATCCGCTTTTCCCTAATCTTCACACAACTCATTCCACAGCCGATATCGATTCCCAGCAAATGAGGAATAATCCCTTTCTCTACCGTCATGGTAAGTCCGATAGTCCCCACCTTTCCAGGATGAACGTCCGGCATGATCCTGATTTTGCTTCCTTTCGCCACCTCATTGTCACAGATCATCTTAAGCTGGGCTCTGGCATAGTCTTCCAGATCATCCGTAAATACCTTTGCTTCTGCAAATTTTCCTTTGATTATTTCCATAAAATCCTTTCTTTCGCTGCTAATGCAGCATAGCTTTTCCAATTTCAGGGTATAAAAAAGACACCCCAACAAGAGGTGCCTGTCATTCTTTCTTTACCGAAGCGGGCTCATAAAGTCTTAACGCTGTTACCATACACAGCAACACCCTTTATGATACATACAAAATATACTCTCACTATATTTTGAGATTAAGATACCCGGAATTTCTTATGAAAATCTTCACTAAATATCGTTTAGTATGCAGTGGACCGATTTTTCTCCAAAGAAAGATGATTACCCTTTTTGTTGTTCCTGTTATCTGTTAAATTTCTCTGTTTCATGTTCTGTAACATAGTAATCATCCTCCTCTCAAATACGCTGTCATTTATTGTTTCCCCGACAGAATAGCACATATTTTTTTATTTTACAAGTACAACATTTTTTTGAATATTCTCTGGAACTTGCTCTTCAATTTCTTTAACACAATTACCATTTTCCAATAACCATACATAACTCTACACATTTCTTCGTCCAAATGATACAGGGGTGGTCCAAAGATTTTCCTTTATTTATTGGAAATTTGGCACATTTAGCAAGATCCGGTTCTTTTACTTCACAGTAGCTTCCATGGTAGAGAATCAGTCCATCTTTTAATTTAAGCATTAATCTTCATTCCCTTTCCTTCAAGAAACTCTGTGATATCTTCAAGAATAACCTCATCACCCTCACAATGGAAAATCCCATAACATTTTTCTACATATCCAAGAACATCAACACTTTTGAATAAATCAACAATCTTGTCAATGGACAAATGCCATTCTTCTGAAGCAAGTCTGATTAATCTTGTCTGCATAAATGTTATCTCAGCTTTCTCACTCATTATGAAAGCCTCCTAAATCCACCTGTTTCCCCTGCATGGTGAATATCACAATCTAAAACTTCCCAAACCTTAAATAGGCTTCGCACCTTGAACATTCAATCATACAGGCAATCCGATAGGAATTTTAGGCCACTATATCTGCCTTTATCAGTGAATTTTTGAGGTAATCCAGCAGACGGCCAACGAACATTTCAAGGAAGAGCTCCATTTGCTCTTCTGTGAGCTGGAAAATAGCACAAATACTGTCCATCATGACTGAAAGGATTCTCCAAAGGTGATGTCTGCCAGTTCATCGGTGAAAAAGTAGAAGATTTCTCCCAAGGTACGGTTATCTTCTGTACGGTGCTGTTCCACGGCGATCATAAGATACCGGGTAAAAACAATGGCCACGTGTGCAGTCAATGCATCATAAGACAGACGGTGACATTCGCTGATCAGCTGCAGATAGGATTTACTGGTCTTGAAAAACACCTCGATCTGCCACCATTTCCCATAAATCCGGATGATCTCTTCCTCGCAAACCTCCGGCTTGGTGCAGATAAACGCAATCCATTCCTTCTTATTGTGGACACAAACAATCTTTGCTGCGCTATTTATAAACCCTAGTTCTGATGCTAAATTAATAACCCCAGACACTGGCAATTCTCTGATATAGTTTAAATCATTCAGCCCAACCATCTCACCAACGAACTCTAACCCCAGCGATAGTACCCTATCCCGAAGAATATGTATAGCACGTTCCCACACAAATTCTGAAGCCATTTCGAAATTTTCCGTAGCATAATTTGATAATATACTTGCAACTTCTCTCTCTTTCAGCTGAACATTATAAGATAAAACACATCTCTCGGCTTTTCAGCATCCTCTGGTATTGACCAATAAGCATCCATTATTGATTTTCTAATCAATATATTTTCTATCTCCATCTGCATACTCTACATATACTTTCTTTGTCTGAATATCATATCTGACTATGGGCTTCTGACAAAATTTCGCTTTACTTATTGCTGCCTTAACTGCTTCTACGGCTCTTGCATCCATTTCCTTGTCATTGCTTGAAATAAACTTATCATGTTCTGGCTCTGCAACCACCTTTATCCTTCTACCCGTTCTGCCTTTTATTATATCCATTTTGCCATTCTCTTCTTAATAAATATTCTAAATATCAAACACTTCTAATCTACACTGCTATGCCATTTCTTTGGTTTTATTATATCTAAGGAAACGCTGATTAATTGACCTTATTCTCAGCATTATTCCAGTTTGTCAAGTTTTTGAAAATCGAAGAGGAGATTTTCACTGTATTGGCACTATATCCCCCTTGCTTTTAACCTGTTTTTTGAGGTTGATTCCTC
>JAFSIS010000033.1 GCA_017439665.1 Lachnospiraceae bacterium
GAACAGAGAAAGCGGCTTTGGGCGATATGATGTGATCATGGAGCCAAAGAAAAAGGAACTGCCTGCCATCATCATGGAATTCAAGGTATTTAACAAGCGAAGGGAAAAGAGCCTGGAAGAAACGGCAGAAGCTGCCCTTAAACAAATTGAAGAAAAGCAGTACGAAGAAACACTGATTTCAAGAGGGATCGAGGCAGAACGAATCAGAAAGTACGGTTTTGCTTTTCTGGGAAAAGAAGTGCTGATTGAGGAGAGAAGATAAGTGTGGATTATCATTCAACGTAAGACAGGCAGAGGAATTCTAATTTAAAAAGGCAGGATGAGTTTATGAAAGTTTTTGTGGTTTTTGGTACACGTCCGGAAGCAATTAAGATGTGTCCGTTGGTACTGGAATTAAAGAAATATAATGATATAGAATGTATTGTCTGCCTTACCGGTCAGCATCGTGAAATGCTGGGGCAGGTTATGGAGGCTTTTCATATTCAGGAAGATTATAATCTGGATATTATGAAGGACAGGCAGACGCTCACTTCTATTACAACAAGTATTCTGGAGAGGATGGAACCGTTGTTAAAAGAGGTGAAGCCGGATATTGTCCTCGTACATGGAGATACGACTACCTCCTATGCAGCTGCTTTGGCGGCCTTTTACCAACAGATACCGGTTGGACATGTAGAAGCAGGTTTGCGAACCGGTGATATATATTCTCCTTTCCCGGAGGAAATGAACAGGCTCCTTACGGACAGGATATCCACCTACTATTTTGCACCTACTGAGAGCAATAGAAGAAATTTAGAGCGTGAAGGAATCAGCAGAAATATTTTTGTTACAGGAAACACGGTGATTGATGCATTTGCTTATACGGTATCTCCTGGCTATCAGTTTCACGATAAAAAGCTTGCCGCACTATTTGATACTCAGACCGGAGAGAAAAGTAAGATTGTGCTGATCACGGCTCATCGCAGAGAAAATTTGGGTGAACCATTAAGGAATATCTGTCAGGCAATTTATCGTTTGTCCAGGGAATATCCGGAGGCTGTTTTCGTCTATCCCGTACATCTTAATCCTATGGTAAGGGAAACTGTATGGGAGGTATTAGGAGAGATATCCAATATATTATTGATCGATCCCATTGATGTACTGGATATGCATAATCTGCTCTCACGCTGCTTTTTTGTTATGACTGACTCCGGTGGAATCCAGGAAGAGGCTCCCTCCTTTGGTAAACCGGTATTGGTAATGAGAACAGAAACGGAACGTCCCGAAGCAGTGAAGGCGGGAACCGTCCGGGTAGTCGGAGTAGAAGAGGAGAGGATATACCGGGAGGCCAAAAATCTTTTTGAGGATTCGGCAGAATATGATTTAATGGCACATGCAGTCAATCCCTATGGAGATGGACAGGCCAGCAAGAGGATTGCGAAGGTATTGTTGGAGCAAAGTGCACATAAAACAGCAGGGAAATAAATTGTTTTATGTCATAACTCAACCGACAACAATCAATGGGAAAATATCATAAATTGTAAGCTGATTTAGGTGACCATGGCTGTAGTTGTGCATATCGCTGAAAAATAAAATAATTTGATAGGGGTATTGACGTAAAGTAAAAAATCCCACAATATAGAACATATATTTGGGTGTGAATTATTTATATCTTACTGTATAATATTATTGAGATAGGGGGGAGATAAGATGGCAAATGTTTTTGATGTAGCAAAGTATATTCTTGAGAAAAAAGGCACTATGTCTACAATGAAATTACAGAAATTGTGTTATTATGCACAAGCATGGTCATTGGTTTGGGATGATACCCCTTTATTTAAGGAGGAATTTCAAGCTTGGGCTAATGGACCTGTTTGTAGAGAGCTGTTTTTAAAAACTCAAGGGAAATTTTCTGTTTCAGTTGATGATGAAACTGGTGGAGAAGGGAACTTGACAGATAATGAACGGGATACAATTGATAAAATATTAGAGCACTATGGAGATCATAATGCACAATGGCTTAGTCAGCTAACTCATATGGAAGATCCATGGAACGAAGCTCGTGTTGGTATTCCGAATGGTGTCGGATGTGATCGTGTGATAACAAAGGAAAGTATGGCACTCTACTATGGCGGTCTCTAAGAAAAAAGTCAAGCAGGAAAAAGAACCAAGAGGAAATAGTATTGTTCAGGGAGGAACTCCCGAACAATATTATTTGCATCACCCTTCTTGGAACTTTTCAAGCTGTGATAAAGAAAAGTGGAGTTTGAACACAGCGGAAGTACATGAAATCTTTTGGAAAGAAATATTGCCACATCTTCAAGGATGGGAAACACAAACATGGAGGGAAATTTTAGTTAATTCCAAAAAGCAAAATCATTCCATAGAAGTTAGGAAGTTGAATAAAATAGCGGTGGACCGACTTGGTGAATTATATATTGAAGCAGAATCTTTGATATCATTGAGATTAACAGCTACACACCGTGTATATGGGTATTTAAATGGAGCTGTTTTTAATATATTGTGGATTGACCTGGAGCATGGTGATAATGTAATGTGTGTCTGTCGTTCATATAAGAAACATACCTAAACCAATATTGGTAATGAGAACAGAAACAGAGTATCTTGAAGCAGCGAAAACAGGGACTGTCTGGAGAGGCAGTTAAAGGCACAGCGGAAACGATTGTAAAATAAACAATAAACCGTTATACTTACAAATAAATGGGTGTAACGGTTTATTTCTTTTTCGGGAGGTTCGGATGAAAAGGACAGTAGCTATAGGAATACAGGATTTTTCTAAAATAAGAGAAGGAAATTATTTTTATATAGATAAGACATCTTTTATTAAGGAATGGTGGGAAAGCGGAGATGATGTAACCTTAATCACCCGTCCCCGCCGTTTTGGCAAGACTTTAAATATGAATATGGTGGAAACTTTCTTTTCTGCAGAGTATGCCGGAAGGGGAGATCTGTTTGAGGGACTTTCTATATGGGAAGAGGAAAAATACCGGAAGCTTCAGGGAACCTGGCCGGTGATCAGCCTGTCTTTTGCGGGAATCAAAGAACCTACTTATGAAAAAACACTGTATCGTATTCGCCAGATTTTAATGAAGTTGTATGAAAAACATTTTTATCTGAGGGAAAAGGATGTTTTATCGAAAGAAGAAACGGTATATTTTGAACAGATGATGTACCATATGAACGAAATGGATGCACCGATGGCCTTATATCAGTTATCCGATTATTTACAGCGTTACTACGGTAAAAAAGTCATCATCCTTCTGGATGAATACGATACACCCATGCAGGAAGCCTATGCCAACGGCTACTGGGAGGAGCTGGTTGCCTTCACCAGAAGTCTGTTTAATTCCACATTTAAGACGAATCCATATCTGCATCGTGGATTAATGACAGGAATTACCAGGGTGAGCAGGGAATCCATATTTTCAGATCTGAACCACTTAAATGTGGTAACCACAACCTCCAATGAATATGCATCCTGCTTTGGTTTTACCCAGGAGGAGGTTCTGGCAGCCTTAGAGGAATTTGGAGTGAGAGAGGAAGAGGAAAAGGTAAGGTTCTGGTATGATGGATTTACCTTCGGAAAGATAACCGATATTTATAATCCCTGGTCTATTTTGAACTATCTGGATAAAAAGGTATTCAGTGCCTATTGGGCAAACAGCAGTGCCAACACGCTGGTCAGCAATCTGCTTAAAGGGGCAAATCCGGATATTAAGAGTGAGTTTGAGGAGCTTTTACGGGGCAATGCCCTTCATAAGACGATAGATGAGCAGATCGTATATGACCAGCTTGGGCAGGATGAGAGTGCGATCTGGAGCCTGCTGGTAGCAGCCGGCTATCTGAAGCTGGAAAATGTGGTAATCTATGGATATACAGAGTGCGACATTCTGCTGACCAATGAGGAAGTAAAGCTGATGTTCAGGAACATGGTCAGCGGATGGTTCAGAAAGCATCAGTACGAGTATAATTCCTTTATCAAGGCCCTGTTAAAGGGGGATAAGAAGGCAATGAATGCATACATGAACAAGATTGCACTGGCAACCATCAGTTATTTTGATGCAGGAAGCCACCCCTCACAGGCTGAGCCGGAAAGATTTTACCATGGATTTGTACTGGGTCTGATGGTGGACTTGCGGGACAGGTATGTGATCACCTCCAACAGAGAGAGTGGATTTGGGCGTTATGATATTATGCTTACGCCACTGAATGATCAGGATGATGCAATGATCATTGAATTCAAGGTTTATGATGCAGAGGACGAGAAGAGTCTGCAGGATACGGTGGAAAGTGCATTGAAGCAGATCAAGGATATGCATTATGAGGAGGAGCTTCTTACCCGGGGAATACCAACAGAGCGTATCCGTAAATACGGATTTGCCTTCGAGGGTAAGAGAGTATTGATCGGATGATTTTGGAGTGGAGAAACTGACAGAATATAATGAGGGAGAAGAAGAATGTCAATTCAAAAGAAGAAAACAGCAGTTTATATTTTACTTAGCCTGGTGGTGATTGTACTGGCCTATTGGCCACATTTCCAAAAGGGAATTTGGGATGGATTTGATGAAGTGTTTCACTTTTACCGGATCCAGGGACTGGCGGATATGCTGAAAGAGGGTGTATTTCCGGTTAAACTGCATTTTACTCAATGCTATGGATACGGCTATGGTGTTGGTTACTTTTATGCCAATACCTTTTTATATATCCCGGCATTATTAATAAATTTATGTGGTTTTTCTTTATTGGGTGCATATAAATTGTTTATGTTTTTGGTTTACTGTGCCATTTTTGGGGCAGGCTTCTATTCTGCCTGGAGATTGACAGGGAAGAGCGAACCGGAAGGGGCTTTTTTTGCCGCCACTTTTTTGTTATTTTCCGCAAGATTACTGCAGAGTGTTTTTCAGGCCATGTCTTTGGGCCAGACTTTATGCTTTATCTTTATTCCTCTGGCTGTTGCGGGAATGTACCTGTTTCTGGCCAGGGACGAATCTCCCATGATGTTGGTGGCCGGCTTTACAGGGGTGATTTTTTCCCATACGATTTCAGCATTTCTTTGCTTTTGCACCTGTTTATTTTTCTGTATATGGTATGTAAAGAAATTGATTTTTAATCCCAAAAAACTCTTCACCCTGATTTGGGCAGTAGGAATAGTGACGGGAATCACCTCTGTTTTCTGGGTTCCCATGTTAGAACAGCTGAAAACTCAGTGGTTAAAAGTAAGAGCACCGTGGACGACTTCGGAGCAAAACGTAGAAAAATTTTCCGGTGTATTCGCCACATATTCATTGAGATATATGCTGGTTCTGCTTTTTGTAATCTGCCTTCTTCTATTATTGATTAATGCAGTGAAGTCTAAAAAAATACTTAAACCACACAAAGACTATGGCATACCCTTTTTTGTACTGTCAATATTTATGACGTGGCTGACGACTGCGTATCCCTTTTGGCATTTTATGAATTCTACTTTGGGAATAAAAATTATACAGACACCCCATCGTTTATTTACCCCCGTGACGATTCTGATTATTTCCGGAATGGCAGTTTTATATCCTTTGGTAAATTGCAAAAAGGTTTTTAAACGGATCATTTTAGTCCTTGTATGGGGAGTTGGAATTTTTTCATACTATCAGGATTATTCTGATCATTTTTTGAAGACAGATTATAATGAAATTAATGAAGTAATTGCAGGAACTGTTGCCGGATTGGGAGCGGGTGAAGAGTGGCTTCCTATAGAAACGGACAGGGAGGAAATGACAGAACCACTTATTGCTACTGATAATGAAGGAAATAAGGTACTCGGTGAAAAGACGAACAACAATACAGTATACCGGTTCACTGCCGACCTGAGTAAGGAATATTATGATATTCCCTATATCTGGTATCGGGGCTTTAAGGCTTCGGATGAGCAGGGCAATGTCTATGAGATTGGCCAAAGTAGGAAAACAGGGATGGTAATAGTACATATGCCCGAAGGGGGAGAAGGAAGTACGCTGATCACAATTACTCATGGAAAGACTAAATGGGAGAAATTATCTTATCTCAGTACTCTGGGTGGAGTGGTGATGCTGGGAGGATACCTTTGGTTTGAGAAAAGAGGAAAAGGATATGTATCCTGATTAAAAAAGCCAAGTAATAAAGGATAAAAGGAGAAGTATAAATATGCCTGACAATAAACTGTTTACAGAAAAAATCAGAACAATATTTTCTCACAGATATGTTCAGAACAGCCTGTGTGTCCTGGGAGCCATCCTTACGGTGTTTTCCCTGACAGCTGAGCTGGCGATAAAAGAAGGGGAGCCTTGTATTACCAGCCATAATAATGTTTCGCAGCTGTCTTTTGTACTGGTACTTGCCTTTCTGTATAAATATTTTTCCACACAGGACAGGATCGGGTTGGAGAAACGTTTAAAAGGAGCTATGTGTGTACTTGCACTGCTTCTTTCCCTGCTGTATTTATTGGGGAAAAGCTATCATTCCTTCAATGAGTGGATTCTTTTTCTGGGTGGCTGGAAATGGACCTGGCGTGCATTGTTATTATGGCTGGGCCTTTTTCCCATCTATTATCTGGTACTCTCGATGATGCTGAAATTTTTGGAGCAGCACAGCGCCCTTTCGGATACGGTCGGCAGGGTTACCCGTTTTATTTTTGAGAAGCATCCGGTATTGATGACTATGGTGATCATCCTGATCTGTCAGCTGCCCTATCTGATCGCATTTAATCCCGGAACGGTTTCCTGGGATGGTGCATATCAGATGGGAGAGCTTATGGGAGATTTTGATCTGACCTGGCATCACCCGCCTTTTGTCACCTTTCTCTATGGATATTTTGTTAAACTGTCAAAGCATCTGGGCAATGATAATACAGGGATACTGATCTTCATTATTCTGCAGAGTCTGCTGTCTGCCTTTTCTTTCGGAACGGTATTCGGCTGCCTGAAAAAACTGAAGACTCCCTATTGGATGCGGTATGCACTCCTTGCTTTTTTTGCCCTTTTTACCGTGTGGCCGATCCATGCAATAACTATGATCAAGGATTCACTGTTTTATCCGTTAACGGTATTATATTTCTGCCTCTGCCTCAATGCGGTTCTGGAGCCGGAGATATTCTGGAAGAAAAAGCCAAATTACGTCTGGATATTGATCGTCGTTATTTTGATGTGTTTGATCAGACATAACGGAATGTATATGTTCCTGTTGTCCTTTCCCTTTATGGTTCTGCTTGCTCCCAAATGGAAAAAAATCGTGGGCCTTGTTCTTTTGCTGAGCATCGTCCTGACGGTAAATTACATTAATAATCATGTGTGGAGCTCCATGGGAGTGGGAACAAAAAATAAAAAAGAAGATACCTTTTCTGTTATGGTTCAGCAGTCAGCCAGATATGCACTTTACCACGGTGATGAAGTGACAGAAGAAGAGTATGCAGTATTAAATGAGGTGTTTGAATATGCTAATCTGCCGGAGGCCTATAATCCGGAGATCAGCGACCCGGTCAAGGATCAGCTGAAGGGAATCGTAAGATATATCTCCACCAATACGGAAGATTATCTTGAAGTATGGCTTCAGCAGGGCTTAAAGCATCCGGCTACTTATATCCAATCCTTTTTAAATGGGTGCTTTGGGTATTTTTATCCTGAGCGGGAAGAATTGAAGGAGGGATTGGGCTGGTATAGCAGTGCCCAGATCTACTCTCCTGAGCATTTTCAATTAACCTATTCTGAGTCAATGGCTGATCTGCGTCTGAATCTGGAGGAGCTTGCCTATACCCTGAGGGATATTCCCGGTGTGGGAATCCTCTACAGCTGTGGAATTTATACCTGGGGCTTATTGTTCGTGATCGCGGCCTTACTGGCTCTGAAAAACAAAAAACTGTTGATCCCCTGCCTGCCTGCGGCAATAAACGTTCTTGTATGTATGGCATCTCCGGTTAATGCGTATCTTCGTTATGCACTGCCTACCTTTGCCATGGTACCCGTATTGTTCTGCTGGATGGTTTACTGGATAAAGGAAGAAAAAAATACCCAGGCCTAAAGTGCCTGGGTAAAATAATATTTGCTTTATTTCGTCATTAAAAATAAATCTGAGGTATAATCGATGATCGGCTCAGCGTGGTAGCCCATCTTTTCCAATGTCTGAACCAGGGTATTGTAGTAGCCGGTCACCAGATAAAACCGTTCGGGCATTCCTTCCGGCCAGATCGTTGTCTGCAGATAATCGATCCATTCATCTTCTGTAAAATGGGTACTGGCCAGACTCGTATTGATATAATGGGAGTCCAGATAGGATTCATCGTAATTCTCATTATGATCCAGATAATAGATGTAGCTTAATCTTTGCAGATAGTCTACAAAGGTAAGCTCATTTACCAGTTCATGTTCATACCAGTAAGCAACGACAGCTCTTTCATCAGCTTTCCACCAGTGGTTATGTACACGGTAGACCCCATAGCAGCAATAAAGGACTGCTGCGATAAAGATCAGACTTTTTGCTGCCTGATAGGGCATCCGGGGCAGTAAAGTCGATAATTCCTGCAAAACCAGGGAAAGCAGGTAGGCCGATACGATGAAAAGCAGAGGCAGGAAGAACAGGCAGTATCTGGTTCCAAACCAGCCATAGGCATAAAATTTGGTCTTATTGCAGATATAGTATAAAATATAGGTAAATATAGTAGTAAGCAGCAAATAGTTTAAGATGGTATTTTTCTTACGGACAGCAAGGAAAATGGAAATAATAATCATAGCAAAGGCCAAAATCCACATAAAGATCATCATTCTGGCCCCATCCCTGTCATAATCCAGCATCAGCCAGTCAAACAGGGTGGTAAAGCCCAGAAAGAAGTCATAAATAAAATTTTTCTTAAATTCCACCGTCTTTTCCAATACCAGGGTACTGATGGGGTTAATGGACTGGGGAATCAGGAAGAAAACGACTAAAGGAATACCAGCCAGAACCACGGCTCCCGTATATAATCCCAATGTGGCCTTAAAAAGCTTCTTTTCACCCAGCTTCAGACAGCGGTACAGAACCTGAAGGGCTGTAGGAACAACGATGAAGACTGCCCCATACTGGGTATATACAGCGGCTACACAGACAAGGGTGAAGGCGATGATCCGTTTTAAGGTTGCTTTTTCCAGAACCAGGATAAAGCAGTAGATGACCCAGAAAAGAAGAGGAAGCAAAAGGGCATATTCAGCTGCTTCCTTCACATAATACTGAACCTGGTACATGCTGGAAAAAACAATGGCAGATGTGAAGGCGAACCAGCGGTTGGCCAGCTTTCTCATAATAAAGTAAATAGCCACAACAGATCCCAGGCAGAAGACTACGCTGGAAAATCTAAGCCAGAATTCTGTGTCGCGGATCAGGCGCCAGATACCGATCAGACAGCTGTAGAGAGGAGGCTGTTGCTGCATGGTGATCATTCGTTCATGCATGGAAGCAGCCTCTGTAACATTGGGGATGGGTGCATTGGAAAAAAAGGAAGTATAGTATTCTGTCATTTCGTCGCCCCACAAAGGAGCCTGTAAAAACTTATATAAAGACAGAAGGAAATAATAGATGATTGCTATGGCCAGAAGCAGCCACTCAGGAAGTTCTTTCAATTTCTTGATCATTTTTTTACCTGACCCTTTCATTTATATATAGAAAATAGTATAATTCTGTAGAATTATACCACCTGTACCGGGAATTGACAAACATAATGTGGTTGTCTAAAATAAATGAGACTTAAGGGGAAGAGATTGATTTTCAGGCAGCAGAAACATGCCATAGAAGAAACGTATCAGTGAGGGGTGATTTGCCGAAATGAACAGGGAATATGACAAGATAATCATCGGTGCCGGTCTGTATGGCCTTTATGCAGCCCTTTATTCGGCGAATAAGGGGGAAAAGGTTCTGGTTCTGGAATATGACCGAACCCCCTTTGGGAGAGCCACTTATATTAATCAGGCCAGAGTGCATATGGGCTACCATTACCCCAGAAGTCTGACGACGGCAGTGAAGTCGGCGGGCTATTTCAAACGTTTTGTGGAAGATTATGGTTTTTGCATACATTCAGCCTTTGACCAGGTTTATGCCACCTCAAACAAGTTCTCCTGGACCGATGGGGAGCAGTTTAAAGAATTCTGCCGGGCGGCAGGAATACGCTGTGATGAATTGCCACCCTCCCGTTACTTTAAGCCGGGAATGTGCGATGGTGCTTTTTTAACCCAGGAATACACCTATGATGCGAAGATTCTGCAGGGCTATTTTACGGATCAGCTGAAGGATAAAAGGAATGTAACCCTTCTTTACGGAGTCAGGATAGGGGAGATCCTAAGAGAAGACAGGCACTTCATCCTCAGTCTGAACAGGGACGAAGGAAGGGGAGAAAAAGAATATTATTCAGCCCCCTTTGTATTAAATGCCACCTATGCTTCGGTGAATCAGATCCTGAATAAGCTTGAAAATGTGGAGATGGAAAACTTTGCCATCAAGTATGAGCTTTGTGAGATCATTCTCTGTGAGCCCTCTGATGTCCTGAAAAATATCGGTATTACGGTAATGGACGGTCCCTTTTTCTCCATTATGCCCTTTGGAAAAACCGGGCTGCATTCCCTTACCTCAGTAACCTTTACGCCCCATGTGACCTCTTATGAAAGCCTGCCTACTTTCAGCTGTCAGAAACGACTTTCTGAAAAGGCGTGCGGAAGGGACGCTCACAGCGGGCAGGAAGCAGGAATGGTCTGTACGCCTGAGAATCTGGCCAACTGTAACCT
This sequence comes from Lachnospiraceae bacterium, assembly GCA_017439665.1. Lineage (GTDB taxonomy): Bacteria > Bacillota > Clostridia > Lachnospirales > Lachnospiraceae > SFDP01. The sequence goes on from JAFSIS010000033.1 coordinate 10,755, forward strand.
CTGTGTGGCAAAACCTCAGTCAGCCTGGAAATATATGTCCCATCTGGCAGATAAATATCTGCTGAAGGAGTATGGATATCGATATAAGGAATCGTTATATTCCATGAAACCGATCCTGAAATCTTCTGAGGTGGATGATTCCCGGCCAACTGCCATCAGGGTGTTGTGTCAGGAGCCGACCTTTATCAGTGTCTTGTCGGGGAAAATCAATACCGTCTATGATCTGGATGAGTATTTGTAGCAGAAGGATATGAGTTTATCTGAAAGGAGTCTGCCGTCTTTTGACAAGGGGCGGCCGGGGATAACAAAAGAGTGGAAACAGGAAAAAAAGAGAAAAAATTCATCTCGCTGGTAGTCTACCTCCATAACGAGGAGTATCAGATCGTACCTTTTATGGAAAAAATCGTTCCTCTGATCGATACTCATTTTGAAGATTTTGAGTTGATCTGTGTGGATGATGGCTGTACCGACGGAACCATAGAGGAGTTGAAAACTTACCTGGAAAAGAACAATCTTTCAGTCATGGTCAATATTATCCATATGAGCTTTCATCATGGGTTGGAAAGTGCCATGAATGCCGGAAGAGATCTGGCTATAGGTGATTTTATCTATGAATTTGATACGGTCAGAATCGATTATTCTCCTGAAAGTATTATGCAGGTTTATGAGCGACTGCTGGAAGGCTATGATATTGTGGCAGCGGGAACTACCGACCGTGTCCGTTTCACCTCCCGGTGTTTTTATCGGTTATACAATAAGACCAGTAAAGGAAAAGGAATCATCGGTCCGGAGACCTTCCGCATCGTATCCAGAAGGGCAGTCAATCGGATAAAATCCATGGGGCAGTATATTCCTTACCGTAAGGCGGTATATGCCAACTGCGGATTGAAAATGGATGTGATCTATTATCGACAGGAAGGAGAGTCTGCGGGCAGTAAAAAAGTGGGAACCGGAGAAAGAGCTTCTCTGGCGCTGGATTCCTTCATCTATTTTACCAATGTGATGGAGCGCCTGTCTCTGATCGCCAGTTGTATCTTTTTGCTGATCACCGTGGGAATGGGAGTCTACATTCTGTGGGATTTTTTAATGGGAATATCCATTGTGGAGGGATGGCTTTCCACGATGACCTTCCTGGCCTTTGGCTTTTTCGGTGTATTTGCCCTGCTTACGATTGTGTTAAAATATCTGTCGGTACTGCTGAATCTGATCTTTAAGCAGCAACGCTATCTGATTTCGGATATAGAAAAGGTGGTAAAAGAGTGAAGAAAGAAGGAATAAGAAAGATACTGAAAGTAATAAACAAACAGCAATTATTTCTTATACTTGTACTGACTTTGATCTTTTTTGGAATCAACTGGACAATCGAATACGAAACAGACACCTATGCAACCTTTCAGGAAAAAGGGACATGGGAATGGATGCTGTATGAAAATGGGCGTTTGTTCAGTGCCCTGGTCTATTATCTCTTTGAAACGCTGGAGGTTCCGGGAGCATATATTTATAAGATATCCTATCTTGCTGCTGTATTTTTTTTAGTACTGAGTTTATCTTTGCTGGCAAGGATTCTGATTGGTTTTCAGGAAGATAAAAAGAGAGATGACAGGAGCTGTGTTTTGCTTGCCTTCTTTACTGTTGCCAATTACTATATCGTTGAATACTTTCTTTTTATCGAGAAAGGTCTGTTCTTATTTGCCATTTTTTTGTGTACTTTGGCCTGTTGGTTTACAATAGATTTTTTTCGGGAGAGAAAGAAGACAGCTCTTGCAGGTACTTATATTTGTCTTTTGCTGGCAGTCAATATTTATCAGATCATTCCCGGCTACTATGTAGTGCTGTGCCTGCCTTTTATTTTATATTTTTCTAATGATATAAAAAGCTTTCTTAAAAATAATTTGGTGGTAGCCTTGGCTTATGGGCTTCCCATGCTGCTGGGGCTGGTAATCACCAGGGGTTTTTTGGGGAGTTCAAGGATTGATAGTCTGACAAATCTACCGAAGACACTGAAAGAAACCGGGGAAATGTTTCTCAGAATTACCTTTTCCGATTGGTATCATATACCTGGCCGGGTATTTGTGGGGATACCTATAATTGTTACGATAGTTTTTGCAGTCTACATTTATACGTTGAAACAGAAAAGAGGTGTGCACATTCTGGGATATTGCTATCTCATTGTGGGCACGGGCTTTGTGGCATTTTTCCCCTTTTTAATGGGAGTAACCACCAAATATTCTCCAAGAACCCTTTATCCATATGGGGTGTTGGGAGGAATCTTACTGATCTACCTTGTCCTGATTTCTTCTGATGGTGGAGGAAGGATAGTAAGACAGCTGGTTAAACCTTCCCTGTATTTTATCCTGATCGCAGGCTTGATAATACAGTATACAGATATACAGTCGGTCTTTATTGAACGCTATAAAACGAACCAGGCAGATTATTATTATTGTCAGATTTTAGAAGGCCGGATCAAGGCCTATGAAGAAGAGAGTGGAATGACTATTGATACGATCTGCTTTTATCGGGATGCATCGGAAACCTGGTGGGAGAGAGGTTATGATCATACCGAGCTGAATACACGTGCACAGGCAGTTGGATGGGGAAATCTGAATGCTATCAACCTGTATCTGGGAAAAGATTATCAAAAAGGAGAAAAGCTTTCTGAATATGAGCAATATTTTCAGAAACTGAATTGGGATACCTGGTCCGAAGAACAGTTGATTTTTCAGGATACTACTTTGCATTTGTGTATATATTAGCTCTTTAAAAATAGAAGAAACTGTTTCTGTTTCAAGTATGTGAGTATATTGAAAAATAGTTTTATACAGATAGATTTTACAGGAGTAATTAAATGATGAAAAAAGAAGCGATCAGTATTACTCTGCTGTTTCCGGTGTTGAATGAACGGCTTCGATTGGAAAAGGGAATAAGGCAGACCATGAAGTATATGCGGGAAAATGTGACCATCCCCTATCAGCTTCTGATCCTGGATAACGGTTCCACAGATGAGACGCCCCAAATTGGAAAAAAGCTGGAAAAAGAGTATCCTCAGGTCCGCTATGTCCAGGTAGGCGAGCGGGGAGTAGGGGTGGCCTTCCGCAAAGGGATTGAGCTGAATGAGAGTGAGATCGTAGGGTATATGGATATTGACCTTTCCACGGATCTGAAATATCTGGGAAAAACGATCCACATGTTTGAAACCCTTCCCCAGCTGGATTATGTGAACGGAAGCAGGTTCAGTAAGCAGTCGGATACCAGAGGAAGGAAATGGTACAGAAAGATTACCTCTGCAGGGCTGGTTTTTCTACTGAAGACTATCTTTGGCATGAAATCCACGGATGCAGTCTGCGGCTTTACCTTTTTAAGAAAAGAAGCGGCAGAGCGTCTGGTGAGAGAAAGCAGCAGGGAAAATGGCTGGTTCTACACCATAGAGTTTCTGCTTCGGGCAGAACGTGACGGAATGAATATCTGTGACCTGCCGGTAGAATGGCAGGAGGATTATAATACGACGGTAAAAATCGCCAAAACGGTAAAAAATTACCTGGTACAGATCTATAAATTAAAGAAGGCCTTCAGGCAGGAGGACCGGGGTACTGGCCGCAGCAGAAAATCCTTATAAGAAAAAGAGGGCTGTCATACAAAGTCTTTATGAGAAAAGGCTGCCGGGGCAGCAGAATGGAGAGAGAAGATGTTAAAAAGAATTGATCTGACCCGTGACTATCGGGCCCATCAGGAAGAATATCTGGATGCCATCAGAAAGGTTTGTGAGGAGACGGCCTTTTCCGGCGGGAAATATGCAGATTTATTTGATCAGGAGTTTGCTGCCTACTGTAATATGCCCTATGCCGCAGGAGTGAATAACGGAACCACGGCCCTCCACTGTGCCATGCTGGCTTTGGGAATTGGAGAAGGGGATGAGGTTATTGTCCCGGCCAATACCTATATCGCCACAGCCTGGGGAGTGAGCTATACCGGGGCAACGCCTGTATTCGTGGATTGTACTGCGGATACCTGGGAGATCGATCCGGATAAGATTGAGGAAAAGATCACAGAAAAGACCAGGGCCATTATCGGTGTCCATCTTTACGGCCAGCCCTTTGAAGTGAATCGGGTGAAGGCCATTGCCAGAAAGCATAATCTCTATGTGGTAGAGGACTGTGCCCAGTCCCACGGTGCCCTTTATGAAGGTAAAATTGCCGGAAGTCTGGTGGATATGGGCTGCTTCAGCTTCTATCCCGGGAAAAATCTCTATGCCTTCGGTGAGGGAGGAAGTGTGACCTGCCATAAGAAGGAGCATTATGATGCCATCACCGTGTTGAAGAATCAGGGCTGTCAGACCAGATATTACCATGACGTGATCGGCTATAATTATCGTCTTGAGGGGATTCAGGGAGCGGTTTTAAGTGTCAGCTTAAAGTATCTTCCCGAATGGACACGAAGAAGGCAGGAGATCGGAGAGAGATATATCCGGGAAATCACCAATCCTCTTTTTACCATGCAGGCTCATCCTGAAAATACTACACCGGTGTACCATCTTTTTGTAGTGACCGTAGAGGATCCTGAACATTTCCTGGCTTATATGGCTGAGAGGGAGATCGAGTGCAACCGCCACTATCCCGTACCCTGCCATCTGCAGAAGGCCTATGCCCATCTGGGTTATCAGGAAGGGGACTGCCCCAATGCGGAGTATCTTGCCTCCCATTGCGCCACCCTGCCTCTTTTCCCCGAGATGACCGAAGAGGAAGTGGAGCTGGTGATCAAAGCCTGCAATGAATATAAAGGAGAATAGGCTGACGTTTTGTGACGGCGGTCTGAACGAGCAGTAGGATGAATTGGATCAAAAAGATTTTTGCCCTGGAACAGAGCCGTTTCATCGTGGTCGGTGTAATGAATACGCTGATCGGAATGGCAGCCATGTTCATTGCCTATAATGTATTCCATATGGGCTACTGGCTTTCCAGTGCAATGGACTATATTATCGGCAGTATTTTCAGCTATTTTGCCAATAAGTATTTTACCTTTAAATCAGAGAAAAAATCGGGCAGAGAAGTGGTGCGCTTTGTGATCAACATTCTTGTGTGTTATTTCCTTGCCTACAGCATTGCACAGCCAGCCATGGGAGTCCTTCTGGGCAGTATGGAGCTTTCCGTATCCGCATTTGAACAGATCAGTATGCTCTTTGGCATGTGCATTTTTGTGGTACTGAACTATTTCGGGCAGAAGTTTTTTGTGTTCAGGAAATAACCCGAAAAGTGAAGAAGAGATTGAAAAATGGGTGGTAAATGACGACAGTGATCAAGAAAAAGGTTCTGATGATCGGGCCGGCCCGGTCGGTGAAAGGCGGTGTTTCTGCCGTAGTCAACGACTATTACCGTGCAGGGCTGGATAAACAGATAGAGTTGGCCTATATCGGAACCATGGAAGATGGAAGTAAGTGGCATAAGCTTCTGGTGGCCGTAAAGGCATTATTGACGTTTCTTGTTTCCGTCAATAAATTTGATATTGTGCATATCCATATGGCCTCCGATTCCAGCATATATCGAAAGATGCCCTTTATCTGGATTGCCTGTTGGAAGCATAAGAAGATCATCATCCATCAGCATGGGGGAAATTTCAGGGAGTTTTATTTTGAACACTGTGGAAGCTTCAGGCAGAAACTGATCAGAAAAACCCTGAACCGCGGGGATAAGCTTCTGGTGATCGCACCTTATCTTCGGGAGATTTTTGCGCAGCTTGTGGAGGAGAGTAAGCTGGTGTTTTTTCCCAATGCCATCCCTGTACCTTCCGGGATAGAGAAAAGCTATGACGGACAGGATATTCTTTTTCTGGGCAGAATGTGCAAAGAAAAAGGGATAGAGGAATTATTGGATGCCTGCAGAGTACTGCAGAAGGAATTTCCGAAGCTTCAACTGTATCTGGGAGGAATTTGGGAAGATGAGGGCTTAAAGAAAAAAGCAGATGCTCTGGGAAGCCGGGTCCATCAGTTAGGCTGGATCAATACAGAGGAAAAGGAGCAGTATCTGCGAACCTGCAATATCTTCGTTCTGCCTTCTTATTTTGAGGGACATCCGATGTCTCTGCTGGAGGGAATGGCCTTTCAATGTGCCTGTGTGGGAACGGATATCGGGGGAATTTCCCAGATGATCACGGATGAAGAAAATGGACTTCTTATTCCGGTAAAAGATGAAAAAGCTTTGGAAGAAGCCTTAAGGCGGCTTTTATCAGACCGCAGTCTGCAGGAAAAGCTGGGCCGGGCAGCAGGCAGAAAGATAGAACAGGAATATAATCTGGAAAAGAATTTGCTGAAGCTTTTGGAAGTTTACAGATTTGGAGATGAAGATGCTTGAGTTAGTCAAAATACCGATTTTAAGCTTATACTATATGATTTATCTCTTCTTTGAAGAGTGGGTTAACCCGGTTTTTCTGATGGGAATTTTTCTGGCAGTATTTGTGGGATTTCGCTTCCTCCGATCTTTTGGGAAGGCTGATAAGATCCCAAAGCCGGTGTTTTTGGGACTTGTTTCAATTCTGTATGGAGGAATCGTTTTCCATGTTTACCAGACCGGAGGAATTGAAAACAGCAGAATCATGATGTTTCTTCGCACAGTCTATTATGCAGGAGGCCTGCTTTTTGCAGTCATGCTGGGCAGAAGGATTGCAGGAAGTCTGCAAAAAGCCGGTGATTCCGGAGAGGATCAGGATGGCAGTGGCAGTTTTTTCCTGCGTTTAAAGCAGGGACTTGGTGCTATTTTTATGGTAAGCTTAATTCCCATACTCCTGCTTTCTCCCTATGTGTTCATTCGGGCAGACGATTATGTATTCAGTTATTATACCCATGAAATCTGGGTACATACGGGGTCAATTCTGGAAACCATCAAAATGGCATTGATCACCATTGGAAGAGTCTATTTCGGCTGGCAGGGGACCTATAGCTCCACCTTTTTGATGGCACTGCAGCCCGGGATTTTTGCAGAAAAGCTTTATGCAGTTGTGCCCCTGTTTTTTATCGGAATCCTTACCCTTTCCACATGGTTTTTCCTGAAGACCCTCTTACGGGACTGGTTAAAAGTGGATAAAAATATTTCTGCTATTATAATCTGGTCATATCTGCTGGTAGCCCTGCAGTGCATTCCGGCAAAACAGTCAGCCTTTTTCTGGTATAATGGAGCCATTCACTATATAGGGGCTTATTCCATGCTGTTGGTTATGCTGGCTTTTATGCTAAAAATGGTCATGGAAGAAAAAAAGCGCAGTAATTTTATCGGGGCGGCAATTGCAGCGATCTATGTAGGCGGTGGCAATTATGTTACGGGTGTGGGAACCATTTTTCTTGTGGCTTCCATTCTGTTGACTATCACGATCAAAAAGGCCTGGAAACGTCATGGCCGGCTGGGCATTGTATGCGGGCTGTTTCTGATTGGTTTTTTGATCAATTCTTTGGCACCGGGAAATTTTGGTAAGCTGGAGATTGTAGAAGGCTATGGTCTGTTTGAGGCAGGAATAATGGCTTTTAAGATTTCTTTGCAGCATATGCTGGGTGAGTGGATGCACTGGACGGTGACGGCCCTGTGTCTGTTCTGCATTCCTTTATTTTGGCGGATACTTAAAACAGTCGATTATTCCTTTTCCTGTCCCCTTCTTGTCATTGGATATAGCTGGTGCTATATGGCCTCTTTGTTTTTTGCTCCGCTGTACACGACTTCTTCTGCAACCGCAGGAAGATATTTAAATATCATGTATCTGCAATGGATATTATTGCTTCTCCTTGATCTTTTTTATCTGATGGGCTGGCTGAAAAAAAGGTATGGCAGTAAGGAACAGGATACTGTGTGGGTGAAAGAGAAAAAATATATCGCTACAGTGCTGCTGTCCATACTGTTCGTGGCTGCTGTTGCCGCATTGGGAGAGCCTGCACAGTATACGTCGGTACATGCATTTTTTACCCTGTCGGAGGATGATCTGCAAGCTTATAAAGAAGCCTACTGGGAGAATGTGAGACAGTTAAAGAGCGAGGAGAAAAGGGTGATCCTGGATTCTCTGGAGATGATACCGGAATTGCTGGATCCCACAGAGGCCGATGAGTGGCATTCCGGAATCAGATTATATTATGAAAAGGATACTGTAGAATTTACTGAGGGAGAAAAATGACAGGTAAAAAGCTTTATCTGGTCGTACCCTGTTATAATGAAGAAGAAATCATTCAGAAAACCACAGAGGTACTGACGGAGAAGATTGATCGTTTGATCAGAGAAAACAAAATAGCACCTGAAAGCAGGATCCTGTTTGTAAATGATGGCAGTAGGGATAATACGCTGTTTTTTCTGCATCAGGCTACAAAACAGGATCCCCGGATAGGGGTGATCAATTTTTCGGCGAACTTCGGACATCAAAGCGCCATTCTGGCAGGCATGCTGTACGCGGCGGATTACGCAGATATGGTGGTAACCATCGATGCGGATCTTCAACAGGATATTGAAGCGCTGGATGAATTCATCGACTGCTACAGCCGTGGCTGTGATATTGTTTACGGAGTCAGAAAAGATCGAAATACTGACGGTGCGTTAAAAAAAGCAACGGCAACGATCTATTATAAGCTATTACACTGGCTGGGCTGCAATATCATTACCAACCATGCGGATTACCGGCTCCTGTCTGCAAAAGTGATCAGGGTTTTGGCGGAATACAAGGAGGTCAACCTGTTTATGCGGGGACTGATTCCCACCCTTGGTTTTCAATCGGATATTGTTTATTTTGATGTGAAAAAGAGAGAGGCAGGAAAGTCAAAATACACGGTGCAGAAGATGGTCAAGCTGGCCACCGACGGGATCACCTCTTTGAGCATTAAACCCCTCAGACTGATCACCGGTCTGGGACTTACCACCTGTCTGTTCGGTGTATTTCTGGCTGTTTTCAGTCTGGTGGGATGGATAAGGGGAGACAATATCGCAGGCTATACCACCAGTATACTGGTTACCCTGATCATGAATGGAGTGACCCTGCTTTCCCTGGGGATCATTGGAGAGTACATTGGCAAGATCTATCTGGAAGCAAAGGGAAGGCCCAGATATATCATTGATTCAGTCATCTGGAATAAAGAGGAAGATAAGGAATAGATATGTATTCAATTTCCGGAATCATTTTACTGATCACCATTATCATCCTGCGATTACTGCCGGAAGCCCTAACCCTTTTTCTGGCATCGGAGATAATGGAAAAAAAGGAAAAAACAGAATTTTCGGGGAAAAGGTATCCTGTATTTAAGGGGATACTTTTTGTTGTATTTACTTTTGGGATACAATTTGCACTCTACTTTTTTCTTCACTTCTGGTTAAAGGGTTACCCTAATTTTTTCTATACTATGAAAAAAGTGGCCGGAATGGAGATCACTTATCAGGACGGCGGTTATTTTGCCACCTCCTGGCTGGTCACTATAGCGGCAGCCCTCATTTTGGGAATGATGGCCAGAAAGGGGAGAGCCCTGGGGCAGGTCAAACAAAACCTGCTGCTTTGCTTTTTTGCCCTGGCAGCGATGATCAGCCTGGGGGGATACAGTCTGGAGCATTCCGGCCGCAGCAGGATCGTGATCAATGAGGTATGTGGAAACAATACCAATATCTATCTGTTTCCCACTGATAATTATGGGGATTATATCGAGCTTTACCATACAGGTTTTTTAGCCTGTGAGCTGGATGATCTTTATCTTTCCGATGATTCACTGGAGCTGATGAAGCTGCCGGTGGGTGAGGGGACGCTGAAGCCGGGAGAATATCTGCTGATCTGTCTGGACAAGGATACTTCGCCCTTTGGAATCAATCAGAAGGGAGAGGTGATCTATCTTTCCGACTCCTATGGAAAAATTCTTGATCAGGTAAATGTACCGAAGCAGGAGGAGGATGCGGCCTATTCCCGTATGGAGGATGGCGGCAGTGAATGGAGACTGGTTTCGGCCACTCCGGGAGAGAGCAACGGTACGGCACAGTCTTTGGAAGTGATAGACAGTCCTGTTTTTTCTCACGCCGGAGGATTTTATGATGAGGAGTTTTTTCTGGAGCTGAGTGTACCGGAAGGGACGAAGATCTACTATACCCTGGATGGAAGCATTCCGGATGCAGAGGACAGAGAATATACTGAGCCTCTTTTGGTATATGACAAAAGCAGTGAGCCCAATGTGGCAAACAGTGTACAGAATGTGGTTTTAAACTGGGAAAGCTATCAGCCGGATCTTACACCGGTGGATAAGGCTTTTGTGGTAAGGGCTGTTGCCATAGATACAGCGGGAAACAGCAGTGAAGTGGTGACAAAAACCTATTTTATTGATCAGGAAAAATATGCAGACAGAACCATCGTTTCTCTGGTAGCTGACCCGGAGGATCTGTTTGGAGACCAGGGAATCTACGTAACGGGAAAAGAATATGATGACTGGTATCTCTCCGGTGGTGAGGGGGAGGAGCCTGAAGCAAATTTCAGAGGAAGCGGAAGGGGAGCAGAACGGCCGGCTTCCCTGGAAATTTTTTTCGAAGAAGGGGATTTGAATCAGGCGGTAGGTATCCGTATTCAGGGAGCAGGGACCCGTCGGTGGGCGAAGAAACGATTTTCGGTATATGCCCGAAAGGAATACAGTGGAAGTAAATGGTTCGATCTGCCTCTTATGGAGGCGGGAAGAAATACTCACTCTATCGTGCTGAGGGACGGATTTGCCAATGCCTTTAGCCCTTATCTGGTCACCGACCGGGCTGTTTTTACTCAGGAATCTTTTCCGGCAACCGTTTTTTTGAATGGAGAGTACTGGTGCGATACCTATGTACAGGAAAAATTTTCAGAATCCTATTTTGAGGAAAAATACGGTTTTGCTGATGATAATACTATACTGGTAAAAAACGGTGATGGAGAGACCGAGAGAGCCAATGAGCTTTATGAAGAGCTGGTTTCTTTTGTAGCAGAAGAGGACTTTTCACAGGAAGAGGATTATCGTATATTCTGTGATATGATCGATCTGCAGAGCTTTATTGATTATTCCTGCATTAATCTGTATCTGATGAATCTGGATTATGATGAGACCAAGAATTATTTAATGGTCAGAAGTGACGAAACAGGAGAAGGAAGCTTTGAAGATGGGAAATGGCGATGGCTGATCTACGATATGGATGATGTGGAATATCAGGAGATAGATGAACAGACAGGGGAGAATCTGTGGGTGACGGGGGATTCCTTTTCCCGGCAGGGCGGTGGAGTTACCTATGCCTTCAATGAAGGTCCCATCTACCGGAATCTGAAAAAGAACCCGGATTTTTGCAGACAGTTTGTCCTTACCTTCATGGATCTGGTTAATTATAATTTTTCCGAAGCGCAGGTGGAGAAGGTTCTTAAGAGCTGGGGAGAGGATTTAACCTGGAATGACTCCTTTTTCCTTAAGAGGGCCGATTATATCGTTCCCTGCCTGGCAAAGGAATTCGGATTGACGGGAACCTTGGAAACTCTGGATCTACGTGTTAATATAGTAGAAGGCGGCAGAGTGAGGGTAAATACCATTACGCCGGATTTAAGCAGTGGGCAGTGGAGCGGGGAATATTATACGGACTATCCCGTTACGGTCACTGCAGCCCCGGAAGAGGGATACAGATTTGTCGGCTGGAGTGGGGAAACAGACAGTCGGGAGGCAGAAATTACGGTCAGCGTGAAAGAGGGAGGAATCGTGTTAAATGCACATTTTGAAAAAATACAATAAACGAAGATCCTTCAAGTCGGAGAGAGCGACCATCCCTTACGAGGAAAGGAACATTCACCGTAAGACTATACTTGTTTTCCTTCTGGCAGGGATGCTTTCGCTGACGGCAGCCTGTGATGGCTCGGGATTGGACAGGGTGACCCCGGAGGCAGAAAAAGGGCAGCAGGAAAATGTGAATTCCTCTGAAGGATGGCAGCAGGGAAGTGCAGATTCTTCTGTGGCGCAGCAGGAGGAGATTTTTCCCGTGACCAGGGAAGACAGCCGTGTAATAAGTGAAAGCCCGGTAAAATGGGATCTGTCCACGATGATCTCGCCCCTGATCATTACGGAGGGGGGAGATTATCTTCTCACCGGAAACAGTGACTCAACCATACTTATCCGTGCGGAGGATCAGAATGTACATCTGTTCCTGGACGGAGTACAGATAGAGACTGGTGAAGGCTCTGCCATTCAGGTGGAGAGTGCGGGAAAGCTGCTGATCACACTTGTGGAAGGAAGCAGCAATGTACTTGCAGATTCTGCCCGGTATGCTGCAGATTCTGCAAGCAAGGCAGCAATTTACAGTGTATGTGATCTGACCATTAACGGAAGCGGGAAGCTTTCGGTTTATGGCTATCATGAAGATGCTGTTTATTCCAAAGATAAGCTGAAGGTACTGGGAGGAGATTACTTTATTCAGGCCAAAGGCGATGCACTCAGAGGAAGTGACGGAGTTTTATTACAGCCGGACAAGCTGGAGATTGAGGCAGAACGCAGTGGGATCCGTACAGTAAACAGCGGTAAAGAGAATAAGGGAACCATATCCCTGGAAGCCGGAGATGTTTCCATCATTGCCGGAAAGTACGGAATGGAAACGGCCCAGGATTTATATATTATGAACTGTGCTCTCTATCTGAAAACGGTAGTCAGTGACTATCAGGTAGAGGGAAACAGTTATATTGATGAAAGGTGTTTGTCCGATGAGTAGATACCGACATGAGTACAAATACCGGATTAATACAGTACAAAAAAATATTCTGGAAATAAAAGCAGCAGGCCTGATGATGATGGATGCTCATGTGGGAGCGGAGGGTGCTTACTACATACGCAGTCTGTATTTCGATGATTATGAGAATAGCTGCTATTATGAAAATGAAGATGGTACCGATCCCAGAGCCAAATTCAGGATCAGGTATTATAATCGGGATACCGGATTCATCAAACTGGAAAAAAAGAGTAAGACCAGAGGAATGACCTTAAAGGAATCCAGCCGGATCACGGTGGGACAATGTGAGGAGTTTATGGCGGGAAGAATACCCGGGCCGGAAAGTGAAAAGCAGATCAGACTTTTTGAAGAAATCCGACTCCGCAATCTTCTGCCCAGGGTGATCGTCTCCTATGAGCGTGTACCCTATATTTATCCTGTGGGAAACGTGAGGGTCACTTTTGATGATCAGATCACGGCTTCCAATGAGATCAGCGGTTTTTTAACCGGAGAATACCAAAAGAGGCCGATTTTAAGTCTGGGAGAAAGTATACTGGAGGTAAAGTGGGACGAGCTTTTGCCTCCCTTTATCAAAGAATGTATGCAGCTTGATAATCTGCAGTGGAGTACCTTTTCAAAATACTATCTGTGTAGAAAATACAATGCAAACGGAGGATTTTAATTCATGAGCGACCTGATCAGGAGATACCTGCTGGAGGGCTATGCAACTACGGAACTGACGGTGGGAAATATTTTAATCTGTATAGGGAGTACAGCGATTCTGGCCATGTATATCTATGTGGTCTACAAACGAATGAATAAAAATTCTTTTTACAATCGGAATTTCAATCTGTCATTGATCGCACTGGCAATCATTACCGCTGCGATTATTCTTACTATCCAGTCCAATATCGTAGTTTCCCTGGGTATGGTAGGTGCATTGTCCATCGTTCGATTCCGAACAGCGATCAAGGATCCCCTGGATCTGATCTTTATGTTCTGGTCTATCAGTATAGGGATCATCTGTGGTGCTGGCTATATTTTGATTGCCGTCATTGCTTCATTGGTGATCACCCTGATCATGCTTTGGTTTACCAATCTTCCCCTTGCCGGCGGAACCATGATCCTGGTAGTAAATGCAGATTCTTTTGAGGCAGAGGATGAACTGGCCGTTCTTTTGGAGAAATTTTGCAAGGTATGGAAAACCAGGGCGAGAAATCTGACGAAGGGAAACATCAATCTGGCGATTGAAATTGAAACCTCCCGGGAGAAGGAATTGTTGAAAGAAGTCATTCAGATGGAGCATATTCTATCTGCATCTGTGGTGGAAAACTCTGGAGATGTGACGGTTTGACAGGGCAAAGCTGAAGCTGTTATGAGGAAAGGCGGCAGATGACCGATAAATCTGAAGCTGTTATGAGCCAGGGTGGATGAGCAGGAAGCCTGCAGAGTGAAGAAAGATGAGTGCACAGCCATGGTGGAGAATGAAAGGAAGAGGATGAAACCAGTATTATATATTGTGATACCTTGCTATAATGAGGAAGAGGTATTGCCCATTACCGGTAAATTGTTTGCAGATAAGGTAAAGTATCTGGTGTCGGTGGGCAAAATCAGTGAAGGCAGCAAGGTATTGTTTGTAAATGACGGCAGTAAGGACCGGACCTGGCAGATCATCTGTGATCTGGCCGGACAGGAAGAATGTATCGAAGGAGTTACCTTAAGCCGGAATCGTGGGCATCAGAATGCAGTTTTGGCCGGACTCATGGAAGTGAAGGATAAATGTGATCTTACCATTACCATCGACTGTGACGGGCAGGATGATATTAACGCCATGGATGCCATGGTGGATGAATATTTGCAGGGCTGTGATGTGGTCTATGGTGTACGCAGTAAGAGGGACACAGATACTTTTTTTAAGCGGGCTACAGCAGAGGGATATTATAAGGTTCTGAAGTGGTTTGGGGCAGACGTGGTGTTTAATCATGCAGATTATCGTCTGCTTTCCTCACGGGTTCTGAAAGAGCTGGCAGAATTTAAAGAGGTAAATATTTACCTCAGGGGAATGGTGCCACTGGTAGGATTTAAGAGTACCAGCGTGTACTATGAGCGCCATGAGCGTCAGGCAGGAGAGAGTCACTATCCTCTGCGCAAAATGTTTGCACTTGCTTTTGATGGAATTACCAGTCTGAGCATCAAACCGATTCGTATGATCATGGGTCTGGGATTTATGATTGCTCTGCTCAGCTTTGTGGGTGTGATCTGGTCGGTTGTGGTACATCTGCAGGGGAATACAGTGAGCGGCTGGACCAGTATGACCAGTATTATCTGCTTTTTAAGTGGGATTCAGCTGATCTGTTTTGGTGTCCTGGGTGAATATATCGGAAAGATCTACCTGGAAACGAAGGCAAGGCCACGCTTTATCATCAGTGAGCGTACATATGAGTAGCTGGAGTGTGGCCTGGGGTTACTGAGATTCTTCCATGTATTCCACCACGGCATAGTAATCAAATTCAGTAATCTTATAATGGTCAAAAGCGAAATTTTCCTTTTCACCCATTGAGATAATGATAATAGAGTCATGGTATTTTTCTTCCAGAATATCTTCCGGAAGGCCAAATACATAGTGGGTAAAGGAAGAAGCTACCAAAAATTCGCCATTGGGATCTTTGTAGACTACCGTGTCCACAAAGTCCTGGGGCGGTGTTTCACTGAAATAAAGGGCTGAAATAAAAGGAGAAGCCAGGCCCTCATAGGTGGAGTAAATCATCTGGCCATCTTTACGGATGCTTTCGGCATACTGGATGGCCTTGCCATATCCTTTCATGCACAAATAGGAAGTAGTTTGATTAAATTCTGTAAAGTAATCCTTGGTAAAGGAGGCTGCTCCCAGAGAGAGCAGGATGAGTACGACTCCGCATAGATAAACAGAATACTTACGGATCGCGTCTGCACCCAGAACAAAGAAATAAACCAGAGGCAGAAAAAGGAAGATCATCCGGTTGATGTTGGGATCGATCATGAAAGAAAACAGGAAGGCGGCAGTAAACATACAGACCATGGGGCTGTGTTTGCTGTAGGCCTTTTTTCGTCCTCCCTTAAACATATCCCTGAATGCCAGATAAAGGCCTAAAAAGCTTATGGGAAAGGTAAAATGGTAAAAGGTAAAGTAGCCGGGGACATAATTGATCGCTTCATCAGTGGTGCCGATGGTCAGCATCTTTATCACATGGATCAGGTTTTCCAGAAGCTTCCCCGGCAGGGAGGAATCAAAGGACAGGAAAACAGAATCCGTGTGATTGCCGACAAAACGGGGGATACTGAAATAATCCGTTACGATGGCTGGCAGTTCAAACAGATTGATAAAATAAAATACGGCCAAAGGAGCCACTACCAATAAGAAGGAAAGGCCGCTTAGCAGCAATTGTTTAATGGACAGCCTGCCCACATAAATATTATAACAGCAGGCAAGAAGAAGGAACAGGGGAATAACTACTGTTGCACTTCCGTAGCAGTACAGGCAGAGGCCGCTTACCGCAGCGGTGATCAGGTAATGCAGAGTCTTTCCTGTGATGCTGGCTTTCCAAAATAAAAGTAATACCAGAATCACCCAGAAGGGAATAGTATTACAGTCCAGGATCCATCGGGAAAGAATAACATGCCAGGGGCAGACTGCCAGAGCACCCAGACCGATCAGGGCAGCAGTAGAGTTATGTACTTTTTTTATGTATAGGTAAAAAAGGATCAGTGTGCATATACCGAAGAAGGCGATCACACTTCGAAAGGTAAGAACCGAATTTCCGAATATCCGGATCACCAGCGCACATAAATAGATCAGGAAAGGGCTTCCGCCACCGGAACCCCAGGTGATAGGGTAAATGGGCCAGTGGTAACCGTTACGGTCCATCCCATAATAGGAGAGAGCAAAGGCCTCATAGGCATTGGAAGCCTCATCCTGCTGGAAGCCTTCCGGCATATCTGCCAGACGAAAAAACCGAAGAAAGATTCCAAGACCCAGAAAAAGACAGAAAATAATCTTCTCCTGCCTGTCAGAGAGCAGGGAGGCAGAAGCCTGCCTGACGGACAGCAGGGAGCCAGAAGTATTCTGAAAGAAGCCGGAAGCCTGTCTGCCGAGCAAAGCAGAGCCGGAAGACTTCCGGAATAAGCCGGAGGTCTGCAAAACGGAAGGTTTTTTAATAAGGAAAAGAAAAACAACAGCCAGATAAATAACTGCGGCTGCAAGATTAAAATAATCGATGATACGCATAGAAAACCTCTTTTGTGATTTTTCGGGTCGGGACGATACATTCAGACACAATACCCTGTAAGGTATTTGGTGACCGTACACTGGTAACATAAGCAGGTAAAAGGAGTGAAAGCGAACATAATCTATCCCTCATTGCCTCCGGATTCCACCGTAAGATAACGATAAAACTGGTAAAGATAGATCACATAGATGATCACATTTACAATAGAAAGCTGATAGAACCGATCCTGTGTAAATCCAAAAAGATAGATACTGTAGGTCCTGAAGCTTAATATATGCAGTCCCAAAGAGAGCCAGGCTGTTCTTGGAAGGAAAAAGACCAGCAGAATGGATAAGATCTCATAGAGATATCCATAACGTTCATGCATATTGGGCAAAAATAGCACACAGGTAAACACGATCAAAAAGGCCATGTACACGATGGTCGCCGGAGTCAGGGTTATTTCCTGCTTATACAGCCAGAATAATAAAATGGCCAGGACAGCTACCGTCACAATGATGGTCATGGGCTTTAAAAATAAGGACAGCTCAGCGGGAGTTTCACTTAAAAACAGCCCCCAAAAGCTGGGATAGTTGATATACAGGGAGGTATAGGTAGTAGTCTGATTGGCATAGATCAAAAAAACATCCTTCAGACTCCTCCCACGCAAAAGACCTCCTGTTGCCATGAAGATCATGACGGTGGGAACCAGGAGAAAATAGATACAGGAAAATTTCTTTTTATATATGTAGATAAACAGATAAAAGGGCAGCAGGAATACTGCCTGAAATTTAAAGGCGAAGGCCAGTCCAAAAGCCAGAAAGGTAAGTCCGTACTTTTCCCGGCTGAAAAAAAGGAGAGAAAGCACGGCAAAGGTGGAAAATACAGCATCACACTGTGCCCAGAGAGAAGAATTCAAAAACACAAGGGGCGAGAGTATAACGCAGGTGTAAGCCAGAAGTCCTTTAAGCTTTTGCTGTTTTTTACAGGAAGAATAAATAAAATATCCGGCGGTTAAGGCCAGAAGATAGTCGAAGGTACAGGAAAACAGCTTATACAGATAAGTGGGCTTCAGCGGCAGGTAGGTTAAAAGGGCAATGATCGTCTGATAGGGAATATTATAATCCCCTATCTGTGTATCCAGAGACCTTAATCCCCCATTGCTTTTGATGTACTCAAACCAGGGAAGAAGAAAAGCTTCCAGATCACCGGAGGTTCCGTCCCTGAGAAGGAAGCGGACAGCCATTGACAGCAAAGTAATGGCGATAAAAAAGAGAAGATAAAGGTGCTTCTCTATCCAGGAAAAAATTTTTCGTTCAAAAGAAAAGATCATGATCATGGACTCCTTTTCGGACAAAATCATCAAAATAAATGTATACTCATAGTAGCGAAAAAAAGGGGGCAAGTCAATTTAAAATGGCTGTTCATGTGGTAATTCTTCCTGAAATATGCTATTCTGTACGGGTATATCGCGTCTGGAAATAACAGGTAAGGTATGAAAAAGAAACAGGAAATTCGTGGTAAGATTTATCGGAGAATGATTAAATCAGAGGTTTTTATGGAAAAAAAAGAAGGATTAATCTGCAGGATCAAACAAAATGGGAAAATATATCTGTATATGGTGGCTATGGCAGTTCTGTTTCTACTAATCTGTTCCCGGTCATCTCTTCTCTATCCCTGCAATAACTGGGACGATGCCAACAGCTATTTTTCCATGGGGAAATTTATGATGAACGGCGGAGTGATCTATAGAGATCTGTATGACCAGAAGGGGCCTTATCTGTATCTGCTGTATGGGCTTGCCTATCTGATTTCAGGGAATACGTTTTTTGGAGTGTTTCTTATGGAGATCCTGGCAGTCTCTTTCTTTCTGCTGGCAGGCTACAGGATATTCTGCCTTTACTGCAGGGAAAAAACGGCTCTGGTTCTGGTACCCATTCTGGCAGCAGCCTGTCTTTCAGCCAAAAGCTTTTATTGGGGAGGGGCGGCAGAGGAGTTCTGCCTGCCGCTTTTTGCCTGGAGTCTGTATTTCAGTCTGCGGTATTTTAAGGAAGAGTATCCTAAGGCACCGGGGCTTAAGATGATTCTGACAAACGGTATTTTTGCAGGAATCATCATGCAGGTAAAGTTCAATATGCTGGGCTTTTATTTTGCCTGGATGGCTGCCATTGCACTGATGAATTTTACCAGAGCCAATAGAAAAAAAGCCCTGGCTTCCTGTGGAGTATTCTTAAGCGGAATGGGAATCACCTTTCTTCCCTGGCTGATCTATTTCGGTATTCACGGGGCATTGGATGACTGGTATACCTGCTATATCTACAATAATGTTTTCCTCTACAGCGATCTGAGTAAGGCATCGACAGGAATAGGGGGAAAGATTTACACCCTGGCCAAAATATTGTATTATCTGATTCTGGACAATGCCTCTTATTTCATCCCTCTGATTCTGGGCATGTTTTTTTTGTTAGTATACCGGGGGACAAGATGGTACGAAAAGCTGAATCTCTACGCCATGTTCGGTCTGTTGTTTCTGGGAATCTTCGTAGGAGGAGCCAATCTGCCCTATTATTCCATACCGCTGATGGTCTTTGCCACGGTGGGGCTGGGAGCAGTGGGAGTATTTCTGGACTGGCTGCTTTACGAAAGAGGCGGTAAAAATAAAGAAACTGGCACCTCGACCGTAAAATGGACAGCAGCTATAGTCTGCGTGTGTCTGGTCTGCCTGACAGAAGCCTGGACAGGCTCTATGAACACCCCTTTTATGGAGCAGAAAAAGGAAGAGTTCTTTCTCTACAAATTTAAAGAAATCGTGCAGCAGGAGGAGGAACCTACCCTGCTCAACTATAACTGTCTGGATGCCGGGCTGTATACAGTAGCAGAAATTGTCCCCACCTGTAAATACTTTCAGACTAACGGAATTCCCTTAAAGGAGATGGAGGAGGAACAGCGCCGTTACATGAGGGAGGGTAAAACGGAGTTTGTTTTGACAAGAGACAGCTATCCTGAGAATATCAGAGAGATGTATGATCTGGTAGGTTATGAAAAGAACCTGTCCAATGGAACCGAATTTGAATATTATTTATTTAAGCGAAAATAGGAAGAACCATGTTATTTAATTCGTATATTTTTATTTTATTTTTTCTGCCTGTCACCTTAATAGGCTATTTTACCCTGAATAAATACGCTTATGGCAGGAACGGACTCAGTGGAATCATCTGGCTGTTTCTCATGTCTCTGTGGTTTTACGGATATCAGAAACCGGAGTACCTGCTGCTGATCATGATCAGTATTGGGGTAAATTATGGAATCGGTATTCTGATTGGAAGGCTCAAAAGAGGGCAGCAGAGTCAAAATAAGCAGAAGCTGATCCTAACTGCGGGAATAGGCTTTAATCTGGGATTGCTGTTTTATTTTAAGTATGCGGATTTCTTTTTGGATTCCATAGAGGACTTTTTTGGTGCAGAGTGGAATATGGAGGTGGCTCTGCCTCTGGGGATCAGCTTCTTCACCTTTCAGCAGATATCCTACATTGTGGACTGCTATCGGGAAAAGGAAGGACTGGATTATCATTTTTTTGAATATGCAGCCTATGTTACCTTTTTCCCCCAGCTTGTGGCAGGACCCATTGTTATGCATTCCGAGCTGGTTCCCCAGCTGAAGCAGAAAGAAAACAAGACCATTAATTTTGACAATATGAGCCGGGGACTTTATGCGTTTGCCCTGGGTCTGGGAAAAAAAGTCCTGATCGCAGATACTCTATCCAAGCTGGTGGCGGTGGGATTTTCCGATATTTATTCCTTAAACAGCGGTTCTGTGATCATTATGATGCTGGCTTATACCCTGCAGATCTACTTTGATTTCAGCGGCTATTGTGATATTGCTCTGGGTATAGGTTACATGTTTAATGTGGAGCTGCCCATCAATTTCAATTCTCCTTATAAAGCAAAAAGCATCAGCGAATTCTGGTCACGCTGGCATATGACCCTGACTCGCTTTTTTACCCATTATGTCTATATTCCCATGGGCGGAAGCAGAAAAGGAAGGATACGGACCTATATCAATACCCTGATCGTTTTTTTGCTCAGCGGACTGTGGCATGGAGCCAACTGGACCTTTGTCCTCTGGGGAGGGCTTCACGGGCTGTTCATGACCCTGGAAAAGATAGGAAAAGATATAGGTATCAGATTACCCTCCGGCAGACTTGGAAAGCTGCTTGGTTTATGCTATGGTGCCCTTACCTTCCTGTTTGTGAATATTGTATGGATTCTTTTCAGAGCGAATTCCATTAAGGACTGGAGGCTGATCATAGAGCGTCTGTTGTCCGGAGGCTGGGAAATTTCCGACCAATTATCTGAGGTGATCAAAAAACTGGTAGAGATACGTGTGTTGGAAAATCTGGGACTTAGAGGATTATTTGAACAATATCCCCTGCTTCCTTTGCTGGCTCTTCTTCTGATCCTTTTGCTGGCGGTTTTTTTCCTGAAAAATACCCAGGAGAAGATGGCGGAAGAAAAATATGGACTGCGGCGCAGCCTGCTCAGCATCTTTCTGATCGTATGGTGCGTGATCTCCTTAAGTGATGTGAGCGAGTTTTTGTATTTTAACTTTTGATAGTGGTGACTGTTAATGAATGAAACGATAAACATGAATAAACAAAAAAGATGGTTTCTGGGTACTCTTGCCGGAGCTGCGGGAATACTGCTGGTCCTTCTGCTGGCCATGGTAATCGTAGATCCTTATTTTCATTACCACGCTCCGTTAAAAGGGATTTCCTATCGGATGTATTCCGAACGGTATATGAACATGGGAATTGCGAAAAATTTTACCTATGATGCCCTGATCACGGGAAGCAGCATGAACCAGAACTTCAAAGCATCTTTGATGGATGAGCTGTTTGGTACGGATTCCATCAAAATCCCCTATTCGGGAGCAGGCTTTGAGGAAATCCGGGAGACCATTGAGGTGGCCCTGGACAGTGGAAATGAGGTAAAATATGTACTTTGGGGAATTGATTACAATGGCCTGAACAGGGATTATGACTGGCAGGGCTATGATGAGTATCCGGAGTATTTGTATGATCAAAACCCTTTTAACGATGTATCCTATGTCTGGAATAAAACCCTGCTGTTTGAAGGACTTTTTATTGATCTGGTACGGACCCTGCAGGGAAAGGAAAATACAAGCTTTGATGAATATTCCTCCTGGGAGGGGGGAAGGGGATGGGAGAGTATCTCCCAGACCTATCAGAGAAGCGAGGAAATTCTTCCTATGGAGGAGCTTTTGCAGGAGGATATCGACAGGGTTATTCCCAATATTACGAAGAATATTGTAGAGCTTGCCAATCAATATCCCGACACCACCTTCCTCCTGTTTTATACGCCCTACAGTGCCTTATACTGGGAATCGCTCTACAGGGACGGCTGGCTGGAGAAACAGATCCGGATGGAAGCCATGGCTACTGAGCTGATGCTGGAATGTGAGAATATTCAGCTATACAGCTTTGTGCAGAAGACGGAAGTAACGGATAATATTGATCTTTACCGGGATAAGGAACACTATATTGCCGAGATCAATGATGTGATCATGGAGTGGATCGTGGCAGATGAAGGCAGGGTAACGAAGGAAAATTATCAGGATATTCTGCAGTGGACATACGAATACTATATGAACTATGACTATGACAGCCTGTACCCTTAGAGGTTTGGGCTGTTCTTTTATTGATATGGTCTGCAAAATATGCTAAACTGTGGATAGTTTTGACGCGGAAAAAGAACGGAGAGGAAGAATGAAAAACTATATTAAGATCGCAAGGCCGGATCACTGGGTGAAAAATCTGTTTATCGTCCCCGGTGTGGCTGTAGCTTTTTTATTGGTGGGAATACCCCAGATACCGCCGCTGGCAGGAAAATTTATTCTGGGCTTTCTGGCCACCTGTTTTGTAGCATCTGCCAACTATGTCATTAACGAATGGCTGGATGCGGAGTTTGACAAGTACCATCCTACCAAGAAGTTCAGGCCCGTAGTTTCAGAAAATATGAAGTTTGGCCTGGTCATGGTGGAGTATGTGGTACTGATCATTGCCGGCATACTCTGCTCTCTGCCCATCAATAAGTATTTTCTGTATATGGAAATCTGGTTATTGGTGATGGGTGTTCTCTACAATGTTAAGCCTGCCAGAACCAAGGATATTCCTTTTTTGGATGTAATCTCAGAGTCGGTAAACAATATGATCCGCCTGCTTTTGGGATGGTTTGTGGTGACTGATGCCCAGGTTCCGCCGGTAAGCATCCTCTTTGGTTACTGGATGGGCGGGGCCTTCCTGATGGGGATAAAACGTTTTGCAGAGTATCGGATGATCAATAATCCCGAGCTGGCAGGGCTGTATCGCAAGTCCTTTGCCCACTATACAGAACTGACCCTGCTGGGCTCCAGTATGTTTTATGCCTTTTGCGCTACCTTCTGCATGGGAATTTTCCTCATTAAATACCGGTTGGAATATCTGGTGGCCATGCCCTTTTTATTCTTCCTTTTCGTCTTCTACCTGATGATTGCCTTTAAAGAGGATTCTGCGGTCCAGAAGCCGGAGAAGCTGTATAAAGAAAAGAAGCTGATCGCATATGTGGGATTTTTAATGCTTCTTTTTATTGCACTGACCTTTGTGGATATCCCTATGCTTCAGATCTTCCAGGACCCTTATCTGATCCCGATTGAGTAGAACCGGCAGGAAAATGATCACAGAAGGCCAGTGCACTGGATTACAGGGAAAGCAGGAGCTGAAATTGAAAAAAATAAACGAATATCAATTGATCATTTGGGATCTGGACGGAACTTTGTACTACCAGAAGCCCTTTCGGAAGAAGATGGTGCAGATGCTTCTTGGGGGACTGCTCCTTAAGCCTTCCCACTGGAAAGAGATAATGGTGATTCTGCGTTATCGAAGACTGCGGGAGAAATGGGATGCGGCTGATACAGAAGCAGGACTGGAAAAGCGGCAGTATGAAGCCTGCGGTAAGCAGTGTGGACTTTCCGGGGAAAGGGTCAGGGAAATCATTGAACATTGGATGCATGCCGAGCCCCTAAAGTATCTTAAAGTTTATCGTGACGAAGAGGCGGCAGGAATCATTGCTGCACTGCGAAAGCAAGGCATACAAAATGTGGTATATTCGGATTATCCCACTAAGGATAAGCTGAAAGCCCTGGAAATAAGTGTGGACAGGCAGTTTTGCTCAGCTGATCGAAAGATCAGCTGCATGAAGCCTAATCCCAGGGGAATACTCCACATCCTTGAGGTGATGGGTGTAGGGCCGGAGGCTGCACTGATGGTGGGGGATCGGATGGAAAAGGATGGAGAAGCGGCAAGAGAGGCCGGAATCGACTGTCTGATCCTGAAATCGGGCAGAAGTGACCGGGCTTTACAATACCAGAAGATAAGATGAAGGACTGCCGCCCGGCAGTCTGATTAAAGATGAGGGAACCATGTTATTCAATTCATTACATTTCTTACTTTTTTTTCCTATAGTGCTTTTGATCTGCTTTATTTTACCGGCGAAGATCCGGTATTTGTGGCTGCTGATCTCCAGCTACTACTTTTATATGTGCTGGGATGCAAAATATGCCCTGCTGCTTTTGTTCTCCACTCTGGTTACCTGGGTCAGCGGTCTGGGGATAGACTGGTGTAAAAAACAGGATTGGGCAGAAGAAAAGAAGATAAAAAGAAAGAAGCTTTGTGTACTCTTAAGTGTTCTGTTGAACATAGGAGTGCTCTGCTATTTCAAATATACAAATTTTCTTTTGGAGAATCTGCAGGCAGCTTTGGGAACCTTCGGGATCACTCTGAATCTTCCTGAATTCAGCATTGTGTTACCGGTAGGAATCTCCTTTTTTACCTTTCAGGCATTAAGCTATACCCTGGATGTTTACCGGGAAGAGATTTATGCGGAAAAGAATTTCTTCCGCTATGCCCTCTTCGTATCCTTTTTTCCCCAGCTGGTTGCAGGGCCCATCGAACGCTCCAAGAATCTGTTGAAGCAGCTGGCAGCTCCTGCACGCTTTAAATGGGAAAATGCAAGGGAAGGTATTCTGCTGATGCTTTGGGGATTTTTTCTGAAAATGGTACTGGCAGACCGGGCGGCTATTTTTGTAGACCGGGCCTATGGAAATCATACACAATATACGGGAGGAGTGCTGCTGGTCGCCAGTCTGCTCTTTGCCATTCAGGTATACTGTGACTTTTACGGCTATTCGGTGATCGCAACAGGGGCGGCAAAAATACTGGGCTATGATCTGATGGATAATTTCAATGCTCCCTTCTTTGCCTCTACTGTGGCTGATCTGTGGCGAAGATGGCATATTTCCTTAAATTCCTGGTTCAGGGACTATCTTTACATTCCTTTGGGAGGAAACAAGAAAGGAAAGGTAAGGAAATACATAAACATGTTCATCGTCTTTTTTACCAGCGGACTTTGGCACGGAGCCAACTGGACCTACGTGGTGTGGGGAGTGTTGAACGGAATTTATCAGATGGTGGGTCAATGGATGATGCCGGTAAGGGATAAGCTGGTATGGCTTTTCAGACTGGACAGGAACAGCTACAGCCATAAGCTGATGAAGGTGCTGGTTACCTTTCTGCTCTTTGACTTTTCGGTTATCTTTTTCAGGGCCACCAGTGTAAAAGAAGCCTGTGAGATCATCAGGCAGATTGCAGTCGATTTCGGCCCTGCGGTTTTAGTTGACGGATCTTTGTATACCTGTGGTCTGGATCAGAAAAATTTCACACTGATGATCTATAGCATTATCCTGCTCTTTCTGGCAGACTTCTTTAAATATAAGGGAGTACGTCTAAGGGACGTTCTGATCAGACAGGAATACTGGTTCCAGTGGCTGGTCATGGCAGGAGGCATCGTTTTTATCGTCCTCACCGGCATCTGGGGCTCAGCCTATGAAGCCACCAATTTTATTTATTTTCAATTTTGACAATTATCCGGGACAGCAGAAACGTTCAAAAGCAGAACGTGACTGCTTGCAGGCAAAGTTCTGCTTTTGGATGTTTCTATTGGATGGATTTCCCAAGCGAGGAAATCCGAAGGATTTACGAGCATGCTGTCCCGGATGATGGGGATGCAGGGAGAGGAATTACAAGCATGCTATCCCGGATTTGCTTTAAAAGGATTTGGAGAATAAGGAATGAAACAGGGAATTAAATTCTTTCTTTCGGCAGTGATAGTGGCCGGGCTGGTATTTATAGGACTGGATTATGTGGCAAAGGTAACAGAACGAAAGGACAGTGTAAATAAATACGCCGAATTTTATGATCAGGAAACGGATTTTGACGTGCTGTTTCTGGGGCAGAGCCGGGTGCTGAATTCTGTCTTTCCCATGGAGCTGTGGAGGGAGTATGGAATCGTATCCTATAATCTGGCGGGACATGGAAATACTATTCCTACAAATTACTGGCTTTTGATGAGTGCTTTAGAGGAAACAACTCCTAAGCTGGTGGTTTTGGACTGTGGTCTGGTGAAGGAGCAGAATAAAGTAAATACAGTGGAGCAGCTGCATTTATCTGTGGATCATATTCCTTATGGAGAGACTAAGACGGCCATGATCAATGATCTTTTAGGGGAGTCTGAACAGAAATGGGATTTTCTGTGGAAGTTTTCCACCTATCATAATCGGTGGAGTGAGGTTACAGCAGCAGATTTTAACCCACAGCCCAATGTAGAGAAAGGGGCAGAATCCCGTATCGGTGTTACTGCACCGGAAGGGCATCTGGATTTTGGAACAGAGGATAAGATCCAGGGAAAAACCACGGGAATGGAGTATCTGGTGAAAATCATCGAGGAGTGTCAGGCAAGAGACATTGAGATCCTGTTGACCTATATTCCCTTTCCGGATCCCAGCGGCTGGCAGTTGGAATCCAATGCGGTATGGGATATTGCAAAAGAATATGAGGTAAATTATCTGGATTTCCATACGCTTTTTCCGGTAATTAATCTGGAAACGGATTGTTATGATTCCAATGCCCATTTAAATCCTTCGGGAGGCTGGAAGCTTACCTCCTATCTGGGCCAATATATCGCAGATAATTATGGTATTGAAGACAGGAGAGAAGATCCGCTGTATAAGGACTGGCATGAGGACTATGAGGCATACAGGCAGTATAAGCTGAATAATCGTCCCCTGGTGGAGGAGCTGCAAAGCTATCTGATGTTGCTTTACGATCAGGAGCTGAGCTTTGGTATCTGGCTTGAGCCGGGAGCAGATTGGTTGGATAACATGACCATTAGAGAACTTCTGGCCAATATTGGAATTGAGGCAGACAGCTATAAGGAAGGGAATGTATTTCTGCTGGTTGATCGTAAGAAGGGCCGGATCACGGATATTCCGGAAGGTGGGGAGCAGAATACCGGTCTGGGAACCTTTGGTATGCGGATCAATTTCGATACTGCGGCTATGATCGTGGATTGGAATGATAAGGAATATGCCTTTGATAAAGAGGCAGCAGCCGGCATCCTGGTCTTTGACAAGGAAACCGGAGAAATATTGGATTTTGCCCAGTTTGTAGTGAATTCTGTGGAATCCTCACGGATTACCTCTACTTGAAAGCGGAATAGAATCTGGTTGGGAATAAAGCGAAAGCCTATCAAGTAAAGCAGATACGTATGATTTTTGAAAAATATGGGTTATAAGGAGGGTTTAAAATGCCAAAATATTCAATGGTTCTTACATGGTCAGAAGAAGATCAAGCCTATATTGTAAGTGTTCCGGAACTTCCTGGCTGCATGGCAGATGGGAAAACGCCAGAGCTGGCGGTTAAGGAAGCGGAAACAGTTATTCAAATGTGGATTGAATGTGCAATTGCAGACGGTGATCCAATTCCGGAGCCGAGATTGTTTAAAGCAGAGGCAACAGTGTAAATTCCTCTCAGAGAGGAAGGAACAAAGTTATCGGGTCCGGACATTAAAATAGAGCAGCAATGCTCCTGCCATGTAAAACAGGGGCATATTGTAAATGGTATACCGGGTCTGGCAGAAGATAGTTGCAGAGACCAGGCCCACATTACAAATCATACCCATCAGGGTTAAACCGGCAAAAAGCAGGACAGGTAAAAGTTCCTGCTTTTTTCTTTTGCCCAATAGAAAGGCAAGTCGGATGAACAAGGCCAGAAAAGCGGTGTAAGCCAGAATACTGTAGGCGATCAATACCAGCTCATATTAAGAAAAATTTAAATATTTTCCTCTGAAAAAATACCGGATTATCTGTTTATACTGTTATTAACTTAAGAGTATGAAAAAGGAGGAGGAAAATGAAAAAAGCAAATTTTATCTTTTTAGGTGAATGCATCGTGATCACAGCACTGCTTTTGCTGATCGGAAGCCTGATACGGACAGATGAACGATACGTGTATGGAAAAGAAACGGAAGCGGCCTCCAGTAAAGAACAGATAGAGGAACCTTTTACCGACGGTGGTCAGGTACAGTATGCCAGAGATCTGTTAAATGAACAGAAGAATACGGTTTCCGGTAATGAAACGGTGTCAGATAATGGACTTGCTCCTGAAAAGACAGTATCGGAAAATGAATTAAATCCCGAAGAGACAGTGTCGGATAATGATATTTCCGGGGAGGATGGACAGCTCAGGATCGCCGTTTTCGGAGACAGTATCTGGGACGATAAACGTGGAGAGGATGGAATTTCCGAACGACTGGAGGAAATGTTGCAGGCAGAGGTTTATAACTGTGCCATAGGAGGGACATCTGCAGCAGTGGTTTCTTCACCGACTGATCTTAGGGAAGGCTGGAACAGCAAGTCGGTCAATGGGCTAATGTATGTTGCAAGAGAAGAGGAAAGCTCCTCTTTATTGGAAGGACTTCCTGCAAAAGAAGAGATTGAAGCAGTGGATTTTACCACTGTGGACTACCTGATTATTTCCTATGGGTTAAACGACTATTTCTCGGGAGTGGAAATTTATCCGGAGGATATGTATGATATGACCAGCTACGTGGGGGCTATCAGGCATGCTGTTGCCAAGATGACGGAAACCTACCCGAATCTGGAGGTATTGATCATTGGCCCCACTTATACGAATCTGACTACGGAATTGAGTGAAGGAGATCTGGAAGACTATGTAGAAGCAGCTAAACTGGTTTCTGAGGAATATGAGACGGCTTTTCTGGATGCATATCATGAGTTGGGAATTCAGGAAGAAAACCAGAAGCACTATTTATATGACAGAGTGCATTTGAGCGCAGAGGGCAGGGCATTGTATGCTGAATATGTTTCAAATAAACTGATTGAACTGGAGAGTGAGAAGGCAGAGTAGAGGACAGGGGAGAAGGATAACCCTGTTGACGGGAAAGGATGAAGTAGCATATAATCATAAAAGAAAACTTTTTAGTATTATACTAAAAAGTTTTCTTTTGCTGTATAACAAAGATAAAGTGGGGAGTAACACAGTGAAAAAAATAAACTATCAGGATATTTTTTATTGGGGTATTTTTTTAGTCATCTCTGCAGTGATGTGCGTTGCTTTATTCGGCACTCTGGGGAGCTCTGATGTTATTTTTACAGATGAAGGGACACATGCAGTAAATGCTTATGAAATGGCCCGAAAGGGAAACTGGTGGATTAATACCCTCCGGTACGAGGTGGATTATTATAATGAGAAGCCCCCTCTTATGTTATGGCTGATTATCTTTGGCTATAAGTTGTTTGGCTATACACCTTTTGGACTCAGATTTTTTTCAGCTCTATCGGGTCTTATCATCTATATTCTGGTTTTTTCTTTTCTGTATAAGAACCGGGGAAAAGTACAGGCCATCGGGTTTGCGGCTTTTTTACCGGCCTGTACTCGTTTTTTCACCTATCATATGTTCAGAGCCGGGGATATGGATGCAGTTTACACCCTGCTTTTTCTTATTGCAGTTCTTGCCTTATATCGGTCGGTGGAGAAGATCAATTATCTCTTTCTGTACGGATTAGCATTGGGGCTTGCCTTTTTATGCAAAGGGAGTCATTTTGTAACGATCCTTGGTGTAGGAGTTTTGTTTTCCTGGCAGATCATCAGACGGTTTGGATGGAAAAAAACAGCAGTTTGCTATCTGGGTTCTTTTATTACGGCAGTTGCAGCAGTTTTACCCTGGGCAGTGGTCAGATTCCGATTTGATGGCCTGGCCTTTTTTTCGAATCTCTTTTTCAAGGAAACAATAAGCCGGGTAAAGGGAAGTTATGAGGATGCCGGGGAAAGTTATTTTGAGTATATTTATCAGATGCTGGGAGATGCGGTATGTGTAATTGCCGTGCTGTTGATTTTTTTGGCGGTGGTGGTAAAAATTGTTGATGAATATAAGAAGAGGGAGGATATACGCGAAAGCAGGTATTCTCCGGTACAGTTTTTATTAACACCCTATATCAATCTGATCTCTACCTGGTTTATTGTCGTTATAGGCTGCTACAGCATTGCAAAAGCAGGAAGCTCCTGGTATATCTATTCTGCTTATATTCCGTTGCTGATGCTGGGGGCTGAAGCTTTGGCATATCTCGTAAGAGAAGTGGGAAGAAATAAAGGATATATCAGTAAATTCATCTTTATCATTTCTATTTTTTCCAGTATAATGATATCGGTAAATATGATCAGTGCCTATCCCTGGAAAGGAACCGGCGGAAGCCCCAAAACAGGTCTGGATCATACCCTCAGAGGGCTGGCGGCCGAATCGGAAGAAGGGGTTTTTGACCAAAGAGTGATGTATATTGAGAACAGTCATAATGCTGCTTTTGAATCTTCACGCTGGGAACATGACTATATGTTTTATGCCATGGCAGCACTGGATGTATTGTGTGTAGATGGGGGAGTAGATGCTTTTTTGGGAACCGATGATATGGAGGCATTATTGATCCTGGATAAACAGCTTTGGGAGGAATATGCACCGGTTTTAACGGGATACGTTATTTTATACGATTCCGATTTTTTGGTTTTCAGTAAGCATAAATATGGCGAATGAGAGAGGTACCATGGACAAGATAGCAGTATTGATTCCCTGTTATAATGAGGAAAAGACGATTGCCAAGGTGGTGAAGGATGCAAAGGCAGCCCTGCCGGAGGCAGTGGTCTATGTATATGATAATAATTCCAGAGACAGAACCGTGGAACTGGCAAGAGAAGCAGGTGCGGTGATCCGTTATGAGCATATGCAGGGAAAGGGGAATGTCATCCGCCGTATGTTCAGGGAAATTGATGCCCACTGCTACATTATGGTGGATGGAGACGATACCTATCCTATGGAATATGCCCGTGAGATGGTGGACAAGGTGCTGAATAATCATACGGATATGGTGGTGGGGGACAGGCTTTCAACCACCTATTTTACAGAAAATAAGCGGCCCTTCCATAATTTTGGTAATTCCCTTGTGCGAAAAAGCATCAATCTCCTGTTTAAAAGTGAGATCAAGGATATTATGACCGGCTACCGGGCTTTCAGTTACCAGTTTGTAAAGACCTTTCCTGTCATGAGCAAGGGCTTTGAAATTGAGACGGAAATGACGATCCATGCGGTAAACAATAATATGCAGCTGGAAAATGTACTGGTAGAATACCGGGACAGGCCGGAAGGCAGTGAGTCCAAGCTGAATACCTATTCCGACGGCTTTAAGGTGTTGATGACCATAGCACGATTGTTCAGAGAATATAAGCCTTTTCGTTTTTTTGGTCTGCTGGCAGGGATTTTGATGGCTTTGGCTGTGGGCTTCGTCATTCCGGTTTTGATGGAATATTTCCAGACCGGTCTGGTCTTGAAATTTCCCACGCTGATCGTCTGTGGCTTCGTTGCACTGGCAGCCATTCAGTCCTTTTTTGCAGGGATGATCTTAAATAATATCGTACAGCGTGACCGGAAGAATTTTGAGATGGATCTGAACCGGGTGTACAGTGAGTTTCTTTTTAAAACAGAGAGGAATTTTTAGAATAGCGTAGTTCGGTGTGACTGTCAAGGGACTCGGACAGTTACCATCCAGTCAGAAAAGTTAAGGAGTATGTAGTTATGAAGCTTGCAGTAGCAGGAACCGGTTATGTTGGGCTGGTGGCAGGTGTGTGCTTTGCGGAAGTTGGGCATGAAGTGACCTGTGTAGATATTGATGAGAAGAAAGTAAAGCTGATGGAAAGTGGTGTTTCTCCCATTTATGAGGAGGGACTTCAGGAATTAATGGAAAAAAATAATGCTACGGGAAGGCTTCATTATACCACGGATTATGCCGGGGCTTACCGGGATGCAGATGCGATCTTTATCGGTGTGGGCACACCGGAGATGCCTGACGGAAGCGCGAATCTAAGCTATATTGCCACTGTTTGCCGCCAGATTGCGGAATCGGTGGAAAAGGATTGTCTGGTGGTGGTAAAGTCCACTGTGCCCATTGGAACCAATGATAAGGTAGAGCAGTTTATTCAGGATTTTCTGGTTCGGGATGTGAAGGTTGAGGTGGCATCCAATCCGGAATTTCTGGCTCAGGGAACGGCAGTAAGGGATACCCTTCATGCAGCAAGGATCATTATCGGAACGGAAAGTAAGGAGGCAGAAAGCCTCCTGATGAAGATCTATGAGCCCTTTAATATTCCCATTGTATCGGTGAAAAGGCGCTCGGCAGAAATGATCAAATATGCCTGCAATGATTTTCTTGCCCTGAAAATTTCCTATATGAACGATATTGCCAATCTCTGTGAGCTGGTGGGAGCAGATATTGAGGATGTGGCCAGGGCAATGAGCTATGATGAACGGATCGGCTCCCGGTTTTTGAATGCAGGAATCGGTTTTGGAGGAAGCTGTTTTCCCAAAGATACCAAGGCGCTGAAATATCTTGCCAGACAGCATGGCTATGAATTAAAGACGATAGAAGCCTGCGTAGAGGTGAATACCCGTCAGAAAACCCGGCTTTTTGAAAAGGCAAAGAAACGGATGATCACCTTTGAGGGGTTGAAGGTGGCTGTACTGGGACTTACCTTTAAGGCAGGAACGGATGATCTGAGAGAGGCTCCTTCTGCGGAAAATATCCAGCTGCTTCTGGAGCAGGGAGCCCAGATATATGCCTATGATCCGGTGGGGCAGGAACGGGCAAGGAAGCAATTTCCCGAGGGTGATATCGGGCACGGAAGGATGCATTATGTGGAAAGTCCCGAAAAGGCTTTGGAGGGGGCAGCCATCTGTTTTATTTTTACGGAATGGCCCCAGATCAAAGAGGTAGAACCGGCTGTATATAAGTCTCTGATGCGGGTTCCCCTGGTTTATGACGGCCGAAATCTTTATTCTTTGGAGGGAATGAAGGAAGCAGGAGTAGAATATTACAGTATCGGAAGGTAAATAGAGACATTATGCAGACTTTGGATCCGAATAAGACCTATCTGGTCACCGGCGGAGCCGGTTTTATCGGTTTTTTTCTTTCAAAGGCTCTTTTGGAAAAGGGGGCCCGGGTGATCGGCTTCGATAACCTGAATGACTATTACGAGGTAAGCCTGAAGGAGGATCGCCTGGCGATTCTGCAGCAATACACCGGATTTCATTTTATCAGGGGAGATCTGGCAGATAAAGAAGCAGTGATGAACCTGTTTGAAGAGTACAGGCCCCGGATCGTGGTCAATCTGGGAGCGCAGGCCGGAGTGAGATACAGTATCGAAAATCCGGACGCTTATATGCAGTCTAACGTGATGGGATTTTTTCATATTCTGGAGGCCTGCAGAGCTTATCCTGTGGAGCATCTGGTCTACGCTTCTTCCAGCTCGGTCTATGGAGCCAACGATAAGATCCCTTTTTCCACTGAGGATAAGGTGGACGGCCCGGTAAGCCTTTATGCTGCCACAAAAAAGTCCAATGAGCTGATGGCCCATGCCTACAGTAAGCTTTATGGGATTGGGGTAACAGGACTTCGGTTTTTCACTGTATATGGACCCTTTGGCAGACCGGATATGGCCTATTTTAAGTTTGCCAAAAAGATCATGGCGGGTGAACCCATACAAATATACAATCAGGGAGATATGTACAGGGATTTTACCTATATTGATGATATCGTAACAGGGATAATGAATCTGCTCTGTAATCCGCCCGTGAAGAATGAAGCGGGAGTGGCTTATAAGATTTATAATATCGGAAACAATCAGCCGGAGAAGCTGATGGATTATATTTCCGTCCTGGAGAGCTGTCTGGGAAAAGAGGCGAAAAAGGAATATCTTCCCATGCAGCCGGGGGATGTGCCCCGAACCTATGCAGATGTCAGCGAACTGATGGAAGATTTTGATTTTAAACCGGATACAAGTATAGAAGAGGGTCTGTCCCGATTTGCAGAGTGGTTTAAGGAGTATTATCACTATGCTGTTTAACTCTTATCTTTTTTTGTTCTTTTTTCTACCACTATGTTTATTGGGGTATTATGGGTTAAAAAACAGACAGGCCACACTGGCTAAGGTGTGGCTTACTTGCTTTTCGCTTTGGTTTTATGGATATTTCAGCCTGGATTATCTTCTGATCATGGTAGTCAGTATCCTGGGAAACTACGCAGTTCATCGCTGGATCATTTACAGTGCACACAAAGAAGGAGAAGCCAAAAAGCGATACAGGGCACGTTCTGTTCTTACATTGGGTGTAACGATAAATCTGATCGTGCTGTTTTACTTCAAGTATTTTGATTTCTTTTTGGACAATATCAATCAGCTCTTCGGCTTGTCTCTTCCCTTAAAACATATTCTACTGCCTCTGGGAATCAGCTTTTTTACCTTTCAGCAGATTTCCTTTCTGGCAGATACATACCGGGGAGAGCTGGAGGGCTGCGGATTTGTGGACTATGCACTCTTCGTTTCCTTCTTTCCCCAACTGATCGCAGGGCCTATCGTAACCCATGAGGAAATGCTTCCTCAGTTTGCTGAAATTGGGAAAAAGAAGATTAGAGGGGAGGAGATCGTCAGAGGAATCTATCTTTTTGTACTGGGATTGGGAAAAAAGCTTCTTATTGCAGATACTTTTGGCATAGCCGTAGATTATGCCTACGGGAATCTTCTCTGGGAATGGTCAGTGCAGCAGCGGCAGCAGTACTTTTCATCTGGTGCACAGTTTCTCTGTCCGGAGTGAGCACCTTCCTGTACTTTAACTTTTAGAGGAAATACTATGAATAAAATTCGTAACTGGCTTTTGGTTTTCGTCAGTTTGTCCATTCTGGGGCTGGGCAGTCTGGCTGCCCTGACCTGGGTGGTGGATCCCTTTTTTCAGTATCATAAGCCGTTGGAAAAATTCCCGTATCTTGTGGACAATCAGATGAATATGAATCCGGGACTGGCAAAAAATATGGATTATGACAGCATTCTTCTGGGCTCCTCCATGACGGTCAGCTTTAATACGGATTGGTTTTATGAGTATATGGGTCTGGAAACCCAGAAGCTCAGCTATAACGGTGCTTTTCCCAGGGATCAGTCCAATATCATGGATATTGTCTTTAGGGGAAAAGGGAGATGAGGTCAGGCAGGTTTTTTTAGGTATTGATGAGATGAACTATTCGGCGGACATTAACCGGACCAAGTTTGAGCTGCCGGAATATCTTTATGATGAGGAATATTTTAATGATATCAATTATTTGCTGAATAAGGATGTTATCCTGGATTATATTTTTCGGGCAGCAGCCGATCCAAAGGACAGGTCAGAATGGAATATGATCTATGAGCCCTGGTGGCAGGACGAGCATTATCAGAAAGCATTGGTGCTGATGTATTACGAACCGGCAGAGGAAGCCCGGGAGGAGGTAGAGGAAGATTTCTACCTGGAGGCTATTGAGAACAATTTAAGTACCAATATCTGTCCCTATATCGAAGCACATCCGGAGACTACCTTTACTATTTTTTATCCACCCTACAGTATTCTTTACTGGAATGATGTTGTGCGCAAACAGGAGCTTCGGGCAGTGATCGCCAAGTACGATTATATGACCAGAAGGCTTTTGGGATATGAAAATGTAGAGGTTTTTTTCTTTCAGAATCAGGAGGAGATAATCTGTGATCTGAACAATTATGCGGATTATACCCACTATCATGGTCGAATCTGTGAATATATGGTACAATGCTTTGAGAGTGGGGAGAGAAGGGTGACGCTTGAAAATCTGGAAGAAGAACAGAACGGTTTATTTGAGCTTGCTTCTACCTATGATTATGAAGCGATTTTTGAAAATTGGTACAATTAGTGAGGGAGGATATATGCTTTTAAAAGCATTGATTTTGATTTTACTTTTAATTCTGGCTCCTTACCAAACGGGATTAATGATAAATGGTATGCTGGAATCGAAGCAGAGGAGCATGGGGGTGAGCTATATCTCAGGCTTTCTGGTACTTCTGGCAGTATTTCAGCTGGTGGCAGTTCCCATCGTTTTTCTGGATGCCTGGGGCTTTGATAAGATCATCAAGCTATTTACGGCAATATCTGCTATTCTGGCCGGTGGAGGAACGGTTTATGCCATGCACAGCTGGAGACGGGGGAACAATATCTGGCATTACTCTTTTTCCCTGAAGGACAAAAGCAGGGCAGAGCGGATTCAATGGATCATGGTACTGATCCTGATTGGTTTTCAGCTTTTAATGGCCCTGACCCACGCCTCCTTTGACGGAGATGATGCCTATTATGTGGTGCAGTCGGTAATGGCAGATGAGACGGATACCCTCTATCGGATCCTGCCTTATACGGGATATTCCACCTCTTTGGATTACCGTCATTCCATGGCAGTATTTCCACTGTGGATCGCCTATCTGGCAAGGATGACGGGGATTCATGCAACCATTATCAGCCATACGATCCTGCCGCTTATCCTGATCCCGTTGACCTACTGGATCTATCTTGAGGTAGGAAAGCAGCTGTTTAAGGATAAAAAAGAGCAGCTTCCGGCCTTCATGATCCTGGTCTGTGCCCTGCAGATCTTTGGGAATACTTCCATCTATACCGGATCTACCTTTTTGCTGATGCGGACCTGGCAGGGAAAATCCATGCTGGCCAATGTGGTCATTCCGGCAATTTTTATGGTACTTTTGTGGATCGTTGACCGGGAGGAAGAAAAGCGGAATAAGGCAAAGGGACTTTGGATTTTGCTATTTATCATTAATATTGTGGCAGCCATGATGAGTACGGCCAGTGTATTTTTAGACGTAGTTTTACTGGGCGTAATGGCAGTGGTTCTTGCCGTTAGGGAAAAAAGTCCTGTTATTTTGCTGAAGGTTGCCCTGACCTGTGTACCCTGTGGAGTATATGGGCTCATGTATATGGTATTGTAAATGGAGGATCAGGATGAAAGACGTATTACTTATTTTTCGGGACTATACCGGTAACGGTTTCCTGACGATTCTCTATCTTCTTTCTCTCTTATATCTATGGGTAACGGAAAAAAACAGGAATATCCGTGGGATATTGGTTTATGGGGCAAGTTTGCTTCAGCTGCTGTTTTTTCTGCCGATATTTTATTATGGATATCAGCTTTTGGATAAGGGAACCTATTACCGGATCCTGTGGCTTTTACCCATGACCATCACAATTTCTTATGCCGGAGTAAAGATTTTAGGAAAATATCCTGCCCCGGGAATAATTTTAGGGGTAATTCTGATTGCAGTTTCGGGGAAATGCGTATATAGTAGTATATATATATCCGAAGCAGAGAATGTTTACCATATTCCCCAGGAAGTTATTGAAGTGTGTGAGGTCATTATGCCGGAAGATGAGGCGGAGAGGGTGACCGGAGTTTTTCCGGATGAACTGATCCATTTTATCCGGCAGTATACTTCCGAGATCCGGATGGTCTACGGCAGAGATTATCTGGCTCCGGACTGGATATATGGCGACCACCCCTTAAGGCAGCTGATGAACCGGGCAGAGATTCCGGTGGGAAGGCTGTCAGCTTTGGCGACTGAATACAAATGTAATTACATTATTCTTGCAAGGGAGAAGGTGCTGATCGGAAACCTTGAATTACAGGATATTGTCAAGATTGGAGAAACGGAGCATTATGATATTTACCGCAATGAGCGTGTGGATATCATTTATGAAGAAAGTAACTAAAACACTAATTTAATGGAGGTAACTATGACAAAAGCAGCAATCTTAAAAAAGGAAATCTTATCACAGTACAGAAGCTTAAGACAGTTTGCCATTGAAATGGAAATTCCTTACAGCACTCTGGTGACTGCTCTGGAGCGTGGCATCGAAGGAATGGGTTATGGTACGGTAATCAGAATGTGCGGTAAGTTGAATCTGAATCCAATTGACTTTACTTCTCTGGAGAGAGATACCACCGTTAGTGAACAGCTTTTGGAAAATCGTGTAATGCAGTATTATGTAAAACTGAATGCGGAAGGTCGTGAAAAGATCCTGGGTATTATGGAAGATTACTCTCAGATCAAGAAATACAAAGGGAAATAAAAAGCGGTGTGAAACAGCATAGGTTATCAGATGGACGGGTCGATCCCGTCCGTCTTTTTTTTACAATTAAATGACTTTTTTTACACAAATATGCATAATTGGAGAGGATTTGATAAAATATGAGGGCTTATATGACCAATGAAAAGAGGGGAAGCATGCATGAAAAAAGGATGTTTATGTGGGCTGTTGGCAATAGCTCTGATGGTACAGTCCTTCACACTTCCGGTAATGGCGACGGAAAGTGGAGGAGTATCGGGAAACGGAATACCGGTTGAGTCAGGCTCAGTGCCGGAACTGTCTGTAGAGGATAATGATGACTTAACACCGGATTCTTCCAATGAAGAAAGGTTGAAAGACAAGGAGTCTGCATCGGAAGAAGAAGCTGGTCAGGATGGCGACGTGGCATCAGGGGAGAATTCCGGTTTGGAAGATGGTTTGGCAGCAGAAGAGGATTCTGTCTCAGAAGCTGGTTCAGTATCAGAGGAGGGTTCTGTCTCAGAAGCTGGTTCAGTATCAGAGGAGGATTCCGTTTCAGAAGGAGAGTCTTCGGCTTTGGAAGAGGAGCAGGAGACTGATGCCGGGCAGACAATAGAACAGTATATTTACCAGGGAATGGTGAGCAGAACGACGAAGATCAATATTTCTTCCTATAATATCACAACGGGAAATATCGCTTCAATCGTATTTGGGCTGCTAAATGACTGCCCGGAGCTGTATTATGTCAGGGGAAGCTTTTCCTATGATTATTATGTATCATCAAACCGGGTGGCCAATATCTATTTGACCTACCATTCCTATGATACAGGAGCATTCGATCAGGCGGTAGCGGAAGCGTTGGCGTTGGTGGATGATTCCATGTCAGACCGGGAAAAGCCTTAGTCTTTCATGAGTATCTTATTTTAAAATGTGAGTATGATACGGCCAGATACAATGCGTATATGCAGGCAAAAGCGAGTAATCCCAGGGTACTGTCTTCCCAGTATATTCCGGATTCGTCTTTTTCGGCCTATGGCGTTTTTGTAGAGGAAATAGCCGTCTGTCAGGGTTATGCCCTTGCTTATAAGCTGTTATGCGACAGAGTAGGTATAGAGTGCTATATGGTAACCAGTGACAGTATGAACCATGCGTGGAACATAGTCTGGCTGGATGGTCATGGTATCATGTGGATGCAACCTGGGATGATCCCTCCTGGGATATGCCGGGGCGCGTAGACCATACGTACCTGTTCAGAAGCGATGATGATTTCAGGAACAGGCTTGAGCATTATGGATGGCAGGTGACTAAGGGGAGCGCGGTACAATATATTTATGCAACAAACAATGCCTATTCCAGCAGTGATAAGACGAAGGCCGATATTGATGAAAACGGGATCATTACGGCAATATATGAAGGTACTGCGGTTATTACCGTTTCCATGAAAGATTATGCGGGAAATGTGAAAACAGCAGAATATGAAGTCACTGTGGTGCCGCCCAAATATACGGTTACCTTCCTGGGGCAGCCGGGGGAAAACCTCTGGGAGAACCGCAGGTACTTTATGCCAGGAGGGCAGCCACAGCTCCTGAGGCAGGAGTTGACTTCGAACCGCTAAGAGGCTATGAGTTTTCAGGCTGGGACAGTGATGCGTATTTAAATGTTTCGGAGGATCTTACCATAACCGCACAGTATACTCCGAAAACCTATACCATCACCTACAATCTTAATGGGGGAACGGATACCAGCGGCAACCCTGCTTCTTATACTATTGAAGATACGGTTAAATTAAATCCTGCCACAGGTGCTCCGGCAGATACCGTATTTGCAGGCTGGTACGATAATGCCGAGCTGGCGGGTAATCCCATCGAGATGATTGAGCCGGGAACCACAGGGGAGATTACTCTCTATGCTTCCTGGAAGAGTATAAAGGGTCTTACTTTTAGAGAAGTGGTAGATGGACAGGCTGTCGGAAACGATAATACCATTACTGGGAAGGAGTATACCGGCTATGCCATCAAGCCTCAGCTGGAGGTCTACTATGGTATGGATAAGCTTACTGCAGGTAAGGACTATTCTATCAGCTACAGAAACAACCTGTCTGTAGGAACAGCAACGGTGATCATCCGAGGAAGGGGTGAATATTCCGGAACGCTGACAAAGACCTTTGTCTTAACTTCCTATAAAATTAACTCTCGTCATGTCCAAACAGCGCATTATTCACCATCAAAATCTTCTTCATCCCAGTCTGGGTACTGTTGAATGCTTCCTTTTGACTTGACTATGCGA
>JAFSIS010000034.1 GCA_017439665.1 Lachnospiraceae bacterium
AAGCTCGTAATCATCTGGAAGTCTCTCTTATCAAGCAATTCGGCAAAACGTTCTTTATCAGTTGCCATCAAAAATTCCTTGAAAGAAAGGGGGTACAGCTTTAAGAAATCCACCTTGCCAACCGGGAAAGAGGTGCCTTGATGCAAAGCAATACCGAGCAAGGAACCGGCACATACAATGTGATATTGCGGAGCGTTCTCATAGAAATATTTAAGAGATGCCAATGCTCTTGGAACTTCCTGCACTTCATCGAAAATCAGCAAAGAATTGTCGGGAGCGATTTTGCGTCCAACATACAGCTCCAAGCCCATAATCAAACGTTCCGTATCCAGATCAGAAGTAAACAGCTCTGCCATTCTGGAATTGGAGTCAAAATTGATGTATATGGTATCCGCATACGCCTGTCTGCCAAACTCTTTCATCAGCCAAGTCTTACCAACCTGACGTGCGCCTTCGATAATCAAAGGCTTACGGCGGTTGCTTTGTTTCCATTTTAATAGCTTTTCAATAGCAATTCGGTACATACACGCACCTCCGTCATTATTATGCAAATATAGTATGTCACATAATTACAAAAAATACAATGAGTTTTAGAAAAACGATTACACTTTTTACAGTGAATAAGGTATAAAATTTAATCTTTTCATCACTTATAAAAAATCAAGCAATACTTAGCCGACAGCCGAATACCGCTTGATTTTAATTAGCAATGGATCAATTCACTATGCTCTTTAATATAATCTTTGTGCATACATCCCCACCAACCAATAGGTCTGTTTTCCTTCGGTGAGCGAATATCGGGAATATAGTAATCACCGCAACGAATATAGTTCAGGTTCCGCATCATATGTACCTCCACAAAAGTGTTTTACGGATAAAAAAGATCGCACTGCAGCAGGAAAAATGATGCAAATTTGATGCATTGGTCTGATATACTCCTTGACACAGGAGGAAGGACAAATGGAAGGGAGAGGAAGAAAAGCAAAAACAGTGCTGTGGATTCTGCTGGCCTTTTTGCTGCTGCAGGGAGAAAAAGGCAGAGTGTGGGCCAAAGAAGGAGCAGAGCCAGAAGCGGTACAGGCAGAAGTGGTAGAGCCAGATGCGATACAGCCAGATGTAGTACAGGCAGAATCGGAAGAGGGGATAAGGACGCTTGAAAAAGGGGACTTCGTAGAGCCGGATTTTGGCCAGGGGGAGATCGTTTTTCGTGCAGACATTGGCGAAGAGACACCTTTTCTTTTTAAGATTGAAAGAAAAGAGGTGATTGAGGGAGAACTGGATACCTGGGTTGTGGAAGTTCAGGTATATCGTGAAGGGGAGACTCAGCCCTTCGATACCTTTATGACAGAAACGACTGCGGCAGGGGGCTTCTCCTTTTTGGATTTTAACTGTGATGGCTATCAGGATCTGATCGTTAAATTTTACTATGGGGTCAATGGAGGAACCCAGAAGATCCATCTCTGGTCTCCATCCGGACAGAGGTTTGTGGAAGGCCCTGAGGAGATGGAATATTTTGGGAATTACAGGCTGGATCAGAAACAAAGGCTGCTTCAGATTTTTACCCATGGCTCAGCAATAGATGGATTTTACTGGCTGTATCAATGGGAAAATGAGATGGACTATAAGGTGATCAGAAAGTTCAAGTCCCTGGGAGAATATTTTCCTGGAGAAGAGAAAGAAATTGGAGTGAGAGTCGATATACGGGATTACCATAATGGTCAGGAGGAGATCCTGTGCAATTTTCTCTACGACTATGATACCTTTGAGGAAATGACAGAGGAAATCTGGGGACTGTATGATCTGCAAATACAGTGGAAGTCAAGCCTGATCCATCCCAGGACAAAAGAGCAGTGTATGGTGTATTTTGGAAAAACAGGTTATTGGGTGAAAGAAAGCACAGAGGTGGAAGCTTCAGCCATACCTGAAATCGGACTGTATATTTTGGGGGAGGATACCCGGATCATCAAGGGAGTTATTTTGGATCTGCGGAAATGGTTAATGTGGGGCCTTGTAGAGGCTTCCCCTTAATTTGCTTATTCTATGAATATTATAATAAAAGAATCAAGGCTAAAGAAGATTAATACAGAGGGATCGAATAAATGACCAGAGAACAGTTAGTCAAAGATATCATTGGGAAAGAAGCAGAAAATTTAGGTTTTTCCTATCAGGGATGTGAAAAAAGTATATATGGAGCAATGTACAATTATGAACGTAACAGATGCGGATTTGCTCAGACTATTTTGATTACCACAACATCGATAAAAGGTATCGGCAAACGGATAGGAATGGATTTTCTAGGCTGCGCCTGGGGAAATGGTAATATTGACGCAGCGAAATTAATGGAATCAAAGTATGATGATGGAAAAATGCCAGGATTAAAATTTAATAGTGAAAAAGAAATAAAAGAGATTCTTGAGCATTTGGCCAGGATAATCAGGGAAAAAGCAAAAGAAGCATTCGAGTTAAAGGAATATCCGAAAATTAAGGTATATGAGGAAAATACTATTTTACATAAGAAAGTCGAAAATCTTAATGCAGCAAAATGGATCAAACAGATCATTGGGAAAGAAGCAGAGCAATTGGGATTTTCTTATGGTGGAAGCGATAGAGATGGTCATACCCGGGGATATACCTTTTTACATAAAGAGGAGGAATATGAAGAATGTATTGACTTTACTATAGTGGATAATGGAATTCGAATGCTGTTTATGCGGTATGGTATGGGAGATGGAGATATTGAGGCAAATCATTTACTCGCATCAAATTATATTACTGATGCAGGGGGATTTATTCTTTTTAACAATGAACAGGAGTTCAAGGAGGTGTTGGAACATTTAGCCCGGATTATTCGGGAGAAGGGAAGAGAAGCCTTTGATTTGATGAAGCCGACAAAAGAGGGATATCCAGGAAAAGAAATGCAATGGAAGCTGTATCAGGAGCATGAAGAGTTGAATCAGAAATACCGGAAACTTTATGGGCTTGAAGATACAGAATCTACAGCCGGGCTGGTGCATCAGATAATGAAGATTATTGCAGAAAACCGGGATAAAGAGTTTAAGGCGGTGGAGGAACTGTTGATTGGACTGTCCGCTGTTTATGGAGACCAGTTGATTCGTAAGTGTGGAGGGAGATGGGAATGGAGAGAGGGACGGTTTTCACAATGCTGGATTGCTGGATTGCATGGAAATGGTCAAGGAATAATTCCATTAAATGAGATTATGTATTGTTGGAGAGAAAAAGTAGATCGGATTGAAATCTTGTTGGTGAATTTTCGCAGAATACCTCATGATACGGTAATTTAAAAAGTATTAATATTGGTTATTACAATAGCTTTAGTCTATAGGAAATCATGGCAGTGGATATCCACACAGGAGTAAGGATAGCTGATGATTTTGAAAAAAATAATTAAGCTGTGTATACGGATTATCACTATTATTGTTGCGATAATTATAGGTGGTCTGGGACTTATTTTCTGTTTGCAGCAGGGCGTAAAGTATATGAATGATAAAGAGAAGAAATTTTTATATACAGCAGATAAAGTTATTCTGGTGCTGTCTGAAGCAAATGATGGAAAATATTATGTGGAAAGAGAAATTGTGGTTGAAGAGGATGGAGGATATAGCCGGGAAAGAGGAACACTGATCTACGAGGAAGGTGGGCATACGGTTATAGAAAAAAACGTAGAGACAGGTGAGGAAGAGAGGCTTGCTATCCCCGGTTTAGAAGAAATTAAAGAAGAATTCATTAAAGAGCAGGCAGAAGGATATTATGTGGCTTTCGGCTGGGACGAGGACTTTGTAAGAGAGCTTTTTGGTTTTACCTGCAAATATTTACCAAATGGATATGATATTTCCTTCCGGGTCGATGATTGTATCTATGTATGGTGTCGTAACGAAAATAAAGTCGAAACAATAGTACCCTGTGAACACTGGCTGAAATACTATTGGCTGAACAACGGAAATTTACTCTATCTTGAAACTAATCCCTCAAAGAAAGGCAATGGGCTTGTTTTATGGGATAGAGAAAAGGGAACGAGAGAGTACCTTGGATATAATATGGAAGAGATTATTGTAGATGAAGAAAGAAACAGATTATATGGAGTACAGAAAGAAATTTTTCACGATATAAATCTTGGTTATTATGCTGATTATAAATTAGTAGAAATAAATCTGGAAACCGGAGAAGAAAGGGAGAGTGCCAAGAAGGAGAATTATAGTGATGAAAATACACTGGCACTGGGTAATCATGATCAACTTTTTTATGTAAGCGGAGGTCTTGTTTTTGAAACAAAACATCAGATTTATTATGTTGATGTGATAACAGG
Organism: Lachnospiraceae bacterium; assembly: GCA_017439665.1. Classification (GTDB taxonomy): domain Bacteria; phylum Bacillota; class Clostridia; order Lachnospirales; family Lachnospiraceae; genus SFDP01. Next base: position 4,325 of record JAFSIS010000034.1, read on the forward strand.
GAAAAGTAAATGTATTTATCGTACAGATAATTATGTTATAGAGATGATTGTTGAATAAAAGCTAAAAAGTATGCGGACATCCCGATGGAAAAATTTGATCAAAGGGCAGAAGAGAATGAATAAAAGAATAATCAGTGCTGTGATAATTATTGTGGCTATTGGAACTCTTATTTTTTCCACAAAGGAAGAAAGAACAGAAATGAAGCTTGTAGAAGAAAACATAAATTGGGGATGGCAGATAAATCGGGTTTTAGAAAAGAATAGCCAGGATTTAGTCATCAAAAAGGATGAGCAAAGTATAGAAAAGGAAGCAGATAAAGAGATGGATGCAGAGCAGGTTATCCAGGAGATCGTTTACGAAGAAAATGAAACAGAAAGTGAGGAGGAGCCTGTTTAGCTGCCTGAAATGGAGTGGGCACTCTTTCTGGAAACAGAAGTGTCTAAGGGTGTGGCTGCCGGTAATTTTTACTGGAGATATGGAGTATATGGTGACTTTACCGGCTCACAAAGGGAAGGAGAAGCAGTCTATTTTTCCCTGAATGAAAGCATATTGGGAAAGAGGTTGGAGCTTACTTCTACCCTGAACCGTAAGGAGGAAGAAGAAAGCTATGAAAATAATCACCATCGGGCATGGGCGGAATCGAAAGAAGAGCATATTGCAGGCTGCTCGCCGGATCTGGAGTGGATCATTACCTGGCAGATGGGAGAGGGGACAGAACGCTGGTATAAAAATGGAGAAAAGGTATATGAGCACGATATAGAGGATACCGGCTATGGCAGGAAGGGCTTTATTTCCCAACAAACTGAGGAAGGGATCCTTCCCATGGAAGAGAAAATGATCATCGAAGCAGAAGAAATACTGGAAGAGCTTTATGGAACGCCAAGGTTTTACAGCATCAACTATAGAACATACTACTGTTTTGGTTCTGCGGGCGGGGTATTGGCATCTGTAAACGAAACAGGATGGAAGGAAGCTGATGCAATAAATATTTATTCATTAACAGGAGAAGAACCAGTTTTGGTATATGAATTACCTGTTCCCACAGATAAGGCAAAATGGCCGATACAGGTGTCACAGATCGTAGGAAATGAACAAAGTGGATGGGTAGTGTTTTCTTATGGCTATGAGACCTTTCGTATGACCTATCCGGGAGGAGAGATAGAAAAGCTGGGTGAGTATATGTTTTCTACTTCTTATTCACCGGATGGAAAATATCTTGCTTATTGTACAGGAAGTATGTTGATGTGGGATTCATGGATAAGGTGGGCAGATGTAGATAATTCCATGATCAGCAACTATGTTAAGCCAATGAAAGAAGAATGGCAAAAAATCCCCCAGGGCTGGTATGTGATGGATCTGGAAACAGGAGAGAAAAGCTATATTCCCGTTCCTTATTGGGAGTATGATGATGACCGCCCTTTGTATGGTGGACGATGCACCTGGATAGAGAAAGACAAGCTGTTGGAATTGCTGGAAATGATTTGATTTTAATGCAATATGAGGAAGCAAGAAAAATGACGTATTATAAAATATATAATTGTAGTAGATCGGATTTTGAGAAGAATTTTATTGAAAAAGTGAGAGATTCTTCTGTTATCAGTCGTATAAGAACAGCTCACAACGACTGGGAGGAAAATAGGGTTTTTTGGGGAAAAATAAAAAATAATAAATTCAAGGTGTATACTTATCCGGATTATGGACCTTCATTAATAAATCCCAGGTTACTTTTAAAAAATGCTTTTGTTCTTATTGCACCGGCATATATGTCTGGCTGGATAGAGGAAATTAATGGGAGAATAGATGTTAAATACGAATTCAGTAAAGATGATATGGTATATGCAATTCTCATTTTTTGGATATTCATGTGTTTCTTTATCCTTTTGGGGGCAATTATAAGCGTAACCTTATATGGTATTAAATCTGTTAATATAGCGGGATGCATACTTAGTATAATAGTTCCATCAATTTTGGTATCAAGAATAGTTATGATCCCTAAAAATGAAAAAGAGGAATTAGAAAATTTATTAGATGATTTAGCACAGGATCCTGACGAGTAAAGTTTAACCATTTGCCTGTACAGAATCTCCATCATGCATATCGTGCCTGGGAGTTTAAATGGCTAACCAGAGAGAAGGAAATTTGAAACAGATATGGGGAGCTGAGAACCTTTAGTGGTGAGGGTATTGGATAATTACAAACAAGGAGAAAGGGATGAGAACTAAAAAGAGAAAAAACAAGAAAAAACAGAGGCTGCTGCTCATTATTTCTGTGTGTTTTCTGGCTGGCCTGGTTTTTACCGGAATCAGTCTGGCTATAGGATTTTCCGGAAGGAAAGAAGGAAAGATTCAGGATCTGCTTGTCGATGTAGAAGCACAGGAAAGAGCAGCTATGGAAATCACCGAAGAAATGTGGGAGAGCTTTTCGGCAGATTACTGTCGGTTCTCCGCTGGCCTTTTGGTGGCGTCTATGGAAGTGGCCGAAGGGGAAGGAGAAAATATTTGTTTGTCACCCCTTTCTGCATTTACCGCCCTTACCCTGATCGAGAATGGTGCCGGGGATAGGACTCTGGAAGAAATGGAAGGGATATTGGCAGGAGGAGAGCATGTGGAGGTACAGAATGAGATCCTGTGTGCTTATCTGGAAAGTTTGGTGAATACCGAAAAAGCGAATGTAGAAACGCTCCATTCCTTGTGGTTTAACGAAGAGTCGGAGGGCCTGGAAATTGAGCAGAAATTTCTGGAAAGGCTGAAGACCTTTTCCCAGACTTGCGCCTTTCAGCTTGAATTTGCACCGCCAGCAGAACAGGTGATCAGCCGATGGGTGGAAGAAAACAGCGGTGGAAGGCTGTCTGCCTCCCTTCAGGAATTGGAGGAACAGGCCACTCTGTATCTGTTTGATGGCATCAGTTTTGATGCCTGGTGGAGAGAGGTATATCAGGAAGATCAGGTGAGAGAAGCTCTGTTTTTTTCCGAGGAGGGAGAAGAGTATGAAATTTCCATGATGTATGGAGAGGAAGAGAGGTTTTTATCGGATGAAGATTCCACAGGCTTTCTTAAAGCCTATGAGGAGGGATACCTCTTCTTTGCCCTTCTGCCTCGGGAAGGAATATCTATGGAGGAATATCTGGGCAGTTTTACCGGAGAAAAGCTGCAGAAGATCCTGGCATCAGAGGAAGAGGCCACGGTACATACAGGACTTCCCCGATTTTCCCAGAGCTGCAAAATCCAAATGAAAGATGTGCTGCAAAGGCTGGGAATAGAAACCGTTTTTGATGAGGTTAAGGCTGACTTTAGTGGGATAGGAGAGGTGAAAAATGGGCAGATCTTTATTCAGGATATTTTCCATCAGACCAAGATAGCCGTGGATACTATGGGAACCAGGGCAGCCTCCTCTACAGAGGTCATGGTGGTAGCCACATCAGAGCCGGAGCGGATAGAAGAGGTAATCCTCAATCGCCCTTTCGTATATGGTATCATAGACAGGGAAAGAAGGCTGCCCCTGTTTCTGGGTGTGTTTATGACGGTATAAGAGAATGGGTTTCTCAGAAAGGAGATGTGGATGGCAGCAGGAGTAATTTTGAAGTTATTCTTTTTTACATAGATGGGAGGAAGTTATGCCGCAAAAAGTGATAAAAAGGGTGACAAAGGGTCTTTTAATACTGGCTTTTATACTGGGTACGCTGATCAAAGGCGTGATAAGGGTATTTTGGATATTGGTACTGATGATTGGCCTGCTGATTTTGCACTTTGTGTATGGAGAGTATAGCCTGACGGGAAGGCTGAACAGGGCGATTTATGATGAGGATATTGTTCAGCTGGAAAAGGTGTTGAAAGAGTGCAGTGACAGGGACATCAATTCCTTTTCACACAATCATATCGTAGCAAGGTATGCGGATTTTTCAAATAAGGCTCCTTTGCACACTGCCTGTTGGAAGGGTGAGTACGACATGGTAAAGCTATTGATCGAATATGGGGCAAATGTGAATTTTGTTGATCCATATACAGGGATGACAGCATTGATCTGGGCAGGATATGCTACCGGCAATGAAGATGGCAGGATAGCAAAACTGCTGATCGAGCAGAGGGCAGACATTAATGCAGTTGATCATGAAGGAAATACTCCGTTACTGCAAGCTATGCACTTTTATTATTCACCAGATGACGAGATGGATGAGCAGACAAGGGCGAAGATTGAAGTGACAATTTACCTTATTGAGCACTGCGACTTGCTGGAGGTCAAAGACCATAACCATGCCAACCTACTGGAATGTGCAGCAAGCAGGAATAATGTTGCCATCGTGGAGTATCTGATTGAAAACCACTATTTTGAGATAAATGACTTTTCTGAAAATGGGATGACGATTCTTCATTTTGCGGCAAAGGAAAACAGGGCAAGTGTATGCCGCTATCTCTTAGAGCATGGGGCAGACAAAAATATCCCGGATGCTAATGGAAAAACAGCCTATGATTATGCCCTTGAAAATAATCATGAGGAGATCCTGACTCTATTAAACTAAAATGGTATGGTGTTGAATGATCATGAATGTGAAGAATAATATTCGCTGCAAAATAAGTTGAACCTGAATCCGTGAAACTCATTTAGTTATGATTGCTGTTTTCTGTTGAAAATCAAGGGTTAAATGCGTTTTCAGCAGTTGCATTCATTTTCACCCGTAAGGTGAAGAAAAAATATGAAAAACTCATTTCTTTTTAGTTGT
>JAFSIS010000035.1 GCA_017439665.1 Lachnospiraceae bacterium
GATCAGAAAGAGCTGCCATTAGATGAGGCAGTAGACCGGGCAGTAACAGAATGTATCAAGGAAGGGATCCTGGCAGAGTTTTTAGAGGAGAACCGAAGGGAGGTCGTATCTGTGAGTATCTGTGAGTATCTGTGAGTATATTTGAATATGATGAAGAGAAGGAAATGCGCCTGCTTAAGGAGGCATACCTGGAAGAAGGAGAAGAAATTGGAAAAAAACGCCGTAAGGAAAAGGATTTAAAAGTCCTGGTCAATTTCATGAAAAAATATCTCCCGGATGCGGAGGCAGTATTTCAGGAGATAATATCAACCGAGGAATTCAGGGATTGTACGAAGGATCAGATCATGGAATTATACGATAATTGAGGTAGACGGTATTCTTTGAAAAGCCTCTTTCCAATAAGTTGGCTCTCCTCTCACGCAGAAACACAAAAACTCCCCGGAGATTTATTCCCCGGAGAGTTTTTGTATCCATTCATTTTTTATTTTAGGACATTGGCTTAATATAGATTCTGGTGTATTAATCAAACTTTGTCTATATCTCTTCATCATCTTAAACTACTCTTCCTACAGCTTCTCATCCACCATGGCACCCTTGATGTCTTCCACCACCAAAGCCATTTTGTTCACGATATTTTCAACCTCCTGCTTCACATCGGATTTGATCTGCTCCAGCTCAGCCATTTCTCTTACCGGCATATCCTCCATGATTTCCTCGGACTCTTCCCGTTTCTCCTTCTGGCTTTCGATAAATTCCTCAAGCTTCTCCTGCTTTTCTTCCAGCTTCTCAGCCTTTTCCTCTGCTTCCTCCTGGAGTTGGTCGATATGCTCTTTCGCCTGCTCTACCACCATTCCCGTAATTTCTTTGGAAGCGGCCTCCCGGATAGCCTGAGCCTCATCCTGAGCCTTCAGCATGGGATCACTTTTCAGCTTCTCCAACCTTACCCCGCGGATAATCGCATTTTCTTCCACGATCGTTTTTTTATTTTCACTAACGGTCTGCTGATAGACACTCTTGGCGCTGTCCAGATCAAGCTGTTTTTGCTGATAATCGGTGAGGCCTTCCGCCTTCAGCCTCTGCACATATTCAATCTCTTCTCTGGTCAGCCTGTTCTCCGAGCTGATTTTCCCGTTCATCTCATCCTTAAGCATCCGATTGTACTTACGGATCAGCTCCAGATCCTGCTGCTCCTTGCTGTCATCAGTAATACCGTATTCTTCCTTCATTTCCTCCTGCATACGGGTATACTCATCGATCTCCTTAAGCGCAGCCTGATTTTCCTTTTCCAGCTTATTGATCAGCTCCCGCCGCTCATCCAGATCCTTTTCAATCTTCTGGTCACTCTCCCAGGCATCACCTACCACCTGCATGGCTTTTCTCTGAGCTTCCTTTTTCTTTTCCAAAATCGAATTGGCAAATAAATCCTCATTCAGGCTTCCTGCAAAAACAGAACCCTTCTCCACCTTTCCCCGCTTTGCTGCCTCTTCTGTCGCTGCTGCCTCTCTGGCCGCTATGGTTCCGGGCTGTGCTCCTGCAAAAATCGTTGTGTTTTTGGATACGTTCATTCTTCTGCCTCCCCTGCTGCTTAGTTTTTCATCAATTATCACCTTTTGTTTTATATCGGCAAAGAATACTGATTTTTGTATAAGCCTGCCGCCCTTAATTCGTGCGGTTTCTCCCCCGGCACCCCTTTATATAAGCCACAGGCCTGCAAAATCCACGGCACCTCCTTTAGTGAGCCGCCAAGCCCACAAAATCCACGGCAATGCCCGTCAGACAGGTGTCCTCATATTTGGTTCCCGGGTAGACCTCCTCAATCACAAATTCACAGGTCAATACCACATCCGTATCCAGAAGCAGGGAATCCTCCGGCAGGGTAAAATACTGTGGCTTGATGGTGTCCGCAAGCTCCAGATAAGCATAGGGCTCGCCCTCCACCAGCATCAGCAGCCGCTTCACTCTGCCGTTTTCCTCCCAAAGCCGCTCACTTTTGGCATAGCCATTGACGATACAAAGCTGGGTAAAATGCAGATATCCGTCGTAGATAAAAGGTTTCCATCCATTGGAAGGCTCATGCTCCATTCCATATCGCCAGTCACTCTTTCCATATAAATACCATTGCCTGAACGTGATTCTCTCTCCTATTCCCGGGCCTTCCACGCCTTCTGCCCAGACTCTGTTCTTCCCGGTTAAATAATCCAGATTGGAGGCTGAGTACCGTCCCCCATCCGATTCCAATTCGGAAGAGGCAGAAAATCCCCACTCGGACCAGGTCACGGCACAATGGTCATTGCATCCCATCCAATGCCAGTCCTTAAAGCCGAAATCCACGGCATTCGGGCTCTCTTCCCCAAAGGTTCCCCAGTCTCCCTCATAACCCAGATCGTATCCGATAAAAAACTCTCCCAATTCTGGCTGCAATACATAGGGAGTCTCTCCGTAGATGACTATGGGCTTATTATCCGTCAGCGGAATCGTTTCCGTAACCTCCTCTCCCTCTTCTCCCTGATAATAGGTGAGAACCAGCTTCTTTTCCCAGTCGAACCCCGCCTCAATGATGGGGTTGATATAGGGTGAAAAATCCCGTTCAATCCTCCACTCATTTTCTCCAAACAGCTCAAGTTTGGCAGGCATACAGATATATCCGCCGTCTATGCGAAGTCCTGTTGTGAAGCGTCTGGCAGAGTCCGGGGCAAAAGTTCCGCTGTAACGGATATAATAGCACTTATCCAC
>JAFSIS010000036.1 GCA_017439665.1 Lachnospiraceae bacterium
AACGAAAGATGAAAGAAATTCAAAAAATTAGCAAAGGGAGATAAATTACTACATTGTAAAACAAACCCAAAAATCGCTACAGACCTTGAATTTAAAGGCTTGTAGCGATTTTTTTGTCTATCAAACTGTCAAAGACGGGATCATACACTGCAAAAAAAATTTTTGAAAGAGAAAGCAGAAAATCTGTGAAGGAGAACCTATGGCCATATCCAAACTTATACCGATCAAGAAAACATTAGATAAAGCAATTGATTACATGCTGATTTGAAATCTTAAATTCCACCAGTATTTTAAATTTGCAGTGTTTTCGATATTTCTGGGAGCAAAGACAACAAATATCTGCTATAATTAAGCAGACTTCTCAAAAATTCTTTGTTTTAGGGCATGGAAAACGAGTCACTGGAAGGTGGTGTTCTTTGCAATTGGACAGATTTGTTGAGGATTTATTAAAGATGTTCAAATACTGCGAGTCTAATCAGATTATGGGTTACATCTCTGCTTTGTCTATTCTCAATATTGTTTGACAATTTTTATGGAAAAGAAGGGAATGACCAATATGAAAAAGAAGGATTTTTTGTTTGTAATCTGCCTGCTACTGGTTTTAGTGCTAATCTTTCCTTTAAGATGGACCGTAGCCTTTTGGGGAAATAATGCTGCTTTAAAACGATACGAAAAGGAAGTGACCGGTCGGTTCGTATTAACGGAAGATATGGCGATTTTAGATGTGGTCAGTGGCTGCGGTAATACAGCAGGCACCAGTAATGGTGTGGAGCTTTATGTGGGAATTTTGATCAGAACCTCTCTTTCAGAAGACAGCTTAAAAGAACTTTATACGGTGGAAGAAGGCGTATATGCCGGGCTGGAAGAGATCACCAATGATAAAGCACAGACAAGGGTAATGTACAATTTGGATTTATCCTTTTCATATCAGATAGAAGAGGATGAAAACTATTATGTAGTTGAGTTTTTTAGGAGTGCACCCTTTTATCAGTCTGATCTCAGAGGGCATTAGTCTAGAAAAGGAGCTGTTGCATATCAGAATGATGTAACAGCTCCTTTATATTATACTCTTATTCCACCACAGGCTTCAGGGAAGAAGCCTCAGTAGGAGAGGGTGAGGTGGAGTGGATATCCTTCACACTTTCCCGGCCTTCTTCAGCCAACCGCTTCTTTGCGGTAGACAGCATCAGCTTGATTCGGTTCAGCTGATTTACTTCGCTGGCACCGGGATCGTAGTCGATGGCTACGATATTGGAATCCGGATAGCGGTGGCGAAGCTCCTTGATTACGCCTTTACCTACCACGTGGTTAGGCAGGCAGCCGAAGGGCTGGGCACAGACGATATTGGGTGCACCGGAGTGGATCAGCTCGATCATTTCTCCCGTCAGGAACCAGCCTTCACCGGTCTGGTTACCGATGGAAACGATAGGAGAAGCATAGTCAGCCAGAGTATAGATAGAGCTGGGGGGATCGAAATGCTTGCTCTTTTTCAATGCCTTTGCGGCAGGAGAGCGCATAAATTCCAGGGCCTTGATCCCAAGGCCGGCATTTCTGGCAGATTTTTTACTGGTGCCCAGATTCTCAGCTTTATAAATCTGGTTATAGAAACAGTAAAGCATGAAGTCCAAAAGATCCGGCATAACCGCTTCTGCCCCTTCTCTTTCCAGAAGGTCTACCAGGTTGTTGTTGGCCGCGGGAGAGAATTTTACCAGAATCTCTCCTACAATACCGACTCTGGGTTTTTTTATGCTCTCATCAATGGGCAGGGCATCAAATTCCTCTACGATCTGACGACAGATGGCAGAGAATCTGAAAAAGCTCAGGCTTTTTCCAGCCACAAACTCCTGGCAGATAGTCCGCAATTTTGCATGAAGGGCATCGGCGGAGCCGGGAGTGAGCTCATAAGGGCGCATGCGGTAGAGACAGCGCATAAAGAGATCACCGAAGATGGCACCGTATACAGCCTTCAGAATCAGACTCTTGGTCAGCTTAAAGCCGGGATTGGTCTCAATACCTCCCAGATTCAGGGAAATAACGGGAATCTGGGGCATATTGGCTTTTTCCAGAGCACGGCGGATAAAGCCGATGTAGTTGGTGGCACGACAGCCGCCTCCTGTCTGGCTGATAATGAGAGCCGTTTTATTCAGGTCATATTTTCCGCTGTGGAGAGCGTCCATCAACTGGCCCACTACCAGAAGAGAAGGATAGCAGGCATCATTATTTACATATTTCAATCCCATATCGATGGAATGGCGTCCATCATTGTTTAATACTTCAAAATGGTAGCCGGCGGCATTGAAGGCAGGTTCCAGAATGTCAAAGTGGATGGGGGACATCTGAGGACAGAGGATGGTGTATTCCTTACGCATTTCCTCCGTAAAGATGACCCTGTTGATGGCAGAGGAACCGATTTCCCGCTTCTGATTGGCTTTTTTCTTCGTTTCAATGGCAGAGAGCAGGGAACGGATTCGGATTCTGGCCGCCCCAAGGTTGTTTACTTCATCAATTTTCAGGCAGGTATAGATTTTTTCTGCTCCGGAAAGAATATCGTTTACCTGATCGGTGGTGACCGCATCCAGACCACAGCCAAAGGAGTTGAGCTGAATCAGATCCAGATCATCTCTGGTTTTTACATAGCTGGCCGATGCATAGAGGCGGGAATGGTACATCCACTGGTCGGAAACGATCAGCGGCCGTTCCGGCTTGGCCATATGGGAGAGGGAGTCCTCAGTGAAAACGGCCACATCATAGGAGGTGATCAGCTCAGGAATACCGTGGTTGATCTCCGGATCCAGATGATAAGGGCGTCCTGCCAGTACGATGCCGTGTTTTCCGTTTAACTGCATCCAGGCCAGAACCTCCTCACCTTTTTGCTGGGTATCCTCACGAACCTGCTCCAGCTCACGCCAGCCGGCGGTTACGGCATCGGAAATATCCTCAAAGCTAAGCTCTTTAAATTCCTTTACCAGAGCCTGGATAACCGTTTCCTTTGTGGCAAAAGACATAAAGGGATTGCGGAAGACCACCTTGCCTTCACCGATCTCCTCCACATTATTTTTGATATTTTCCGAATAGGAGGTAACGATAGGGCAGTTATAATGGTTGTTGGCCTCTTCAAATTCGTTTCGCTCATAAAAAATAGCCGGATAGAAAATAAAATCCACATTCTGTTTGATCAGCCAACTGATATGGCCGTGCACCAGCTTGGCAGGATAGCATTCCGACTCACTGGGAATGGATTCGATACCCAGCTCATAAATTTTGTGGGTGGAGCTGGGGGAGAGCACTACCCGATAGCCCAGGCGGGTGAAGAAGGTAAACCAGAAGGGATAGTTTTCATAAAAATTCAACACTCTGGGAATACCTACCGTACCTCTGGGGGCTGCATCGGCAGAAAGAGGCTCATAGGAAAAGAGCCTTTTTAACTTATATTCAAAAAGGTTAGGAATCTGATTGGCATTTTTGGGCTTACCCAGACCCTTTTCACAGCGGTTTCCGGAAATATACTGACGTCCACCGGTGAAGCGGTTCACGGTAAGGCGGCAGTTGTTGGTACAGGCCTTACACTTTGCCATATTGGTCTCATATTCCAGGTCGATGATCTGCTGTAAGGAGAGCATGGTAGTCTCATAGCCTGCACTGTATTTTTCCCGGGCGATGAGGGCTGCACCGAAGGCACCCATAATGCCCGCGATATCCGGCCGGATGGCTTCACAGCCGGCGATTTTTTCAAAGCTTCGAAGAACCGCATCGTTATAGAAGGTTCCACCCTGAACTACAATCTGCTGTCCCAGATCAGAGGCATCGGATACCTTGATCACCTTAAAGAGGGCATTTTTAATCACGGAATAGGCCAGACCGGCAGAAATATCTGCTACCGAAGCTCCTTCCTTCTGTGCCTGTTTTACGTTGGAATTCATGAATACGGTACAGCGGGTTCCCAGATCGATGGGGTGTGGGGCAAAAAGAGCCTCTGTAGCAAAATCCTGTACACTTAAATTTAGGGATTTTGCAAAGGTTTCAATGAAGGAACCACAGCCTGAGGAACAGGCCTCATTGAGCTGCACACTGTCTACCGTTTTTTTCTTGATCTTAATACATTTCATATCCTGGCCGCCAATATCCAGAATACAGTCTACTGCAGGGTTAAAGAAGGCGGCAGCATAGTAATGGGCCACCGTTTCCACTTCACCGTCATCCAGAAGGAAGGCAGCCTTCATCAGGGCTTCACCATAACCGGTGGAGCAGGAGCGGACAATCTGAGCATCATCCGGAAGCTTATGGTAGATGTCCTCAATAGCATCGATGGCTGTTTTCAACGGACTTCCGTTGTTGTTGCTGTAGAAGGAATAAAGCAAAGAACCATCTTCACCCACCAGAGCGATCTTGGTGGTCGTAGAGCCGGCATCGATTCCCAGATAGCAGTTGCCGGAATAATCTTCCAAAGAAGCCGTTTTTACACAATGGCTTTCATGGCGTTTACGGAAAGAACGATATTCCTGCTCATTCTTAAACAGAGGCTCCAGTCGGTTTACCTCAAATTGAATGGCAATATTCTGTGATAATTTATGTACCAGTTCCTCCAGAGTAAAGGAGGTTTCCTTTGCATTCATGGCCGAACCCATGGCAGCAAAGAGATGGGAATTTTCCAGGTCGATAATGTGCTCCTCATCCAGATTCAGGGTTCGGATAAAGGCTGCCTTCAGCTGGCCCAGAAAGTGAAGAGGACCACCCAGAAAGGCCACGTGGCCGCGGATAGGCTTACCGCAGGCCAGACCGCTGATGGTCTGATTAACCACTGCCTGGAAAATAGAAGCAGCCAGGTCTTCCTTGGTTGCACCGTCATTGATCAGGGGCTGGATATCTGTTTTGGCAAATACACCACAACGGGCAGCAATGGTGTATAAAGACTGATAATTTTTTGCATAATCATTAAGACCGGAGGCATCAGTCTGCAAAAGAGAGGCCATCTGGTCAATAAAGGAGCCTGTACCACCGGCACAGATTCCGTTCATACGCTGCTCCACGTTTCCGCCTTCAAAATAGATGATCTTGGCATCCTCTCCGCCCAGTTCAATGGCCACATCCGTTTTGGGAGCCAGTTCCTGAAGTGCAGTGGATACGGCAATTACCTCCTGTTCAAAGGGAATACCTAAAAGATTGGCAAGAGCCAGTCCGCCGGAACCTGTGATCACGGGATGGACCGACAGATTGCCGGCTTTTTCATGAGCCAGGATGATCAGCTCTGCCAGAGTTTCCTTAATGTTGGCAAAATGTCGTTTGTAGTCAGCAAAAATAAGTTCATTGTGGGCATTTAACAGGGCCACCTTAACGGTAGTGGAACCGATATCAATACCCAGAGTATAGCGTTTATTTATCATGTTGATTACCTTTCATTTCTTTATCTAACAGGGAAAATCCCATTGTGATTACCGAAGATAATAGAAGTAGTATCAGTAGCAATGCAATGTAGTAATACGAACTATTATCAACCGTACTATTATATTCCTTCGAAAAACGATTGGCAACGAAAAAAAGATACAAAAAAAGAGAAAAAAATTGTAACTATTATTTTAAGATTCTTAAGATTTTATAATTTTTTCCATTTAAAAAAGAGGAACATTTACTTTTATCATGTCCTTTGCTAGAATAGAAACACTCATATGTTGAAAAATGAATTGGAAATAAGACTGAATGGAGGACATTATGAAACCGGGTTTTTTAGACAGGATGGAGAAAAAGCTGGGGAGATACGCTATACACAATCTTTCCTTATATTTGATTATCTGTTATGCCTTTGGGTATATTATTCAAATAGTAAATGCTGATTTTTTTGCTTACCTTACCCTGGAGCCGATCTATATCATGCAGGGGCAGATCTGGAGGCTGGTGACCTGGATACTGGTACCGCCTTCTTCAATGAGTATTTTTACCCTGCTCATGTTGTATTTTTACTATTCAATAGGAAGTAATATGGAAAAGGTCTGGGGAGCCTTCCGTTACAATGTATACCTGTTTTCCGGAATGCTCTTCACCATATTGGGGGCCTTTCTGGTTTTTGCTCTTTATTATTTTGCCTATGGGATCACGCCTACGGTGATCGGTTATTTTGTCAGCACCTATTATGTAAGTATGTCGATTCTGCTGGCCTATGCAGCTACTTTCCCCAATATGCAGATCGTGATGATCTTGTTTATTTTCCCTGTACCCATGAAGGTAAAGTGGCTGGGAATTCTTTATGGAGTTATGATGGTGATATCGGCCCTGCAGAGCAATATGGTAGGAAGGATTATGATTCTGGCTTCCCTGCTGAATTTTATCCTGTTTTTTCTTACCTCCCGAAACAGAATGTATGCCTCGCCCAAGGAGGTTCACCGGAGGCAGGTATATAAGCAGCAGGTAAAAAAGGCTCAGCCTATTACCAAGCATAAGTGTGCGGTCTGTGGAAGAACGGATGCTTCCAATCCGGAACTGGAATTTCGTTTTTGTTCAAAATGTAACGGAAATTATGAATACTGCCAGGACCATCTGTTTACCCATGAGCATGTAAAATAGGCGGCAGCCATCGTTTTAGAAAGAGATTAGAGAATAGATGAATCAGGAACTGTTATTTGCAAAAACGCTGGAGGAAATCCGAAGCCTGGCCAGAGCCCAGGGAAACCGGATCGAGAGTGCACAGGTGGAAGAGGCCTTTAGGGCAATTGAGATCACTGGAGAGAAACTGGAGCCGGTCTACGAATATCTGAGAGCAAAAAGCATAGGAATTGATGAGGAGGAAGTGGCTGAACCCAAGTTGAGTGAGGAGGATAGAAACTATCTGGAGGACTATCTGGAATCCCTGACTCATCTGGTTCCTCTTTCAGAAGGGGAAAAGCGTGCTTTTTCCATGGCGGCGATCGCGGGAGAGGAAGAGGCGAAAAGAATGCTTCTTCAGGCGTTTTTGCCTCAGGTGGCAGATATTGCCAGGCTCTACAGCGGTCAGGGGATTTTTCTGGAGGATCTCATCGGAGAAGGAAATCTGGCTCTGACCATGGGCATAGAAATGCTGGGCTGTCTGGAGGAACCGGAAGAGGTAGAAGGTATGCTGGCTAAGATGATCATGGATGCCATGGAAGCAGCAGTGAGCGAGAATACCCAGGCCAGACAGGCTGACCAGAAGATAGCAGATAAACTTAATCATGTTGCCGGGCTGGCGGAGGAACTGGCAGGGGCACTTAGACGGAAGGTCACAGTGGAAGAGCTGGCAGAGGAAACCTCTCTTACAGAGGAGGAGATACGGGAGGCTATCCGGCTAAGCGGCAATAAGATCGAACAGATTGAAGAATAAGAGGAGAAGTAAATGAAGAAATTTCAGGCTTATGAAGTAATTGAAGAAAGAGAAATAGGAGAGCTTAGAAGTAAGGCCTTCCTGTGCAGACATAAAAAAACAGGCGCAAGAGTCATTCTTATGGAAAATGAGGATGACAACAAAGTATTTTATATCGGCTTTCGGACCACTCCCGAGGAAAGTACGGGAGTTTCTCACATTTTAGAGCATTCTGTGCTCTGTGGGTCAAAGCATTTTCCGGTAAAGGATCCTTTTATCGAACTGGCAAAGGGATCTTTAAATACCTTTTTAAATGCCATGACCTATCCGGATAAGACGGTGTATCCGGTGGCCAGCTGCAACGACAAGGATTTTAAGAATCTGATGCACGTTTACCTGGATGCAGTTTTTTATCCCAATATTTATGACCATGACCTGACCTTCAAGCAGGAGGGCTGGCATTATGAGATGGAGGATGAAAACAGTCCTTTAACCATTAATGGTGTAGTTTATAACGAGATGAAGGGAGCCTTTTCCTCACCCGATGATGTATTGGAGAGAGAGATCTTAAACTCTCTTTTCCCTGATAATGCCTACCGTGAGGAATCCGGCGGAGATCCGGAGGATATCCCTAAGCTGACCTATGAACACTATATCAAGGTGCATCAGACCTATTATCATCCTTCCAACAGCTATATCTACCTGTATGGAAATATGGATATGGGGGAGAGGCTGGAATTTCTGGATAGGGAATACCTTTCCAGGTTTGAGGCACTTGAGGTGGATTCAGAGGTTGCTTTGCAGAAACCCTTTGCTGCTCCGGTATTTCTGGAAAAACAGTTTTCTGTGACGGAGGAAGAGGAGCTTAAAGAAAATACTTATTTGAGTTACAATACGGCCATGGAGACCAATTTGAATCCCATGCATTATCTGGCCTTCAAGATCCTGGATTATGCCATCTGTTCTTCACCGGCAGCCCCACTGAAAAAGGCCCTTCTGGATGCGGGCATCGGTAAGGATGTGTACAGCTTCTATGACAGCGGGGTTAAACAGCCATATTTTAGTATTATATCCAAAAATACCGAAAAAGAACGAAGAGAGGAGTTTGTCCGCCTGATCGAAGCTACTCTGGAAAAACTCAGCAAAGAAGGAATCAATAAGGATTCCCTGAAGGCAGCCCTGAATTATTATGAGTTTAAATATCGGGAGGGAGATTTTGGTTCCTATCCGCCGGGACTGATGTATGGGCTCCAGATTCTGGACAGCTGGCTCTATGATGATGATAAGCCCTTTATTCATGTGGCGGCTAATGAGACCTTCAAGGAGCTTAGAAGCAGGCTGGAAACCGGATATTTTGAAGGGCTGCTGGAAGAATATCTGTTAAAGAATACCCATAAAACCATTTTGATGGTAGAGCCGGTGGTAAATCTTGCGGAAAAAAAAGAAGAGGCTCTTAAGAAGGAGTTGGAGGTTTACAGGGCCTCCTTAAACCCGGAAGAAATTCAAAAGATCGTAGAGGAAACGAAGGCACTGAGGGAGTATCAGGAGCAGGAAAATACTCCTGAAGAATTGGCCTGTATTCCTCTGCTGCATAGGGAGGATATTAAGAAAAAGACGGAGCCTCTCTGCTATGAAGTAAGAAAGGTCGGAGAGAACATCAGTCTTTATCATAACATATATACCAATGGAATCGGTTATTTCCGCCTGTTGTTCAAGGCAGGAAATGTACCTGCAGATATGCTCACCTGGCTGGGAGTACTGAAGCAGATCCTGGGCCTGGTGGATACCACAGCCCATTCCTATGGAGATCTGTACAATCAGATTCATATGGAGACCGGAGGAATCAGCCCTGCGGTAAATATTTACGTGAATTCTCAAAATCTGGAGGATATACAGCTTACCTTTGAATGGAAGGTAAAGGCTTTGGAAACCAATCTGGAAAAAGCCTTCGGCCTGATGAAAGAGATCCTTCTGGATTCCCTGTTTACAGACGGAAAACGGCTCTATGAGATTCTGGCAGAAGCCAAGTCCAGAATGCAGGCCGATATGATCGGAGCCGGACACCGGGTAGCAGCAGGAAGAGCCACTTCGTATTTCAGTTCCTCTGCAGCCTTACAGGAGGAGATCAGCGGCCTTCCTCTCTATCGGCTGGTGGCAGATCTGGAAAAGAATTTTGAAGAGAAAAAGGAAGAATTACAGGAGAAGTTAAAGGCCCTTTGCAACATTTTATTTACCGGAGAGAATCTTATGTATGACTATACCGGAAGTGAGGAAGGCTATGAGGTCTTCAGCCGGGTAGTGGCAGATTTTTCCGCACAATTACCGAAGAAAGACAGGCAGCAGAGCGGGCTTTCCCTGAAAAAAGAAAAGAAGCAGGAGGGGCTGGTAACTGCCGGTCAGGTGCAGTATGTGGCCAAAGCCGGAAACTTTATTTCCAAAGGACTTCCCTATACAGGGGCACTGCGTGTACTGAAGGTGATCATGGGCTATGATTACCTCTGGAATCAGGTCCGGGTAAAGGGAGGAGCCTATGGCTGTATGGCCGGCTTCGGAAAGAACGGAGACAGTTATTTTGTTTCCTACCGGGATCCCAATCTGGAAAAAACCCTTCAGGTCTATCAGAAAGCAGCAGCATATCTGAAGGCCTTTACGGGAGAGGAAAGAACCATGACTCAGTATATCATCGGAGCAGTCAGCGATCTGGATGTGCCTCTGACACCACAGGCTAAAGGACTGCGTTCCTTAAGTGCCTATATGACCGGCCAGAGTGAGGAGGATTTTCAGAGAGAAAGAGATCAGCTTCTTTCTGTAACAGGAGAAGAGATTCGCAGGATGGCAGCCTATGTGGAGGCAATTCTGGAGGATGACTGTCTCTGCGTGGTGGGGACCCGCAGTAAGATTGAGGAAAATGAGAAGCTCTTTGGTCGTGTGGAAAATCTGTTGTAGGGATCTGGCCTGCGGGTGCTGATACTCAGACAGCATGGCAGTAAAATCTGAAATGACCATGGAGGCTACAGGGATGAAGGAAAGAAAAATAAGGGACAAAAGAAGAAAAAATGTATGCAGGATACCCGGATTCAGTAAGAGAAACGCCTTGATCAGCCTTTCTCTGATCTGTCTGCTTGGTACACTGCTTACAGCCTGCGGGGCTTCCTCGCTAAGCTCGACGACCACCGCTGATATGGCTGCACAGGAAGTTGAGGTGTACTATGAAGAAGCAGCAGAAGCTGAGGCAGCCTATGAGGAAGCAGGGGTAAATACCTATAGTCTGGCAGAGGATACAACGATTGAAAGCCCTTCCGGGGAGAATACAAGGACTGACAGAAAGATGATCCGCACCGTGGATATGAACGTGGAAACAGAAAACTATGATCAGTTGATGGAGGAAATTGAAGCCAGAGTGAATGAGCTGGGAGGTTATATCGAGTTCAAGGAGGCTTACCACGGAAACCAGTACAACGTAGGAAACAGAAGTGCCAGTCTTCAGGTTCGGATTCCGGCAGACAGAATGGATGAATTCACCGGAAAGGTGAAGGAGGCTGCCAATGTGGTGAGAGAAAGCGAATCGGTAGAGGATGTGACTCTCACCTATGTAGATCTGGAAAGCCATAAGAAAATGCTTGTAGCCGAGCAGGAACGTTTGCTGGAGCTTTTGGAGGAGGCCCAGAGCATAGAAGATATTATTGCTCTGGAAAGCCGTCTTTCCGAGGTTCGCTATCAGATCGAGAGTATGGAAGCGCAGCTGCGCACCTACGATAACCTGGTGGACTACAGTACCATCAATCTCTACATACAAGAGGTGGAGCGCTATACGCCTGAACCTCAGGAGGGGGCTCTGGACCGGATTAAGAGCGGATTTAGTGAGAATGTTTACCGGGTAGGTAATGGAATCTGGAATTTTATCATTGAGTTTATCATTGCCATTCCTCTTCTGGTGGTATGGGCGATCATCGTCCTCATTATCGTTCTCCTGGTTTTGAGGATCAGAAATAGTCAGGAAAAGAGAAAAGAGAGAAAAGCGAAGATAAGGCGGGAGAAGGAAAATGAGCGAAAATAATCATACGAATTATAAATCCGGGTTTGTCACTCTGATCGGCAGGCCCAATGTGGGAAAATCCACCCTGATGAACAGCCTGATCGGCCAGAAGATCGCTATCACCTCCCATAAACCCCAGACCACCAGAAACAGGATTCAAACGGTTTATACGGATGAGCGGGGGCAGATCGTCTTTCTGGACACTCCGGGAATCCACAAAGCAAAGAATAAGCTGGGAAACTACATGGTCCATGCAGCCAAAAGAACCATTTCTGAGGTGGATGTGATTCTTTGGCTGGTGGAGGCCTCCACCTTTATCGGGAGAGGGGACAGGCATATCCTGGAACAGTTAAAAACGGTAAATACACCAATCATTCTGGTGATCAATAAAATCGATACGGTAAAAAAGGAAGAAGTTTTCGGGATTATCGACATCTATCGCAGGGAACTGGATTTTGCCCAGATCGTTCCTGTATCTGCACTGAAAAAGAAGAATACTGAGGTGCTGATCGATTGTATCATGAAGTATCTTCCCTATGGTGTACCCTTTTATGATGAGGATACGGTTACGGATCAGCCCCAGAGGCAGATCGCAGCAGAGCTGATCCGGGAGAAGGTATTGAAGTGCCTGGATGAAGAGATTCCTCATGGAGTAGCAGTAGCCATCGACAGCATGAAGTGGAGAGGAAGAATCTGCCATATCGATGCTACCATCGTCTGTGAAAAGGACAGCCATAAGGGAATGATCATCGGAAAACAGGGTCAGATGCTGAAAAAGATAGGTTCGCTTGCCCGTCCTGAAATTGAAGACATGCTGGAATGCCAGGTAAATCTGCAGCTTTGGGTAAGGGTGAAAAAGGATTGGCGGGACAGTGATTTCCTTCTGAAAAATTTCGGCTATAACCCCAAAGATAACGAATAGAAAATCAAAATAAGCAAACCCTAATCTATGTAAAAGGGATGGATGACCTGGCTGCAGGAAGGAAAATCCCACACTGAGAGGACAAGATTGGGGGATACGTTTATGACAGAAAAAGCCTGCTGGAAACAGTTTATGATCACCGGAAGGGTGGAGGATTATTTACAGTTTAAGGCAATAAAGGAAGATACCGAAGGTAAGAAAGAAACGAAGAAAGAAAGTAACTGTTCGGTTACGAAAGAGATTTTTCATGCAGGATCTGGTAAATGTGACCGGGATCGTCTTAAATAGTTCTCCTGTGGGAGAGTATGACCGACGCCTGGTCTTGTTGACAAAAGAAAGAGGGAAGATTACCGTTTTTGCCAAGGGAGCCAGGCGGCAGACCTCCAGACATATGGCAGCTGCCAATCTGTTTGTCTTCGGAGAGTTTACCCTTTATCCCGGAAGAAGCTCTTACACATTGACGGAGGCAAAGATATCCAACTATTTTGAAGAGCTTCGTCTGGATTTTGAAGGTGCCTATTATGGGATGTATTTTTTGGAGATCGCAGACTATTACACCAGGGAAAACAATGATGAAACGGAAATGTTAAAGCTTCTGTACCAATCCCTGCGGGCTCTTTCGGTACCCAGTCTGGACCGGCGCATGGTACGCAGTATCTTTGAGATCAAGGCCATCGTGGTCAACGGTGAATTTCCCGGCTTTCCTGTCCAGGGAGTCTGGCAGGAGACCACCAGATACACGATACGCTACATAGAGGAGACGGAAATTGTGAAGCTGTATACCTTTACCCTCACGGAGGAGATTAAAAAGGAGCTGTATCTTCTGGCAGACCGGTACAGGAAGAAATGTATGGACAGAAACTTCAAAAGTCTGGAGTTTCTGGAGCTGCTGGGAGAGGGAGACTAGCGTGCTGACATGTTGATTGTCAATGTGTCAGTACACCAGGGATAAAGTTTCAAGTATGTGCAGATGTAGATTCATATAGAAATCGCTTCAGGCAGGTGCCGGTATTTTCTTTCGGGAATTGCCGGCACTTGTTTTTGCTGATGATAGGATAAGATATTTTTTTCTTGCTTTCTTATCCTACAAAAACTGCCATTTATGGCCGGAGTAGCCATTCTTAAGGTCTAAAAATAGGATAAAAAGATAGAAAATGATTATGTTTATCCTAAAAAACAACCAAAATTCATATGAAAAATCATAAATCAGGTGAGTTTATAGGATAAAAAAAGAAGAAAACACATTTTTTATCCTAAAAAGTCTGACGAACGTGAAAAGTAAGCGGCGATTCAATGAAAAAAGTAGGATATAAATCTCGATTTTTTTCTTTTTATCCTAAAAATGAGGGATTCAAGGACTGTACAATGAAAATTCTCCCTCATCAATGATATAGAACATACAAAAATTTTAAGTTGAAATCTCAAAACAGATTCGCTATAATATTTAGACGCAAATAGTACGTATATATGAGGAGGCAATATCATGGAAAAGACGATGGAGAAGATTGTAGCTCTGGCAAAATCCAGAGGTTTTGTATATCCCGGCTCCGAGATTTACGGCGGTCTCGCCAATACCTGGGACTACGGTAATCTGGGCGTGGAACTGAAAAATAACGTAAAAAAAGCATGGTGGCAGAAGTTCATCATGGAAAATCCTTATAATGTGGGTGTAGACTGTGCTATTTTGATGAATCCCCAGACCTGGGTGGCCAGCGGTCATTTGGGAGGTTTTTCCGATCCGCTGATGGACTGTAAGGAATGCCATGAGCGTTTCCGTGCGGATAAATTGATCGAAGATTATGCAGCAGAGAAAGGAATCACTCTGGAGGGCAGCATCGATGGATGGAGCCAGGAAGAGATGAAGGAATTTATTGAAACCAACAATGTTCCCTGTCCTACCTGTGGAAAGCATAACTTTACGGATATCCGTCAGTTCAATCTGATGTTCAAAACCTTCCAGGGAGTCACTGAGGATGCCAAGAATACAGTATATTTAAGACCAGAGACTGCCCAGGGTATTTTCGTTAATTTCAAGAATGTACAAAGAACCTCCAGAAAGAAGATTCCCTTCGGTATCGGTCAGATCGGTAAATCCTTCCGTAACGAGATCACACCCGGCAACTTTACCTTCAGAACCAGAGAGTTTGAACAGATGGAGCTGGAATTCTTCTGTGAGCCGGATACTGATCTGGAATGGTTTGCTTACTGGAAATCCTTCTGTATCAACTGGCTGCAGACCCTGGGCATCAAGGAAGAAGAGATGCGGGTAAGAGACCACGACAAGGAGGAGCTTTCCTTCTATTCCAAAGCTACTACGGACATTGAATTCCTTTTCCCCTTCGGCTGGGGTGAGCTTTGGGGAATTGCCGACCGTACCGATTACGATCTGACCCAGCATCAGAATGTATCCGGTCAGGATATGTCCTATTTTGATGATACCAAGGGAGAAAAGTACGTTCCCTATGTAATTGAGCCCTCTTTAGGGGCTGACCGTGTGGTTCTGGCCTTCCTTTGTGCTGCTTATGATGAAGAGGAGATCGGGGAGGGAGATGTGCGTACCGTACTCCATTTCCATCCTGCTCTGGCTCCGGTAAAGATTGGTGTGCTTCCTCTTTCCAAGAAGCTGAATGAAGGAGCAGAGAAAATTTTTACCGAATTGAGCAAGAAATATAACTGTGAATATGATGACCGTGGAAATATCGGAAAGAGGTACCGTCGTCAGGATGAAATCGGAACACCCTTCTGTATCACCTATGACTTTGAATCCGAGGAGGATCAGAGTGTGACCGTCCGCTTCCGTGATTCCATGGAGCAGGAGAGGGTTAAGATCGCGGACCTGGATGCTTATTTTGCAGACAAGTTCACATTTTGATCCTATGCCAGCCGGAAGTCCTGCTTTCGGTCCTGCTTAAGGAAAGAAAGGATAGAGAATGTCGATTAGAATACACAACTTTATGGGAAGACTGGGTTGGGAGCTGCAGAAGCGGATTCCCAATCTTTCCAGCAACAGCTATCTGACTCTGCAGTTTTTATCAAGAAGGCGTTCCCAGAAAGAGTATATTGATTATTTTTATAAAAATGAGGGGGATGTCCCCTATCCGTTGGTGGTCAATCTGGAAACCATCAACCGCTGCAACAGCACCTGTTCCTTTTGTACCGCAAATAAACATGCGGAAAAACGCCCTTATAAGCGAATGGAGGACCAGCTCTTCTACCGGATCATCGACCAGTTAAGAGACTGGGGCTATAAAGGTCATTTGACGCTTTATGGAAACAACGAGCCCTGGCTGGATACCCGGATCGTAGAGTTTCACAAGTATTGCAGGGAGCAGCTGCCGGATTGCTTCATTTTTATGTCTACAAACGGTCTTACCCTGGATATGGATAAGGTAAAGGCCATAACCCCTTATGTGGATCAGCTGATCATCAATAACTACTGCCGGGACATGAAGCTTCATGCGAATATCCAAACGGTCTACGACTATATCAGGAAAAATCCGGCAGAGTTTGAAAAGGTGGATATTCTGGTCCAGATCCGTTATATGGATGCGGTCCTGACCAACCGGGCAGGCAGTGCACCCAATAAGAAAAACGAAACGAAAATCATCACCGAAACCTGTCTCATGCCCTTTACCGACATTTTTATTTTTCCGGATGGAAGAATGGGAATCTGCTGCTGTGACAATTTTGAAGTGACCACCATGGCAGATCTGAATACGACTTCCATTAAGGATGCCTGGAACAGTGAGGAGTATAAGCGGGTAAGAGCAGCCATTAAAGAGGGGCGTCAGAACTATCCCTTCTGCAAGTACTGTGATTTTATAGATGCCGGTCTTAGAATGGATGCAGTGGACGATGTATTGAAAAATACGGGCACCATGAGAGGAGCCAGACAGTCACTTTTTTCAAAATAAGAGTAACGATTCAGAGCGAATTCGCAAAATCGCCTTTTCAAGGCTTTCCTTTTGCTCATGTTGGCTTCCCGCCCAATAAATTCATGTAGAAATCTGTTCTTGAATGCAAGCATTCATCACAAATTTCCACATGAATTTGCTTGGCTCTGAATAGTTACAAATAATGATTTGAAATTTTTTTGTAGATTTGGTATGATAAATAAAATTTAAACTTCCACGAAAGAAGGAAATATTTATGGGACTGTCAGTTTTGATCTGCGACGATGCCGTGTTTATGCGGATGATGTTAAAAAACATTTTGGAGCAGCATGGCTACAATATAGTGGGAGAGGCGGTAAACGGTGCAGATGCGATTGAGAAATATAAGGCACTCAAGCCGGATATTGTGACCATGGACATTACTATGCCTGATATGAATGGTATAGAGGCAGTAAAGGGGATACGGGCTTTTGATCCCAAGGCAAAGATTGTGATGTGCTCGGCGATGGGACAGCAGGCTCTGGTGATAGAAGCGATTCAGGCAGGAGCCAGTGACTTTATCATTAAGCCCTTCCATGCAGATCGTGTAATGGAAGCTATGCATAGTATAATGGCATTTTAAACAGGCAAAAAGGAGAAGTCAGTTCTCCTTTTTTTGCGAATAAACGGAGGAAAGAAATGTGAAACCATATGGAGTAAATGAACTGCGGAGAATGTATCTGGAATTTTTTGAATCAAAGGATCACCTGGCTAAGGGAAGCTATTCCCTGGTTCCTCATAACGATAATTCTCTGCTCTTGATCAATGCGGGAATGGCACCCTTAAAGCCTTATTTTACGGGACAGGAGATTCCACCCAGAAAGAGGATGACCACCTGTCAGAAGTGTGTCAGAACAGGAGATATTGAGAATGTAGGAAAGACGGCCAGACATCTTACCTTCTTTGAAATGCTGGGTAATTTTTCCTTTGGAGATTATTTTAAGAAGGAGGCCATTGCCTGGAGCTGGGAGTTTCTGACTGAGGTTGTGGGAATGGATCCTGAACGTCTTTATCCGTCCATCTATTTTGAGGATGATGAGGCCTTCGAGATCTGGAATAAGGATATCGGCATCCCGGCAGAGAAGATCACCCGTTTTTATCGGGATGAGGATGGAAAATGTGATAACTTCTGGGAGCATGGCGCAGGACCCTGTGGCCCCTGTTCTGAGATTTATTATGATCGTGGTAAAAAATATGGCTGTGATCGTCCGGACTGCAAGGTAGGCTGTGAATGTGACCGCTTTATTGAGGTATGGAATAACGTCTTTACCCAGTATGACGGAGATGGCAAGGGCAATTATACAGAGCTTGCCAATAAGAATATTGATACCGGTATGGGGCTGGAGCGTCTGGCTGTGGTGGTTCAGGATGTGGATTCTGTTTTTGATATCGATACGATGAAAGCTATCCGTGACCGGATCTGTGAAATTGCCGGTGTAAGCTACCAGACTGATGAAGCAAAGGATGTATCCATCCGTCTGATCACCGATCATATCCGCTCCGCTACTTTTTTGATTTCTGATGGCGTTATGCCTACCAATGAGGGCCGAGGCTATGTGCTCAGACGTCTGATCCGTCGTGCGGCCAGACACGGAAGACTGCTGGGAATCAAAGAGCAGTTTCTGGCTAACTTAAGCCAGACCGTCATTGCAGAATCCAAAGACGGATATCCGGAGTTGGAAGAGAAGAAAGCCTTTATCCTGAACGTACTGACTCAGGAGGAGAGTAAGTTCGATAAGACCATCGACCAGGGACTTACGATTTTGAAGGAAATGCAGGAAAAGATGGAGGCAGAAGGAGGAAAAGAGCTTTCCGGAGATGATGCCTTCAAGCTTTACGACACCTATGGCTTCCCTCTGGATCTGACTCAGGAAATTCTGGAAGAAAAGGGACAGACTCTGGATGAGGCCGGCTTTAAAGCTGCCATGGAAAATCAGAGAAAGACGGCAAGAGAAGGACGTAAGGAAACCAACTATATGGGAGCAGATGCCACCGTATATGACGAGATCGATCCTTCTGTTACTTCTGTTTTCGTAGGCTATGACCGACTGGCCCATGAATCTGGGGTGACGGTACTGACTACGGAAACTGAGCTGACAGAAGCCCTGTCTGACGGTCAGGTAGGTACGATCATCGTAAAGGAAACCCCCTTCTATGCTACCATGGGTGGTCAGAATGCAGATATCGGTGAGATCGTGGGACCGGAGGGTAAATTTACCGTCAGGGATACAGTGAAGCTGGCCGGAGGTAAAATTGGACATATAGGACAGGTCACCGAAGGCATGATCAAGGTGGGAGATAAGGTATCCCTGCAGGTAGAGGCAGAAAACAGAAGCAATACCTGCAAAAATCACAGTGCTACCCATCTTCTGCATAAAGCCTTAAGAGAGGTTCTGGGCACCCACGTAGAGCAGGCAGGCTCTTTGGTGGACGGCCACCATCTGCGTTTTGACTTCAGTCATTTTGCAGCCATGACAGAGGATGAACTGATTCGTGTAGAGAATCTGGTGAATGAAAAGATAGAAGCAAATCTGGAGGTACTCACCCGGGAAATGAGCATGGAGGATGCCAAGAAGGCAGGAGCCATGGCACTTTTTGGAGAAAAATACGGGGAAACCGTAAGGGTGCTCAGTATGGGTGATTTTTCTATCGAGCTCTGTGGTGGTACCCATGTAAACAATACGGGAGTGATCTCCAGCTTTAAGATCCTTTCTGAAAATGGTGTTGCGGCAGGTGTACGCCGAATTGAAGCCATTACCGGAAAGGCTGTGACTGCTTACTATCAGAAGCTGGAGGAGTCCCTGAACCAGGCTGCCAGATTGCTGAAGACCACCCCTGCCAGGGTAACGGAGAAGGTGGAGCATCTACTGGCAGAAATGAAGGCTCTTCAGAGTGAAAATGAATCCATGAAATCCAAACTGGCCAAGGATGCCCTGGGTGATGTTATGGATCAGGTTCAGGAGATCAAGGGAGTGAAGCTTCTTGCCAGCGGACTTAAAGGAGTGGACATGAACGGCCTTCGTGAGCTGGGAGACCAGTTAAAGGAGAAGCTGGGAGAAGGTGTTGTTGTTCTGGCTTCAGATGCTGACGGAAAGGTGAATCTGATGGTAACAGCTACGGAGGGTGCCATGAAGGCGGGAGCCCACGCAGGCAACTTGATCAAGGCTATTGCAGGTCTGGTAGGCGGTGGCGGCGGCGGCCGTCCCAATATGGCACAGGCTGGAGGAAAAAATCCGGCAGGTATCCAGGATGCTTTAAAGGAAACGGTAAAGGTTCTGGAAGGACAGCTTCAGGGTTGATTTTACTGATGCCGGATGCGAAATCTGCAGGATTTTCGAGCTTGTCCTGAATAGTTATCAATTTTTTTCAAAAAAGAGCTTGACGAAGTAAAAAAAATTGCTATAATATAGTTTGTGTGTACTTGCGGATAATCAATCGCTTTGAATACACACAGAAAATAAACCCAAATCAGTCATGTTGCTAGGAAGGGACTGAAGGGAGGTTAGGGTGTAAGATGTCAAACGTAATCGTAAAAGAGAACGAGACTTTAGATAGCGCTTTACGTCGTTTCAAAAGAAGCTGTGCTAAGGCTGGTATTCAGCAGGAGATTCGTAAGAGAGAGCATTACGAGAAGCCAAGCGTAAGACGTAAGAAGAAATCTGAAGCGGCAAGAAAACGTAAATATAACTAAGATTAACAATGAAATCCCTGATAGGTTTATCAGGGATTTTCTTTGTCTGCTGATAAAAGGAAGTTGTGAAAACCGGGAAGGGATGGTTTGTTCCGGTGAATATTTTTTTCGGCAGGTCATAGATATAAGGATAAGAGCACCGAAAGGATAGCCTATGAAAAAAAGACTAGTTTCCTTTTTATCCTTAATTCTTGTTCTCAGCCTCAGTTTGCTGCCCTTTAACCAGGTAAGGGGAGAGGAGCTGAATCTGGCTTCTCCTTCCGTTATTTTAATGGAAGGTAAAACCGGTACAGTCATCTATGAAAAAAATCCGGAGGAAATACGAAGTCCTGCCAGCATCACTAAGATCATGACATTACTGCTGATCTTTGAAGCACTTGAGGAAGGGCAGATCAGCCTGGAAGACAAGGTGGTCACCAGTGCCCATGCAAAATCCATGGGCGGCTCCCAGGTTTTTCTTGAGGAGGGGGAGGAGCAGACGGTGGATACGCTGATCAAGTGTATTGCTGTAGCCAGCGGAAACGATGCTTCCGTAGCTATGGCTGAGCATATTGGCGGAAGTGAGGAAGCCTTTGTGGAAAAAATGAATCAAAGAGCCGGAGAACTGGGGCTTGCAAATACCCACTTTGTGGACTGCAGCGGCTTAAGCTCTTCCGATGAGCATTATACCACGGCAGGAGATGTTGCCCGCATGTCCAGAGAGCTGATCACCCGTTTTCCGGAGATCTTCAATTATACGACGATCTGGATGGAAGATATTACCCATGTGACGAAAAAAGGAGAGAGCGTATTCACCCTTTCTTCTACCAATAAGCTGTTAAAGCAGTATCCCTATGCAAACGGTCTGAAAACAGGCTCTACGGATAAGGCAAAGTACTGTCTTTCTGCAACAGCCGAGAAAGAGGGAATACAGTTGATCGCTGTGGTTATGGGGGCTCCTGACCATAAGGTAAGATTTCAGGACTGTGAAGCTTTATTGAATTATGGTTTTGCCAGAGTCCAGCTTTATGAGGATAAACAGGAGGCAGAGTTTGTTCCTGTTCCTGTGGAGGGAGGAGTTAAGGAGGAGGTGGCCGTCGGTCTGGAAGGAACCTTTACCTGGCTGGATACCCAGGGAAATGATTTGAGTCAGATTCGGAGGGAGGAACGATTATCCGAATCCATACCGGCACCGGTGGAAAAGGGAGAGAAGATCGGTGAAGTGGTCTATTTTTTAGGGGAGAAGAAGATCGGTGAGACGGCAATAGTTGCCCTGGAGGAAGTTTCCCGTGCCACCCTCCGGGATACCTATAGAAGAGCTTTTGGAAAATGGCTTTTAGGAAAGGGAAAAATATGATAAGATAAACAAGTATGCTCACCGGCAACGGTGGAGGAGCATACAGGATATGCTTACAAAAAGCAGCATCCGAAAGGAGAAGAGGGATTGACAGAATGGTTTCTGATCCTGGCCTGTACAGTATTGGGCCTGGCCGTTTTTTTTCTCGTCGTCATGGTGATCGATGGGAACCGGTACAAAGCAGTTTCTTATGAACTGTACAGCAGGAAAATAAAAGAGCCTTATCGATTCGTTTTGCTGGCGGACCTGCATGACAGGTGCTATGGAAAAAACAATGAGAAGCTGATAGAGGATATACGAAAATTTAACCCCGATGTGGTGTTTATGGCCGGTGACATGATGACGGCAAAGACTGGCTGCTCCTATCATAACGCTTTACATCTGTGCAGGGAGCTGACCAGAGATTATCCGGTGTATTACAGTATGGGAAATCACGAGAGCCGGTTATTCGCCCGGACAGAGAGCTATGGCCATTTATGGGAGGCCTTTGAAAGGGAGCTTCTGCAAACAGGTGTGATCCTGTTAAGAAACCGGGGAGAAAGCCGTCAGGATGGACTGTCGGTCAGCGGACTGGAAATCGACTGGCAGTTTTACCGGCATTTTAAACAGGAGCCCATGCCGGAGGAATATCTTCCGGAAACTCTGGGTGTACCGGATAAAGAAAAATATCAGATCCTGCTGGCCCATAATCCGGATTATTTTGAAGACTATGCCCGATGGGGGGCGGATTTGGTGCTTGCCGGTCATGTCCACGGCGGAATTATGAGGCTGCCCTTTCTGGGTGGGGTCATTAATCCTGCACTCAGGCTGTTTCCCAGATATGATGGAGGGCTCTTCCATCAAAAGGATTCGGTGATGATCCTTAGCCGGGGACTGGGGATGCATACTCTGCCGGTACGGATATTTAATCCGGGAGAGCTGGTACTGATCAGCTTAAAGCCGGAAGGACATAAGGAGGAAGAGGATGGCTCTGTCCGTTAAGCTGCAGGTATTTGAAGGTCCCCTGGATCTTCTGCTGCATTTGATCGAAAAAAACAAGATTGATATTTATGATATTCCCATCGTTGAGATTACTGATCAGTACCTGGAGTACATCCGCCAGATGGAAACAGAGGATATGAATGTGATGAGTGAATTTCTTTTGATGGCAGCCACTCTTCTGGACATCAAGTGCAGGATGCTTCTTCCCAAAGAGGTTAACGAGGAAGGGGAAGAGGAGGATCCCAGGGAAGAGCTGGTGCAGAAGCTGCTGGAATACAAAATGTATAAGTATATGTCCTTTGAGCTGAAGGATCGTCAGATCGATGCGGATAAAAATTACTATAAGCCTCCTACCATACCCGAGGAAGTGGCTGCATTTAAGCCACCGGTGGATTTCGATGAGCTCCTTGCGGATATTAATCTTGCCCGTCTGCAGGAGATTTTTCGGGCAACGTTAAAGCGCCAGGAGGATAAGATCGATCCCATTCGAAGTCAGTTTGGACGAATCGAGAAGGACGAAATCAATATGGACGAAAAGCTGGGCTATATCCAGAATTACATCCGTATGCACAAAACCTTCAGTTTTCGTAAGCTGTTGGAAAAAGAGTATAATAAAATGGAAATCGTCATTACCTTCCTGACTATTCTGGAAATGATGAAAATGGGACAGATCACCATAGAGCAGGACGATCTTTTTGACGACATTATTATAACCTCCAACCAGCTGGTGGAGTAAAAAACGCTGCCTATGGCAGCAGACAGAGAGGAAAGAATGGAAAGAGAAAAACAGGAAGCTATTCTGGAGGCGGTTTTATTTACTATGGGAGATTCCGTTGAGCTGGCTAAGCTGGCGGAGGTGATCGAAGAGGATAAGGCGACTGCCAGAAAGATTATATATGAAATGAAGGAAAAG
Organism: Lachnospiraceae bacterium; assembly: GCA_017439665.1. Lineage (GTDB taxonomy): Bacteria > Bacillota > Clostridia > Lachnospirales > Lachnospiraceae > SFDP01. Next base: position 23,118 of record JAFSIS010000036.1, read on the forward strand.
CTGGCTGCTTCCAACCGGGGAGTGGATATTGTGGAACTGGAGGATGCCTTTCAGATGTGCACCAAAACGGATATGTACGAATATCTGATCAAGGTCGCCGGAAGCCCCAGGAAATATGTATTGACCGATGCCTGTCTGGAAACACTCTCTATTATTGCCTATAAGCAGCCCATCACCCGTTCTGAAGTGGAAAAGGTGAGAGGAGTAAACTGTGATCACGCCATCAATCGTCTGATGGAATTTGAGCTGGTTATGGAGCTGGGAAGAATGGATGCACCCGGAAGACCTCTTCTTTTCGGGACTACGGAGGAATTTTTGCGAAGATTCGGAATCAGTTCTCTGGACGCTCTTCCTGAGCTGAACCCCATGCAGGTGGAGGAGTTTAAGGAACAGGCAAAACAGGAGATTGAATTACAGCTGGGAGTTTAGAGGGGTGAAAAAGCTACTTCGTTTTTTACATGGATATCAAAAAGAAAGTATATTGGGCCCATTATTCAAGCTGCTGGAAGCCACTCTGGAGCTGTTCGTACCGCTGGTAGTGGCCTCACTGATCGATGTGGGAATCGGGACGGGTGACAGAGGATATATTTTCAGGATGTTTGTTTACCTGATCCTTCTGGGGCTGATCGGTCTCTTATTTTCAGTCACAGCCCAGTATTTTGCGGCCAGGGCGGCAGTAGGCTTCGTGAAAAAGATCCGTCAGGCATTGTTTGCCCATATGGAGAGTCTTTCCTACAAAGAGATTGACCGGCTGGGAACCTCCAATATGATCACCCGGATGACCAGTGATGTGAATCAGGTTCAGTCAGGAATGAACCTGACTCTGCGGCTTTTGCTCCGTTCTCCCTTTGTGGTGGCCGGAGCCTTTGTCATGGCCTGGCAGATCGACCGTCAGGTAGCCTGGCGGCTGGGTCTAACTATTCTCGTCTTGACGCTGATCGTTTTTGGCATCATGTTTCTGACTATTCCTCTTTACAAAAAAGTACAGCAGAAGGTGGATCGGGTGCTGGCGGCAACCAGAGAGAATCTGGTGGGAGTCAGGGTGATTCGTGCCTTTGGCATGGAGGAAGAGGAAATCCGGGAGTTTTCCGAAAAGCAGAAGGAGCTGACCGGTGCACAGATCTTTGTGGGAAGAATATCGGCTCTTTTAAATCCCTTAAGCTATGTGGTCATTAATATGGGAATTGCCCTGATGATCTGGAAAGGGGCCTTGCAGGTGGAAGCGGGGTTGCTTACCCAGGGAGCAGTGGTGGCACTTTATAATTATATGGCACAGATCCTGGAGGAGCTGATCAAGCTGGCTAATATGATCATCAATCTGACCAAAGCTGTGGCCTGTGGAAACCGCATCCAGGAGGTTTTCGAGCTGGAAAGCAGCCAGTACTATCCAAAAGAGACTGAGGGAATACCGGATAAAACCGTACCCCAGGTGATTTTTGATCAGGTCAGTCTGAAATATTCCGAAGGAGGTGAAAAATCCCTCAACCACATTTCTTTTTCCGTACTGAAAGGGATGACAGTGGGGATCATCGGTGGAACGGGAAGCGGAAAAACCTCCCTGGTGAATCTTATCCCCCGGTTTTATGATGCCACTGGGGGAAAAGTATTTATTGAAGGAATTGAGGTTTCCCGCTACAGCAAAAAAGAGTTGAGGAATAAGATCGGTGTGGTTCCTCAAACTTCTGTTCTGGTAAAAGGAAGCATAGCAGAGAATCTTTGTTGGGGAAATGCGAATGCCGGAGAGAAAGAGCTTTGGGAAGCTCTGGAAATCGCCCAGGCAAAGGAAATGGTGGAGAGTAAGGAGGGAAAGCTGGACTTTCCCATTGCACAGAACGGAAGAAATCTTTCCGGCGGACAGAGGCAGCGTCTGACCATTGCCAGAGCCCTGGTGAAGAAGCCGGAAATCCTGATTCTGGATGACAGCTCATCGGCCCTGGACTATGCTACGGATGCAGCCCTTAGAAAGGCTTTGGCAGGAATGCAGGACAGGCCCACGGTATTCATCGTTTCCCAGAGAACCATATCCATTCAGCATGCGGATCTTATTCTGGTACTTGAAGATGGTGAACTGGTGGGAAGGGGTACCCATGAAACACTGCTGAGAAGCTGTAAGGTATATGAAGAGATCTATGCCTCCCAATTTAAACAGGAGGTAAATGCTTTATGAAAAAGACGCAGACAGAAACCTTGAAAAAGGTCTGGAATTATCTGAAGAGCTATCGTATGCAGATCGTCAGTTCCCTGCTTTTAGCAGGAGTTGTGGTAGCCACCACTCTGTATGCCCCTATTCTGGTGGGACAGGCAGTGGACCATATCGCAGACCGGGGAAAGGTGGAGTTTTCGGTGGTAAGCCGTATACTGCTTCGGCTGGTGGCAGTATCGCTGATTACCGGAGGCTGTCAGTGGATCATGAATCTGTTGAACAACCGGATCGTTTATCATGTGGTCCGGGATATTCGTAAGGATGTGTTTGGCCGTTTACAGAGGCTGCCCTTAAGGTTTATGGATAACCATCCCCATGGGGATGTGGTCAGTCGTGTGATCTCTGATGCGGACCAGTTTGCAGATGGCCTTCTGCTGGGGTTCACCCAGTTGTTTACCGGTGTGATCACCATTCTGGGAACCCTGCTGTTCATGCTTTCCCTGAATCCCTGGATCACTCTGGTGGTGGTCTGTCTGACCCCCTTATCCCTTTTGGTGGCAAATTATATTGCGAAAAGTACCTTTTCCTTTTTTAAAGAACAGTCTGCCATTCGGGGTGTGCAGACTGCCTGCGTGGATGAGCTGATTGGGAATCAGAAGGTGGTACAGGCATTTTTGCAGGAAGAGCGGGCTTTAGAGCAATTTGAAGAAATCAATGAACGACTGGAAAAGAGTTCTCTAAAGGCCATTTTCTTTTCTTCACTGACCAATCCCTGTACCCGGTTTATCAATAGTATCGTATATGCGGCTGTGGCCCTGAGCGGGGCATATGCTGCCATACAGGGAAGGATTTCCATTGGTGACCTGACCTGCTTTTTAAGCTATGCCAAGCAGTATACGAAGCCCTTTAATGAGATTTCCGGAGTAGTGACGGAGCTGCAGAATGCCATTGCCTGTGCTGGACGGCTCTTTGCCCTGCTGGAGGAAGCAGAACAGGTGCCGGATAGGGAAGATGCTCTGGTTTTAAAAGAGGTAAAAGGGGAGATTTCCTTTGAGCAGGTCAGCTTCTCCTATGTGCCCGAGAAGCCTTTGATTGAAGCGGTAAGCCTGAAGGCAGGGCCAGGGGAGAAAATTGCCATTGTGGGGCCTACAGGCTGTGGAAAGACTACATTGATCAATCTGTTGATGCGCTTTTATGATGTTACTGATGGCCGGATAACGGCGGATGGACGGGACATCCGGGACTATACCCGTAAAAGTCTTAGGGCAGGCTTCGGTATGGTGCTGCAGGATACCTGGCTGAAAGAAGGAACAGTTCTGGAGAATATCTCTATGGGAAACCGGAAGGCCACCAGGGAAGAGGTTGTTCAGGCAGCCAGGGCGGCCCATGCCCACAGCTTTATCAAAAGGCTTCCCCAGGGCTATGATACCTGGCTTTCGGAAAACGGCGGAGGACTTTCCCAGGGGCAGAAACAGTTAATCTGTATCGCCAGGATCATGCTGGTCATGCCCCCTGTTCTGATTCTGGATGAGGCCACCTCTTCCATTGACACCAGAACGGAATTGAAGATTCAGGAAGCCTTTGGGCGGCTTATGGAGGGCAGGGTCAGCTTCATCGTTGCCCATCGGCTTTCCACCATTAAGGATGCAGACCGGATCCTGGTGATGAAGGATGGAAACATTATCGAACAGGGGAATCATCTGCAGCTGTTGGAGAAAAAAGGCTTTTATTATCAGCTTTACCATAGTGACTGATTTAGTCGATAAGTTAGTATAAGAGATGCTGTATGAGAAAAATATCCGGGTATAGAAATAAAAAACAGACATAGATTTAGAAGGAAAAGCAAATCAATGGGAATTTTAACTATGTCGAAAAAATCATACCGGATATTTTTCTTTTTTTTGTGGGTATTCATACTGATTCCGTCGGTTCTTGCCCATGCAGGGCAGGAGGAGGGGCCGGGAACCCTTTATGCCCACAGTGCGGTCCTGATGGATGCCTCCTCGGGAAGAGTTTTGTATGAAAAAAACGGTCAGGAGTTTCTTGCCAATGCCAGCACAACGAAGATCCTGACCTGTATACTGGCGTTGGAGGAAGGGAAGCTGGAAGATCTGGTTTCGGTATCAGCCTATGCAGCCTCCATGCCCGATGTACAGCTGAATATCCGGGAAGGAGAATACTATCTTCTGGAGGATCTGCTGTATTCTCTGATGCTGGAATCCCATAATGATTCTGCAGTAGCCATTGCTGAGCACATTGCAGGAAGCTGCCAGGCATTTTCTCAAAAAATGAATGAAAAGGCAAGACAGATAGGCTGTAAAGACAGCTGGTTTATTACGCCCAACGGTTTGGATGCCAGTCAGACCCTTACCCTGACAACGGGAGGGACGGTTACAAAGGAGCATGGCACCACAGCTAAGGAGCTGGCATTGATCATGCGCTATTGCCTGGAAGAATCACCGGCTGTAGAGGAGTTTCTGAAAATTACCAGGACATCAAATTACAGCTTCTGCAATAAGATCCTGTCAGAAAAGGGGGAAGTATCCGATGGTGCCCGCAGCTTCAGCTGCCAGAACCATAATTCTTTTTTGCAGATGATGGAGGGGGCCTTAAGCGGAAAAACCGGCTTTACTTCCAAAGCAGGCTATTGCTATATCGGAGCCCTGAAGCAGGATGAGAGAACCTATATCGTTGCCCTGTTAGCCTGCGGCTGGCCGGGAAATCGAACCTACAAGTGGAAGGATACCAGACAGCTGATGGAATATGGTCTGGACACCTTTGAACTGCATTCTGTAGAGGAGCTGGAGCTTAACTGGGAGGAAATTCTTCTTTCTCCGGTTGAAGAGGGACAGGGAGAAAAGATCGGAGAAGAGATTTTTATCCATCTGGAAAGAAGTAGTGATGAAGAAATACCTGAGGTTTTACTGAAAGCTGAGGAAAAGTTAACGGCAAAGGTGGAAAAAAAGCCTCTTACAGCGCCGATAAAAAGGGGGGAGAAGGCCGGAGAGATAAGTTATTATATTAATGAAGAAAAGTGGAAAAGTGAAAGTCTGAATGCTGGACAAAGCGTATCCAAAATAGATCCTGTTTGGTGTCTGAAATGCTGTTTTGACTTACTATGGATGTAAACTGGCAATATTTTACATAAAATAATAAAAAAACAATGAAATTTCATGAAAAATATATTATAATGGCCTTGTATTTTATTATGAGAAGGGAAGAAAGTTAATGAAAAAAATTCTCTTTCTTAGTCTGTGCATATTGTTATTACTTGCTATTCCTGCACATCAGGCACGGGCTTTGGAAGCAGGAGAGGAAGAAAAAACCATAGTCGTAGGCTGGTATGAGCAGGATGGCTACATGAAGGAAGATGAAAGCGGGAAAATAACCGGTTTCGGCATAGATTATCTGAATGCGATCTCTCAATATACTGACTGGGATTATCAGTTTGTGAAAGGGAGCAGAAAACAATGTCTGACCTGGCTGGAATCAGGGCAGATCGATCTGCTTTCACCGATCAGCACCACATTGGAGCTTTCCAATGCAAAAACGGCTTCAACAGTTATTGGAGATGATTATGGTTATATTTATAAGCTGAGTAATAATTTTGATCTGTGCTATGAGCATGCAAGGCAGATGAGAAACGTTACTCTCGGAATCAAGCGGGACAGCGGAGTAGAGGAGAATCTCGAACAATATTGTGAAAAAAACAACATATCTTTCTATGAAATCGTTTATTTTGATGATATGGAAGAAATGCTGAGTCAGCTTGCCGATGAAAAAATTGATGCCATAGTTACCGACTCTTTTGTAAGTCTGTCCAATCTGAAGGTTATAGGCAGATTTTATAATGGACAGGTAACCTTTGCTTCGTCTGATGAGGCTGTTCTGACTGAGCTGAACGATGCCATGGAAAAGATAAAGATGAATAATCCCGGCTTTACAGAAGATCTGCGCGAGTTGTATTTTGCAGAAGCCTCCAATAACAATTTGGAATATTCCTGGACGGAGAGAGTTTTCCTGGATACAGATCAGGTCTATAATGTTGCTCTTTGTGCAGATCAGTATCCCATCTGTTATCGGCTGGGGACAGACAGTGGCTATAAAGGAATTGCACTGGAGGTACTTAAAAAGATCGAATATCATACAGGGCTTGAATTCCAGATCAGCTATGTGACCAGCTTTGCCGAGGGTGAAGAACTGTTGCGAAACGGCGAGGTGGATATTCTGGGAAGTTGTGTAATGTCTAATAACGGGCTCCAGGGGATCTCCAGGAATCTGGACCAGGGTGTGGTAGAAGAGTATACTTCCTCATTTTATGAAATAGGGTTGGCTTTTGTGGGAAATCGTGACCTGAAGATGAGTGATGCCTTAAAAATTGCTGTGCCGGAATATTTTTCACAGGGATTGGAGGGGATCAAGTCCCAGTACCCGCAGTATGAGTTTTTGGTCTATGAGAATGATATGGCCTGCTTTGATGCTATTTTGAGTAATGAGGCAGACGCTGCCATACAGTCGGACCTGAAGGTAAATGAGCTGTCTGTATATGAAAAATACAAGGATATTCAAAATCTGAAATATATTCCGGGCAACTTTATCACTTCTTTTGTTATTCATGATGAAAATGGCCTGCTGCTTGGTATATTGAATAAAGCGATTAACAGTATTTCGGAAAGCAGCAGAGTGAGTATCATCAATAACAATATTCAGCATATTTCTGTTGGACAGTTTTCCTTCTGGGATTTTCTCTCTCAGTATAGTGAATATCTGATTGCCGGTGTTTTACTGCTGTTTCTTTTAAATTACGGGCAGGGATATTACCGGAAGTATAAGATCGAGCTGAAGAATAAGGAAATCGCCTACAGAGACAGTGTAGCAAACATCAGCAGCATGGAAAAATTCAGGCTGGATGTCACACCGATCCTCCAGAGTGGGGAAAGGGATAATTATTATGTTCTGGCAGTGGATGTGGACAAGTTTAAGGTAGTCAACGATCTTTACGGCTATGAACAGGGAGACCGGGTGATTGCTTTTTTGGCCAGGATATTGAAGCAGGACCTGGGAGAAGAGGATTATATTACCAGAAGCAATGCAGATAATTTTGTGGTTTTTAAGCACAGTAATTCTATTCTGGATGTGGAGAAATATCTGAAGGATGTGTTTTCTACCGTAGAGACTATGCTGACTGCCCAGAAAACCCATTATCACCTGATCCTTAAAGCGGGAATCTATCATCTGGAAGCGGGAGACGACAATCTTTCCAGCACTATTGATAAAGCGAATCTTGCAAAGAGTAGTATCGAAAGAAGCCATAAAAGCTCCTATCGGATCTATGAAGAACATATGCGTCAGCAGAATATTTTCGCCAAGTATCTGGAAAATGAAATGGATGATGCATTGAATACGGGGCAGTTTTGCGTTTATCTGCAGCCCCAGGTGGATTTTAAGACCAGGACGGTAGTCAGCGCAGAGGCCCTTGTCCGCTGGAAACATCCCAGAGATGGAATGATCCCTCCGGATCAGTTTATTCCAATTTTTGAAAAGAACGGATTTATTAACCGACTGGACTTTTATGTCTGGGAGGAGTCGATGAAAACCTTGGCCAGATGGCGTGAACAGGGAAAGCATATGGTACCCATTGCCATCAACCTGTCCCGTATTGATGTGCAGAATGATCAGCTGGTGGATGAACTCAGAGGTCTCATGGATAAGTACGGCCTGGAAAGCCGTTGGATAAAAACCGAATTGACAGAGAGCATCTGTATTGACGGAGATACCCTGATGCTGAAAAGAATGCAGGAATTAAAGCAGCTGGGGCTGAAAATAGCCGTAGATGATTTTGGTTCAGGCTATTCTTCGCTGCATCTGTTAAAAAAGATGCCCATCGATATTTTGAAAATTGATAAAAGCTTTTTGGATTTTGAGCTGGAAATGGATGTTCGGGATGAAATTGTGATCCGGGACATTGTGGAAATGGGTAAACACCTGGAGCTGCAGATTATTGCAGAAGGTGTGGAAACTGCTGAACAGAGTGAGTTCCTGGAAAGGATCGGCTGTGATATTGCACAGGGATATTATTATGGAAAGCCTATGCCGGTAGACCAATTTGAAGTTTTTCTGGCCAAGAACCATTAGCCTGGAGGTGTGAAATGATACAGAAGAAACGCCGTATTGCAATTTTCCTTTTGCTTATTCTCATGGTGGGTATCGTTTTAACGGCTTGCAGTATGGCTGAATATGATTCGAAAAATACAGGGGAGAAGAGTAAGGAAGCAGTTCTTCTGGGGCCGGAGGAGGAAATGGTAGTGGCCGTTAATGTGGATGGCAATTCTCCTCAGCTGACTCTGTCCAGTGTTTGGATGAATCGTTCAGAGTTTTGGGGAAGTCTGATGTTCAGAGGGCTTTTTATTGCGAAGGATAATATCAATGATGTGGAAATGGATCTGTGCAAAGAATATGCGGTTTCTCCGGATGGATTGGTTTATGTATTTACAATCCAGAATGATGTCTTTTGGCATGATGGTGAGCTTTTGACCATAGAGGATGTGATCTGGACCATAGAGACCTATTTAAAGATGCAGCAGGTCAACGGTTATGTTTCCCAGGGGCTGAAAGCAATTCAGGGAGCAGAGGAATGGATTGCCGGTGGAGCAGACTCACTTTCCGGTCTGGAGGTGGATGGAGATGATCTGACGATCCATCTGAAAGAAATGGATGAGGAATTCCTTTCTGCGCTTGCCCAGCTTGCTATTTTGCCCAAACATTGCTTTAAAGAAACGGCGGTGGAGGATATTCCTTCCTCCGATTTCTGGAAACTGCCCATTGGGAATGGCCCTTATAAAATGGTCAGTAATGAGAATAATGAGGCAGTTCTGGTCTATAATGATCAATATACGGAAACGCATCCCGGTATTCAGCAGATCCGGTATAAGGTTGTGAATCCCACAGATCCGGGAGAATTTGATTTGACCTTTACCTCTGATCCGGAGGTGGTCAGCCGTTACCAGGCTGATCCTGATTATGAAGTGGTTCCGGCTGCCAATCTTTATTACCGTTATCTGATCTTTAATCTGGATTGCCGGACGGGAGAAAGGGATGGTCGTCTGGATGACGAAAGGGTCAGGCAGGCACTGATGTATGGCCTGGACAGAAGGAGTATTATCAACAATATCTATAAGGGAACAGCGATCAATATCGACTGTGGAATACCGGAATATGATTCCTGGTACGTAGAAAAATCAGATGATGAAGTAGGCTACAGACTGGCATTGGCAAAAGAGATGCTTATGGAAGCCGGTTTTGATTTTGAAGAGCCACTAATACTCACCAGATATAATTCAGATGAGTTATCCGTAAAATTACTGGAGGAGATAGCCGGCTGCTGGGAGGCCATAGGAATAAAAACCGAGATCATCCCTGTGGAAACGACTGACACGGATAAATTGTTCGTGGAAGCAGACTGGTATGATGTAGCCCTTAAGAATCTTGCAGCAGTAGAGTATGATGAATGGTATTATGAATACTCCAGTAAGAATGTATTATTTTCTAATATTTATCAGAATCGTGACAGATTTGATGCTCTGCTGCAAAGCCTGGATGACGCCAGCTGGGCATATGAAAAGAACATGCTTTATCGTGAGATTCAAAGTATGGAAACCAGCCTGGTCTATAAAATTCCTTTGGCCATTACTCCTCAATATGTCATTTATCGGAAAGAGAAGCTGGATATACCTTTGAAGGAATTTCCCAACATGTGGTATTATTATGATCTGAGTCTGGCACAATGGAAAATTATCTCGAATAAGACTGATAATTAAGTAAACTGGATAAGAATTGTATAAAATAGAGAAGAAAAATATCGCATTTTTCTTCTCTATTTTACTTTTTCCCCTTTTTATTTTCTCTTTTCTGTGCTATATTTACAGTGTGAGAAAAATTTCACAAAATGTAGTCTTAGTTACCAATTTTACAATATATGGAGGGCAAAGAGATGAGTACTACTACACTTGCGGGTCAAAGGATCACTTCCTTACTCGATGAGAACAGTTTCGTGGAAATCGGTGGGCTTGTTACGGCGAGATCTACAGATTTCAATCTGAAACAAACAGATACCCCTTCTGACGGTGTGATTACCGGTTATGGGGTGATTGACGGTAATCTTGTGTATGTTTACAGCCAGGATGCATCCGTTCTGGGCGGCAGCATGGGTGAGATGCATGCAAAAAAAATAACCAACCTCTATGATCTGGCGATGAAAACGGGAGCACCGGTTATCGGACTGATTGATTCTGCCGGTTTAAGACTGCAGGAGGCGACTGATGCCCTGAATGCCTTTGGTGAGGTTTACCTGAAGCAAACTCTGGCTTCCGGTGTAATTCCCCAGATTACTGCTGTGTTCGGAAACTGTGGAGGAGGACTTGCCCTGATCCCTGCTCTGACCGATTTTACTTTTATGGAAGAAAAGAAAGCAAAGCTATTTGTCAATTCTCCCAATGCATTGGCGGGAAACGAGATTTCCAGATGCGATACATCTGCGGCTGCTTTCCAGAGTGAAAAGGCAGGAATTGTAGACGTAGTAGCAGATGAAGCGTCTATTTTCTCACAGATCCGTGAGCTGATCGGCATGCTTCCTGCGAACAATGAAGATGATCATTCTTATGTAGAATGTAATGATGATCTGAACAGAGCCTGTCCCGGCCTTGCAGCCTGTGTGGGAGATACCTCCATTCTGATATCCAATATTGCAGATAATAATCTTTTCTTTGAAACCAAAAGAAATTATGCAAAGGAAATGGTTACAGGCTTTATTAAATTAAATGGAGTAACCGTAGGTGTGGTTGCCAACCGTACAGAGGTTTACGGTGATAACGGAGAGGTTCAGGAAAAACATGAAGCAGTTTTGACCAACAGGGGATGCCGTAAAGCAGCAGAATTTATCAATTTCTGTGATGCCTTTGAGATTCCACTTTTAAGTTTGACTAATGTAAAAGGCTATGAAGCGACTACCTGTGGAGAGCGCAATATAGCAAGAGAAGCAGCCAGGCTGACCTATGCTTTTGCCAATGCCACCGTTCCCAAGGTAAATGTAGTCACTGGGAAGGCCTTCGGCAGTGCTTACATAACCATGAATTCCAAGGCCATTGGTGCGGATATGACCTTTGCATGGCCGGATGCCCGGATTGGAACCATGGATGCCGGGCTGGCAGCTAAGATCATCTGTGATGGCCAAGGTGCTGATGCCATTGAGGCTTGTGCAAAAGAGTATGAAGCTTTGCAGAACAATGTGGTAAGTGCAGCAAAACGTGGCTATGTTGATGCCATTATTGAAGCCCCTGAGACCAGAAAATATGTGATCGGAGCTTTTGAGATGCTGTTTACCAAACGAGAAGAAAGACCGGCAAAGAAACACGGTACAGTATAGAAAGGATGATACTTAATATGAAAAAATGGATATTAGTATTAGGTATGATTACCTGTCTGCTTGGCCTTACCGCCTGTGATACCGGCAAAGAGGTTACGGAAAATTACGGAGTTACCGAGGAACAGGCTCTGGAATACGGAAAGTTAACGATAGAGTCCATCAACAGGGCCGTTCTGGAAGGGATGGCAGAAGACTATAAATCCAATCCGGTGCTCTATGCAGGAATGCAGGATTACGAGACAGCGATGGAGGATATGGGTGAATATCAGTCCATAATCGGTCATACCGTAAGCTATGATGATGGAGTTACCATTGACCTGGAGATCAGTGGTTCCAGGCGGGATGCCACCATGGAGATCATTCTGGATGAAGAACTGAATTATGTGAGTATTTCTACCAGTGTAGTTTACTCTTTTGGGGAAATAATGGCAAAAGCAGCCCTGAACACTGTAATGGGTATGGGAACCGTATTTGCCGTATTGATTCTGATCATCTTTTTGATCTCAGGTTTCTCTTTGATCTCCAGGGTGCAGAATAGAGGAAATCAAGCAGAAACGAAGAATAAGGAAGCTGCAGTTACCCAGCCTGTCAGGGAAGAAGTGGAGCAGGAAGAGTTAAGCGATGATCTTGAGTTGGTAGCGGTTATTGCAGCCGCCGTGGCAGCTTATGAGGGAGCAGCATCTTCCGACGGATATGTAGTAAGAAGTATTAAGAGAAGAAAAAGATAGAAGGCTTATTTAGGAGGAAATGAAAATGAAAAATTATACCATTACCGTCAATGGAAACGTATACGATGTAGTTGTAGAAGAAACAGGGGCAGGTGCAGTGGCTGTGGCACCTGTAGCAAGACCTGTAACGGTACCTAAGGCAGCACCCAAGGTAACAGCACCTGCAGCCAAAGCAGGAGCAGGAAGCATTCGTGTAGAGGCAGGAGCAGCGGGTAAGGTATTCAAGCTGGAGGCAAGTGTAGGTCAGGCAGTAAAAGCGGGAGATCCTGTAGTCATTATTGAAGCAATGAAAATGGAAATTCCTGTAGTGGCTCCTAAGGATGGTACTGTGGCCAGTATTGATGTAGCAGTAGGTGATGCAATAGAAGCGGGGGCTTTACTGGCAACTCTGAACTGACTGGGATAATCCTTTATCATCTATAGGAGGTTAACGTAAATGGAATACGTAGCAAATACATTGACCAACCTGCTGCAGCAGACGGCATTTTTTAACCTGACCGGTGGAAATTACATCATGATCGCAGTGGCTTGTGTTTTCCTTTATCTGGCTATTCGAAAAGAGTATGAACCCCTTCTGTTACTTCCAATAGCCTTCGGTATGCTGCTGGTAAATATCTATCCGGATATTATGATTTCCCCGGAAGAAGCCTCAAACGGTGTAGGTGGCTTACTTTACTACTTTTATGTATTGGATGAATGGGCGATTCTTCCTTCCCTGATCTTCATGGGAGTAGGAGCCATGACCGATTTCGGTCCTCTGATCGCCAATCCAAAAAGCTTCTTATTGGGAGCAGCAGCTCAGTTTGGTATCTTTATTGCTTACTTTGGTGCCATCGCCATGGGCTTTAATGATAAGGCGGCGGCAGCCATCTCTATCATTGGTGGTGCGGATGGTCCGACTTCCATCTTCCTGGCGGGTAAGCTGGGGCAGACAGGCTTGTTGGGACCCATTGCGGTAGCGGCATACTCCTATATGTCTCTGGTACCCATTATCCAGCCCCCCATCATGAAGCTTTTGACTACAGAGGAAGAACGTAAGATCAAGATGGATCAGCTTCGTCCGGTTTCCAAGCTGGAAAAGATTCTGTTCCCGATCATCGTAACCATCGTAGTCTGTCTGATCCTTCCTACCACAGCACCTCTGGTTGGTATGCTGATGTTAGGTAATCTGTTTAAGGAATCTGGTGTGGTAAGACAGTTAACCGATACTGCCTCCAACGCAATGATGTATATTGTAGTAATTCTTTTAGGAACCAGTGTTGGTGCGACTACCAGTGCGGAAGCGTTCCTGAATGTTGATACCATTAAGATCGTTATTCTGGGTCTGATCGCCTTTGCCTTTGGTACAGCAGTCGGTGTACTTTTTGGTAAACTGATGTGCTGGGCAACGAAGGGTAAGGTGAATCCGTTGATCGGTTCTGCAGGAGTATCTGCAGTACCTATGGCGGCCAGAGTATCCCAGAAGGTGGGTGCGGAAGCAGATCCAACCAACTTCCTTTTGATGCATGCCATGGGACCCAATGTTGCAGGGGTAATCGGTACAGCAGTTGCTGCCGGAACCTTCATGGCTATTTTCGGAGTAAAATAATAAGCTCCCGGCTGGCTGTTTTGACAGTCAATTAAAAAAGTAAAGGAGATTAGGATATGTCAGATATTGTAAAAAAACCAATCGGGATTACCGAAACTATATTGCGTGATGCTCATCAGTCACTGATTGCTACCAGAATGCCTACTGAATTCATGCTCCCTATTCTGGATAAAATGGATAAGGTTGGTTACCACTCTGTAGAGTGCTGGGGAGGAGCTACCTTTGATGCATCCTTACGTTTCTTAAAGGAAGATCCCTGGGATCGTTTGAGAAAGATCAGAGATGGATTAAAAAATACCAAAACACAGATGCTGTTCAGAGGACAGAATATTTTAGGCTATCGTCCCTATGCAGATGATGTGGTAGATAATTTTGTACAAAGATCCGTTGCCAATGGAATCGATATTATCCGAATTTTTGACTGCCTGAATGATCTTCGTAATCTGCAGGCGGCAGTAGATGCCACCAACAGAATTAAGAGGCAGGAAGGCCGGGGCCATGCACAGATTGCTCTCTCCTATACTCTGGGAGATGCTTATACTATGGAATACTGGACGGATATGGCCAAGAAGGTAGAAGAGATGGGAGCAGATTCTATCTGTATCAAGGATATGGCAGGACTTCTGGTTCCCTATAAGGCAAGTGAGCTGATTAAGGCGATGAAGGAAGTAACCAAACTGCCGATTCAGCTGCATACCCACTATACCTCCGGTGTAGCCAGCATGACCTATTTGAAGGCGGTGGAGGCCGGTGTAGACGTAATCGACTGTGCAATGTCACCTTTTGCGCTGGGAACCAGTCAGCCGGCAACGGAAGTAATGGTGGAAACCTTCCGAGGAACTCCTTACGATACCGGTTTCGATCAGAATCTGCTGGCAGAGATCGCAGAGTATTTCAGACCTTATCGGGATGAATGTCTGGCAAACGGTCTTTTAAATCCCAAGGTTATGGGTGTGGATATTAAGACCCTTCTGTATCAGGTGCCCGGTGGAATGCTTTCCAACATGGTTAGCCAGTTAAAAGAACAGAATGCAGAAGATAAATATTACGATGTATTAAAAGAAATTCCCAAGGTTCGTGAGGATCTGGGTGAGCCACCTCTGGTTACCCCTTCTTCCCAGATCGTGGGTACTCAGGCTGTATTCAACGTACTGATGGGTGAACGTTACAAGATGGCAACAGACCAGACCAAGGATATGCTCCGTGGTAAGTATGGTCAGACCATTAAGCCTATGAGCGAAGCAGTTGTACAGAAGGTTATTCCCGGCGAAGAAAGAATCACCTGTCGTCCGGCAGATCTGATTGAAAACGAGATGCATAAGCTGGAAGCAGAAATGAAGGAATGGAAACAGCAGGACGAGGATATCTTATCCTATGCCTTATTCCCTCAGGTAGCTACCGACTTCTTCAAATACCGTCAGGCACAGCAGGAAAAGGTGGATATGACCCAGGCTGATACGGGTAATGCGGCTTATCCGGTGTAAAAGCTGTTTTGATTAAAGAAAGAAAATCTGCAGGATCTTCGAGCTTCTCCTGAATAATTACGATTATTGTATAAAATAAGGACAGATTGAAAGTTAAGTCAATAAAAATCAAAATATTTTGATTTTTATTGACTTAACTATTTTTATATACCAATATCCTTTTCCAAATGATGCAAAAATGATGCATTTCCATGTTAGAATAAAAATGCCATATTTTGGCATATATGTCCTCTGATGGGGATGGTAAGGAGAGGGGTAAGTTTGAAACAAAGAAGTAGAGGTTACCCAAGGACAAAAGGGTATAAGAAATAAACCATCGTGAAAGGTGGTTTTAAAAATTAAATATAGACACAACACCTAATCAGGAGACAGGAGCC
>JAFSIS010000037.1 GCA_017439665.1 Lachnospiraceae bacterium
GCAGAGTTTTTAGAGGAGAACCGGAGGGAGGTAGTGTCCATGAGTATATTTGAATATGATGAAGAGAAGGAAATGCGCGTGCTTCGGGAGGCATACCTGGAAGAAGGATATGAACGGGGAGAAGCAGCTGGCAGAAAGCTGGGCGAAGAGGCTGGCAGAAGGTTAGGCGAAGAGGTCCGTAAAGAAAAGGACTTGAAGGTTCTGGTCGATTTCATGAAGAAATATCTCCCTGATGCGGAGGCAGTATTTCAGGAGATAATATCAACTGAGGAATTCAGGGACTGTACGAAGGATCAGATACTGGAATTATACGAGAATTAAGGTAGAAGGTATCCTTCAAATAGATTTGTTTCTTAACAATTTAATTATGTCAAAAGCAAGGACTCCTCCAAGTCTCCAAAAGATTTGGGGGTTTTCTTCTATCCGTTTTTATGGGGAAATAATTTCTGAAACAAACAATCTATGATACAATTATTGAGAAAAAATTGCAGAGATGATGCAACTTTGATGCAATTATGATGTAACTATGATGCATGACCCAGTTAAAATTACCTTATCGTATTTTCCTATTTATCAATCAACAGCTTTCGTTTATACTGAGATCATTAGCGCAAAAAAAGAGATGAGTGGCATTATGGTCAGTAAGAATTATTTTGGAGAGGAATATTCTATCAGGAAAGTCAAAGGCTTTGGTGCCGGAAAATATGAGTTTATTGAGATTTAGCAGGAAGGGAGAATCCATGCAGGGACTTTTACAGGACATAAAAAATCAGGACTTCAGGCAGATTTACCTGCTTTGCGGGGAGGAGGCCTATCTGCGTAAGCAGTATAAAGACCGTCTGCGCCAGGCACTGACACAGGAGGGGGACACCATGAATGTCCACTATTTTGAGGGGAAGACTGCCTCTGCGGGAGAGATAATTGACCTGGCCGAAACCCTTCCCTTCTTTGCTCCCAGGCGAGTGATCGTGGTGGAAAATTCCGGATGGTTTTCCAAAGGAGGGGAAGCTCTTGCCGACTATCTTTCCAATATGCCTGAGACCACCTTTCTGCTCCTGGTAGAAAGTCAGGTGGATAAGCGGACCAGGCTTTATAAGGAAGTAAAAAAGCTGGGTCGGATCACGGAATTTGCTCCCCAGGATGAGGAAACCCTGAAACGATGGATTTTGGGAATGTTAAAAAAAGAAAACAAACAGATCACAGCGGCTTCCCTGCAATATTTGTTGAACCGGACGGGGACGGAAATGGATCAGATCAAAAACGAAGTGGAAAAGCTGCTCTGCTATACATTGGGGCAGAGTGAGATCACCATAGAGGCCATCAATGCGGTCTGCACCAAACGGATCCAGAACCAGATTTTTGACATGGTGGAGGCTATTGGGAAAAAAGAGCAGAAGAAGGCCCTTAGCCTGTACTATGATCTGCTTACCTTAAAGGAGCCGCCTATGCGGATCCTGGCCCTGGTAGGCAGGCAGTTCAATTATCTTTTACAGATCAAGGAGCTGAAAAGTAAGGGATATTCCCAGAGTGCCATGGCTGCCAAAACCGGACTGCACGGTTTTGTGGTGGGCAAATACGAACGGCAGGCTGCCCGATTTAAAACGGCAGAACTGAAGCAGGCTCTGGAAGCCTGTGTAGAGGCAGACGAACAGGTGAAACGGGGACTGATGCCGGATGTCATGAGTGTGGAGCTTCTGCTGGTGCAGTACAGCGGATGAGGAAAAAGAGAGCTGACAGCATAGAGTAATAAAGGGATTGTATGAGAATACCGGGCACTGATGCGCGGTAAAAGATAAAAAGGAGATGAAGAATATGGCAGTAGGAGTATTTTTTGCAGAAGGCTATGAGGAGATTGAAGCTTTAACCGTAGTGGATTTATTGAGAAGAGCAGAGATTGAAACGAAGATGGTGTCCGTTACGGGAAACAGACAGGTGACCGGCTCCCACCAGATCCCGGTGCAGATGGATGCATTGTTGGAAGAGGTTGATTTTTCAGAGATCCAGATGATCGTGCTTCCCGGAGGTATGCCGGGAACCCTGGTGCTGGAGGCCTGTGCACCGCTGATGGAGCAGGTAAAGGCTTTTCATCAGGAGGGCAAAATGATTGCAGCGATTTGTGCAGCCCCGACCATCTTCGGGCATCTGGGTCTGTTGGAGGGAGAGCCGGCCTGCTGTTATCCGGGGATGGAAGGAGACTTGACAGGGGCGGTTGTTACCGACGGACCGGTAGCCAGAGGAAGAAACATCATCACCAGCCGGGGTATGGGAACGGCCATTGATTTCGGTCTTGCCATTATAGAATCCATTCAGGGGCCTGAAGCAGCAAGATCCATGGCGGAGAAGATTGTCTACAGCGGGTGGAAAGAATAATCATAGTCTGACGGCGGGATTTCTTGTGAAATAGCGGCAAATTTTTACGAGGTATAACAGATGAGTATGCATACAAAAGAAAAGATCATGTTCCTTTTTTTACCCTTTACCCTGCTGTATGACGAAATGATCTTTCAGCTTCTGACTGTCCGGACACTGTCCCTTGGCAGCCTGGTATATATCCTTTTATTTTCTATAAGCTTCGGCTGCATGGGTACGCTGTTTTGCAGGCTATTGGATAAAATCAATTGTGGTATCATTGCAAAAGCTGTCCTGATTTTTCTTTCTGCCTTCCTGTACATTGTCGAGTATTTTGTGTACAGGCAGTTCAAAGTCTTTTATGATGTTTCCACTGTAACCGCCGGTGCAGGGGATGCAGTCGGCGGCTTTACCGGTGACATTCTGGCTATGGCCTTCAGTGCCAGCGGCCTTGCAGCCATCCTGTTTTTTCTGGCCCCGGGGTTCCTCTATATATTTGTACTACGGCGGTTTGAGACGACAGAAAAAGCTTCCCTGCCGGGGCTGTCTTTCCTTGGTCTTGCCTCCGTTGCCTCCTATCTGCTGTGTGCCCTGCTGATTCATACCAATGAAAGCAGCAGACTGCTGTATACACAGCAGTATAATTTCCAGGCGGCAGTGAGTGAATTTGGGTTAATGACCGGCATCCGCAAGGACATCCAAAAGAACCTGTCCGGTGATGACTCCCTGGATTTTGAGGCTGCCAGCTGGGATTTTTCGGGCATCGCAGGCACTGTACCTGTAAATTCTCTTCCAAATCCTGTGGAACCGGTTGAAGAGGAGCCGGTAGTTTTGGAATCCACGGCACTTTCTGTGGAGAATATATCCACAGACATGGAGGAAAAAACGATAACGCCGCAGGAACCTGTGGAGTATGGCTACAATAGAATCGATATTGACTTTGATGCATTGGCAAATTCCGGCTCCGAGACTGAGGCCAGACTGGATCAGTACGTCGCTTCCCTGACTCCCTCCCGCAAGAATGCCTATACCGGCCTGTTTCAGGGAAAAAACCTGATTTTCATTACAGCGGAAGCCTTTACCGAGGAGGTGATTGATGAAGAACTGACGCCTACTTTGTACAGGCTTGCTACCAGGGGGATTAATTTCACCGATTATTATCAGCCCTCCAGCGCAGGAACAACCGGTGGAGAGTATCAGAATATCTTCGGTATGCTGCCCATGAAGGGTGGAAATTCCCTGAAGATAACAGCGGATTATTACAATTACTACACCATAGGCAGCCAGCTGGATCGACTGGGCTATCAGGGCTGGGCTTTCCATAATAGCGACTATGAGTTTTACAGCCGCCATCTTACCCACAACAATCTGGGGTATTCCGAGGGCTTTATGGGAATTGGTAACGGTATGGAGAAACTGGTAACCGACCAATGGCCCAGAAGTGATCTGGAAATGATGCAGGCTACCCTGCCCATGTACATAGACTACCAGCCTTTCAACGCTTACTATATGACGGTCAGCGGCCACAGCCTCTATACCAGAGACAGAAACAAAATGGCAGCAAAGAACTGGGAACGGGTAGCTCATCTGGAGTATTCTGACAGGGTGAAATGCTATCTGGCCTGCAATCTGGAGCTGGAGGATGCACTGGCTTTCCTTGTGGATGAGCTGGAGGCCGCCGGCATAGCGGAGGATACGGTTATCGTCCTTACCACAGACCATTTTCCCTATGGATTAGATGATGACGGCCCCCTGGGAGATCTGCCCTATCTGGAAGAATTGTATGGGTTTAACCCTGCCAGCCTGTGGGAACGTGATCACAGCTGCCTGATTATCTGGTCCGGCTGCCTGGAGGATCAGGAACCGGTTGTCGTGGATACCCCGACTACCAGTCTGGATATCCTGCCCACACTGTTAAACCTCTTCGGAGCGGAATTTGACTCCCGGCTGCTTCCCGGACGGGATGTATTTTCTGATGCCATCCCTCTGGCCTTCAACTCAGGATATGAGTGGAAAACCGAACTGGGCACTTATCAGGGTAACCATTTTTATCCTGCAGACGATTCAACAGAGGTTCCGGAGGGTTATGTAAAGATGATCAATGCCATTGTAAAGGATAAGATCACCTACTGCCGGGGCGTTTTGGAGACCGATTATTTCCGCCATGTATTTGGCAACCCATAAACAAAGACGGCATGGCTTACTGCCATGCCGCCCTGTGATCAGGGAAGAATTTCTTATCCCCTACTACTCTGTCAGAGCATTATTTCATCTGCTCTTCCTGTCTTTTGATCATACGTCTTACCATTTCACCACCGATGGAACCGGCTTCCTTACTGGTCAGGTCACCGTTGTAACCTTCCTTTAAATTGATACCAAGTTCAGATGCCACCTCAGTTTTGAAACGATCCATAGCTGCCTTAGCTTCAGGGACTTCCATAGAATTACTTCTGTTAGTCATTTTTGTTTACCTCCATTTGTTGGTTGTTTTTTGTGTCAATTTATTTTCAGAAGATAAGTGACTACTGAAAGCACTTATCTCCCTTTAGGACTTCGGCGCTTTTGTTCATCGCTTATCTTGGTATTATTGTGTGCAGATTCTTTTTTGTTATTATGGTAATTTTTGTCTATATGCAACCATTCAGGACAGGCTCGAAAATCCTTCGGATTTCCTCGCTTTGAGGATTCCTCCAATAGAAATATTCACAAACAGACCTTTGTAAGCAAGCCTACACGGTCTGTTTGTAAATATTTCTGCTGTCCTGAATAGTTAAAAAAATACTGGAAATACGGCTTTTCTTATGATATAATTGTCAAGCGATTATGGGCAAAAGCAGGTGTCCATAAGAAAATGAGGCCGTTCAGAGGATGATCCAAAGCTTTTCAGCCCTGATTCTGGACAGTTTCAGGAGAAAAAGGAGAAGCTTTTAAGGAGGAAATAGATAAGATGAGCTTACAGTTAGAAAAATTAGAAAACAACATGGCAAAATTAACCGTGGAGGTGCCTGCAGAGGAGCTGGAAAAGGCTATTGAGAAGGTTTTCCAGAGACAGAAAAAGAACATCAGCATCCCTGGTTTCAGAAAGGGCAAGGTGCCCCGCCAGATGGTAGAGAAGATGTATGGCAAGGAGGTCTTTTATGATGAAGCTGCCAATGATCTGATTCCCACTGCTTACAGTAAGGCCTATGATGAGTGCGAAGAGGAAATCGTTTCTTCACCCAGGATCACCATCGTTCAGTTGGAATCCGGAAAGCCTTTTATTTTTACCGCAGAGGTTGCCTTAAAGCCTGAGGTTACCCTGGGCCAGTACAAAGGTGTAAAAGTAGATAAGGTGGAAGCGGCTGTTACCGATGAAGAGATCGATGCAGAGATTGCAAGAGAAAGAGAACGCAATGCAAGAACTATCTCCGTAACCGACAGAGCAGTAAAGGATGGAGACCAGACGGTGATCGATTTCGAAGGCTTCCAGGACGGAAAGGCTTTTGAAGGAGGAAAAGGAGAAAACTATCCTCTTACCATCGGTTCCGGAACCTTTATTCCCGGCTTTGAAGAGCAGCTTATCGGTAAGAACATCGGTGATGATGTAGAAGTAAACGTTACCTTCCCTGAAACCTATCAGGCAGAGAATCTGGCAGGTAAGCCTGCAGTATTCAAGGTACAGATCAAGGAGATCAAGGAAAAACAGCTTCCTGAGCTGGACGATGAATTTGCTGCAGAGGTATCTGAATTCGATACTCTGGAAGAATATAAGGCAGATGTAAAGAAGAACCTTCTTGAGAAAAAAGAAAAAGAAATCCGTTCTGCTAAGGAGAACGCAGTAGTCGAGGCAATTATCGCAGACGCCAAGATGGACATCCCTGAAGCTATGGTGGAGACCCAGCAGAGACAGCTGGTAGATGAGTTTACCCAGAGATTACAGATGCAGGGCTTAAGTGCAGAGCAGTACTTCCAGTTCACCGGCCTGGATCACGGTAAGCTGATGGAACAGGTTAAGCCTCAGGCAGAACAGCGGATCAAATCCCGTCTGGTACTGGAAGCTATCGTTAAGGCAGAAAATATCGTAGCCGATGAAGCTGATTATGATAAGGAAATTGCTAAGATGGCAGAAGCTTATCATATGGAAGCGGATAAGGTTAAGGAAATGATGGGTGAAGGCGGAAAAGAGCAGATGATGGAGGATATCGCTGTTAATAAGGCGGTGGAATTCGTTGTAGACAATGCTAAAGAAACCAAGCCCAGAGCAAAGAGAGCAACAAAGGCAGCTAAGGAAGAAGCTGTCGAAGAGCAAACCGAAGAATAAAAAGCAGAAAAACCTACAAAAGAATTAAAATTCTCTTAAATTGTAAAAATGGATTGCAAAATAAAGAGAATGAGACTAAAGTAATAAGGGGCTGTCCTGGTGGTAGCCCCGTCTATTTTATGTGATCTTGAAATTTGAGGCAAAAACTGTATGGATGCAGAAGGAAAATACAGAGCAATGATTCAGAGCATGGATCCGGCAAAGCCCGAAAATTTCAGATCAGAATGGAGGAAAGAATTGAGTTTAGTACCTTACGTCATTGAACAGACCAGCAGAGGAGAGCGTTCCTATGATATATACTCAAGACTGTTAAAGGAGAGGATCATCTTTCTGGGCGAAGAGGTGACCGACGTTACTGCTTCCCTGGTGGTGGCACAGCTTTTATTTCTGGAAGCTGAGGATCCGGAGAAGGATATCCACTTATATATTAACAGTCCCGGAGGCTCTGTTACTGCGGGAATGGCCATCTATGACACCATGAATTTTATTAAGTGTGACGTTTCCACCGTTTGTATCGGAATGGCCGCCAGCATGGGAGCCTTCCTGCTTGCGGGCGGTGCAAAGGGCAAGCGTTATGCCCTTCCCAATGCAGAGATTATGATCCATCAGCCTTTGGGCGGCGCAAGAGGTCAGGCAACAGAGATTGAGATCGCAGCCAAGCATATTTTAAAGACCAAGGAAAGACTGAACCGCATTCTGTCTGAAAATACCGGACAGGACTATGAGACTGTTGCGGCTGATACGGAACGGGATAACTGGAAGAGTGCTGATGAGGCTAAGGAATATGGATTGATCGATGCCATCTTTACCTCTCACAGCGAGATTACAGAAGGAAAGTAAAAACAGGGATGGAACAATTATGGCGAAGAATTCAGATGTAAGATGTTCCTTCTGCAATAAAACCCAGGATCAGGTGCGTAAACTAATCGCAGGACCTGCCGGGGTATATATCTGTGATGAATGTGTAGATATTTGTGCAGATATTATTGAGGAGGAGTATGACGAGGAAGAAGAGCTGTTCGACAGTGAAGACATTAATCTGCTTAAGCCGGTAGAGATCAAAGAGCATTTGGATGAATACGTGATCGGCCAGGAAGAAGCCAAGAAGGTTCTGGCGGTTGCGGTTTATAACCACTATAAACGGATAACAGGGAAAAAAGAAGAGGATGATATTGAGCTGCAAAAGAGTAATATCATCATGGTAGGGCCTACCGGTTCCGGCAAGACCTACCTGGCCCAGACCCTGGCAAAGATCATCAACGTACCCTTTGCCATTGCAGATGCCACTACCTTAACGGAGGCCGGCTATGTGGGAGAGGACGTAGAAAATATTCTTCTGAAGCTTTTACAGGCAGCAGATTATAATGTAGAGAGAGCCCAGAAGGGTATCGTCTATATTGATGAAATTGATAAGATAACCAAAAAAGGTGAAAATGTTTCCATCACCCGTGATGTATCCGGAGAAGGTGTACAGCAGGCCCTGCTCAAGATTATTGAGGGAACCATGGCCAGCGTTCCGCCCCAGGGAGGAAGAAAGCACCCTCATCAGGAACTGATCCAGGTGGACACCACCAATATTTTATTTATCTGCGGAGGAGCCTTTGATGGTCTGGAGAAGATTATTGAAACCAGGCTGGATAAGAAAAGTATCGGCTTTAATACTCAGGTGGCAAAGAAAAACAGCCATGAGATCGATAAGCTTCTGTCACAGGTAACTCCCCAGGATCTGGTGAAGTATGGTCTGATTCCCGAGTTTATCGGCCGTGTACCCATCAACGTTTCCCTGGAAGGGTTGGATAAGGATGCCCTGGTAAGGATTTTGACCGAACCCAGGAATGCCCTGATCAAGCAGTACAGGAAGCTGTTTGCCTATGATGATGTGGTGCTCAGCTTTGACGAGGATGCAGTGGAAGCCGTGGCAGAGCTGGCTCTGGAGAGGAAAACGGGAGCAAGAGGACTTCGTTCCATTTTGGAAAAAATATTGATGGATGTGATGTATCGTATTCCTTCCGATGACACCATTCTGGAATGTAAGATCACCAGGGATACGGTGGAAGCAAAAAGTGAACCGTTGGTCATTCACCGGTAAGCAATAACAACAGGAAGTCAGAGAGGCTGTTACACCGGCGTTTGAGGTGTAACAGCTTTTTTCAAAGGATAGAATATAGAAGAGATATTTAGAATATGGAAAAGAAAGAAATACAATTAAGATGTGTGATGCCTGCAGTGGCACTCAGGGGATTGACGATTTTTCCCCATATGATCATTCATTTTGATCTCAGCCGCGACCGTTCTATTTTAGCGGTACAGCAGGCTTTAATGGAGGAACAGAAGCTGTTTTTGGTAACCCAGAAAAACAGCCAGGTAGAGGAGCCGGGACAGGAAGATCTTTATGAGATCGGAACCGTAGCCTTAGTGAAGCAGATCAGCAAGCTGCCGGGAGGACTGGTAAGGGTTCTGGTAGAAGGTGTATGCCGGGCAAGGCTGGCGGAGCTGGAGGTACTTTCCGGAATAAAAGAGGGAGAGGATTACCTCCAGGCCCAGGTTCTTCTGCTGGAGGAAGAGCGGGAGAATCGGGAAGAGGAGGAAGAATTTTCCAACGAAGAAGAGGCCATGGTCCGCCATTTAAAGGAAATCCTGGCGGAGTTCATGCTTTATTACCCCAAAATCGGAAAGAGCCTTTCTTCCCAGGTGGATAAATTGACGGATCTGTCACAATTATTGGATCAGATTGCCATCAACCTGCCTATTACTTATGAAAAAAAGCAGCTTATCCTGCAGACTCTGGAGGTAGAGAACCGTTATAGTGAGATGGTGAAGATCCTCTTAAAGGAAATTGAGATCGGAAAGCTGAAAAATAAGCTTACGGAAGTAGTACGGGATAAGGTAGAAGAAAACCAGAAAGAATTTCTCCTTCGGGAACAGCTGAAATATATCCGTAAAGAGCTGGGAGAAGAGGCTGAGTTTACGGATACGGAACGTTTTCAGGAGGCTTTGGACAAGCTGAAGGCACCGAAAGAGGTGAAGGAAAAGATCGCCAAGGAGATCAGCCGCTTTAAAAAGCTGTCCTCCCACAGCTCAGAAATGGCAGTGGAGAGAGGCTATATAGAGACCCTGCTGGAGCTTCCCTGGGAAAAGATGAGCAAGGATAATCTGGACCTGGAGGGGGCAGAGAGAAAGCTGAATGAAGACCATTATGGCCTTGAACAGGTGAAGGAAAGAATCCTGGAATTTCTTGCGGTGAGAGCCCTGAACAAAAAGGGGAACAGCTCCATTCTCTGTCTGGTAGGACCTCCCGGAACAGGAAAGACCTCTATTGCCAGAAGCGTGGCAGAAGCACTGCATAAAAAATACGTGAGGATCAGTCTGGGCGGTGTCCGGGACGAGGCAGAGATCCGGGGCCACAGAAGAACCTATGTAGGGGCCATGCCGGGCCGTATCGTAAATGGATTAAAACAGGCAGGAGTAAAGAATCCGCTGATGCTTCTGGATGAGATCGACAAGGTGAGCAACGATTATAAGGGAGACACCTTTTCTGCCCTTTTAGAGGTACTGGATGGAGAACAGAACAGCCATTTCAGGGATCATTATGTGGAGATTCCGGTGGACCTGTCCCAGGTATTTTTCCTGGCAACGGCCAATTCCACCTCTACCATTCCCCGGCCACTGCTGGATCGAATGGAGCTGATCGAGGTGACCAGCTACACAGCCAATGAGAAGTTTCATATTGCCAGGGAGCATCTGGTGGAAAAGCAGTTGGATAAGAATGGAATTCCTGAGGGAGCCCTGGTCTTCAGTGACCGTGCCCTTAAGGATATGATCCAGTTCTATACCAGAGAGGCAGGTGTTCGTGGACTGGAAAGACAGATCGGAACCGTCTGCCGGAAAGCAGCAAGAGAAATCTTAAAGGATAAAGAGAAAAAAATCCGTATCACGGGAAGCAATTTAGGGAAGTATTTAGGTAAAAGGAAATATACCCTGGATAAGATCAATGAAAAGGATGAGATCGGTATCGTCAGAGGACTTGCCTGGACCAGTGTAGGGGGAGATACCCTGCAGATCGAGGTCAATATGATGCCCGGTAAAGGAAATGTGGAGCTTACCGGGCAGATGGGGGATGTCATGAAGGAGTCGGCCCATGCGGCAGTCAGCTTCGTCCGTTCCGTAAGCGAGGAGTATGGAGTGGCTGCAGACACCTTTGAGAAGCAGGATTTTCATCTCCATATTCCTGAGGGAGCCGTACCCAAGGACGGCCCTTCAGCGGGAATCACCATGGCTACCGCCCTGCTGTCGGCAGTAACAAAAACTCCTGTACGGGCCGATGTGGCCATGACCGGAGAGATTACACTCAGAGGCAGGGTACTGCCCATCGGCGGCCTGAAGGAAAAGATCCTGGCAGCCAAAACGGCGGGAGTAAAGACCGTACTGGTTCCCCGGGAGAACGAAAAGGATGTGGAGGAAATCCCTCAGGAGATCAAGGGTGGCCTGGAGATCATTTTTGTGGAACATATGCAGGAGGTTATCCGGCAGGCTTTTGTGGAAAAAAGTGAGACAGACTGATCAACAGCTGCCGGAGAGCGGACTTTGTGAAGAAGCTGCCAGAGAGGCAGAAGGGAGGAAACTATGGTCATTAAGCAGGTAAATTTGGAAACGGTTTGCGGAATCACCAGTACATTACCGGACAATCTTCTGCCGGAGGTGGCCTTTGCAGGAAAAAGCAATGTGGGAAAGTCTTCCCTGATCAATGCCCTGATGAACCGTAAATCTCTGGCCCGTACCAGCTCTCAGCCGGGAAAGACCCAGAC
Source organism: Lachnospiraceae bacterium (assembly GCA_017439665.1). GTDB lineage: Bacteria > Bacillota > Clostridia > Lachnospirales > Lachnospiraceae > SFDP01. The sequence continues at coordinate 11,455 of JAFSIS010000037.1, forward strand.
CATCAATTTTTACAACATAAATGGCAAGCTTTATTTTGTGGATCTGCCCGGCTATGGCTATGCCAAGGTGAGTATCGAGGAAAAGGAAAAATGGGGAAAGATGATCGAACGTTATCTTCATCGTTCCAAACAGCTGAAAACTGTGTTTTTGCTGATCGACATTCGGCATGAACCGGGAAATAACGATAAACAGATGTACCGCTGGATATTAAATCAGGGGTACAAGCCGGTGATCATTGCTACCAAGCTGGATAAGATCAACCGAAGCCAGATGGAGAAGCATATCAAAATGCTGAAAAATGGTCTGCAGGTGGTACCGCAGACGGTAGTCATTCCTTTTTCTGCCCAGACTAAGCAGGGCAGGGAGGAGATCTATGCCTATCTGGATTCCCTTCTGGCAGAACAGGAAGCGGAGTAAGGAAACTGCGGGAGGAGAAAACGATAGAGAGGAAAGCACTTGACAAAGAAAAGCTGATAGGAGTAAGAGCCTGTAGAGTAACAAAATGAATGGAGGGTTAAGATGAACAGAATACCGAGAAGATACCTGAAAGCCCTGACTAACGTGGCTTTTGGAGCCGTTGTGATTATCCTGTGTATCTGGGTGCTTCCCAAGGTACTCTGGCTCTTTATGCCCTTCATCATCGGCTGGTTGCTTTCCCTGATAGCAAATCCGCTGGTCCGTTTTTTTGAAGATAAGATCAAAATGAAACGAAAAGCCGGTTCAGCCCTGGTTATTGTGGCGGTAATTGCCGGCATCTGCCTGGGGATTTATGCCATAGGCGTAAAACTGGTGAAGGAGGCCTATGGTCTCTTTACCAGTCTGCCGGAGATCTGGGAATCCACAGAGAGGGATTTTCAGCGGATCTTAAGCAACTGGGGAGGAATTATCGACCGGCTGCCGGATGATGTAGTCCGTCAGGTGCAGGAATTCGGCAACAGCCTGGGACAGAACTTAAGCGGCCTGGTAGGAGAGCTCAGTGCCCCCACCGTTGGTGCGGTGGGAAATTTTGCAAAGAATATTCCCGGTATCATCGTGGCAGTGATCATGTGTCTCCTTTCTGCCTATTTTTTCGTAGCGGAAAAGGAATATTTTCATACCATAACAGACCGATATTTTCCGGAGCATCTTAAGGAAAAAGGGCGCCTGATGAAAAAGACCATGCTGGGAGCCATCGGAGGATACTTTAAGGCACAGTTAAAGATCGAGGTTTGGGTCTATCTGATCATCGTCGTCGGTTTTCTGGTTCTGGGGATCCAGTACGGCTTTCTGATCGCTTTTGGAATTGCCCTGCTGGATATCCTGCCTATTTTCGGGACAGGAGCAGTGCTGATCCCCTGGGCGATCATCAAGTTTTTAAGTGGTCAGTACGGCTTCGGGATTGGACTCTTGGTGATCTGGGGTGTGGGGCAGCTGACCCGTCAGATCATTCAGCCTAAAATTGTGGGAGATTCCATCGGTATGCCCCCCATTCCTACGCTGATCCTGCTGTATGCGGGGTATCAGCTGGCAGGAGTGATCGGTATGATCGTGGCAGTGCCTTTGGGAATCCTGGTGGAAACCATGAATGAGGCAGGTTTTTTTGACAATACGAAGAAAAGCATTCTCATTCTGTGGCGGGGCTTTAACCGGTTCAGAAAGCTGGAGGAGAAGGATTTAGAGGAAGAATAATGGCCAGGAATTATAAGGCAATTTTACAATACGAAGGAACCCGTTACCAGGGCTGGCAGAAGCAGATCAGTACGGACAATACCATTCAGGGAAAGCTGGAGACTCTGCTTAGCCGTATGTGCGGGGAGACGGTGGAAGTAAATGCAAGCGGCAGGACTGATGCCGGCGTCCATGCCTATGGACAGGTGATCAGCTTCCGCTGTACTACGGAAAAAACGGCCCAGGAGATCCGGGATTACATGAATAGTTATCTGCCTGAGGATATCGGGGTTTTGGAGGTGAAGGAAGCAGGGGAGCGTTTTCATGCCCGCCTGAATGCAACAGGGAAGGTTTACCGCTACCGGGTATTAAACAGTACCATTCCGCATATATTTGAAAGACGTTTAGTGGCAGTTTACCCTGAACCTCTCCAGGAAGAGGCGGTAAGGCAGGCCATGGCCCGCCTTGTGGGTACCCACGATTTTAAAGCCTTTACCTCCAGCAAAAACCGGAAGAAATCGACCACAAGAACGATTCAGGATATCCATCTTGAGCGTATCGGGCAGGAGTGGCAGTTTACCTTTACGGGAGATGGCTTTTTATACCATATGGTCCGGATCATGATGGGCACCATCCTGGAAGCGGGAAGTGGAAAAAGAAGTCCGGAAAGTGTCGAGGAAGCCTTTTTATCGGGAGAGCGGAAAAAGGCAGGATTTCTTGCACCGGCCCAGGGGCTGGCACTTATGGAAGTGTTTTATCATTGAGAAAAACAGGGAGGAAATTATGCAGGAAAAGAGAAGAAAACAGGGCCTCATTCTTTTCTTTTTTTTCTATCTGATCATACTGCTTAAGTTGGTGATTTTTAAATATCCCACAGAATATCTTATGGAGATCGTAAAGACCTGGGAAAAGGGAGTGGTGCTGGAAGGACTCTCTACGGCCAATTTTACCCTGGGAAAAAGTATTGGGATGTACATACGGTATTTTCCCAGACTGAACGGTTTTGAAAATCTTTTTGGCAATGTGCTGGCCTTCATTCCCTTCGGATTTTTACTGCCTCTTTGCTTTGCATCCAGCCGAAAATGGTGGCAGGTAATGTCCTGGAGCCTGATCCTGGTTCTGGGGATCGAGCTTTTTCAGCTGTTCAGTGCCTTTGGAGCCTTTGATGTGGATGATATTCTTTTAAATATGACAGGCTGTTTCTCAGGCTGGCTGATCTATGTTCTCTGCCTGGGGAAAAGGCATAAGGGTGGTTCGGCAGATAATTTGTCGCATTAACGCAGCACTGTGAAAATTGACGAAAAAAATAGAAAATAATCAGATTTGGCTATTGAAAATTAGTAAAAAAGATGTTATGATAGGCTCATCGATGAAAACGTTTTCTTGCAATTTACATAAAAGTGAAAACGTTTTCGTCGATGAATTGTAACTCAGATATGGCTTATTTCTATTATGGTAAGGCATATCAGGTTTCAAAGCACAATCAAGAAAGAGAGAGGGACAAGATTATGAAAAAGAAACTTCTTAGTGCAATCTTAAGCCTGAGCTTAGTAGCTACCCTTCTGGCTGGCTGCGGCGGATCAGGCAGCACTGCGACAACTTCCACATCAGAAGCTTCCACATCAGAAGCAGGCAGCACTGCCGAAAGTGAGGCTCCTGCAGACACCGCTGTATCTGCAGAAGGCGGTTCGGTTTACTATCTGAACTTTAAGCCTGAACAGGATGAAGCATGGCAGACACTGGCTAAAGCCTACACTGAAGAGACTGGTGTTGAGGTTACCGTAGTTACCGCAGCCAGCGGACAGTATGAAACTACATTGATGAGTGAGATGGGCAAGAGCTCCGCTCCCACCCTGTTCCAGGTAAACGGACCTGTAGGTCTGGCAAACTGGAAGGATTACTGCTATGACTTATCCGGAAGTGATGTTTACGGACAGCTGACCAGTGATGCATATGCACTTAAGGAAGGCGATACCGTATACAGCATCGCTTACGTTATTGAATCCTATGGTCTCATTGTGAACAAGACTTTATTAAAAGAAGCAGGTTATGAACTGACCGATATCGCTTCCTTCGAAGATCTGAAGAAGGTAGCAGAAGACATTACTGCAAGAAGTGCAGAGCTTGGCTTTGCGGCATTCTCTTCCGCAGGTATGGACGGATCCTCTGACTGGAGATTTAAGACCCATTTAGCTAACCTTCCTATTTACTTTGAGTATCAGGAGGATGGTATCAGCTCCACAGAGGCCATCAAGGGCTCCTATCTGGACAACTACCGTGCAATGTGGGATTTATACATCAACAACAGTACCTGTGATCCTGCTGACTTATCCGCTAAGACCGGTGATGACTCCAGAGCAGAGTTCTTAAACGGTGATGCAGTATTCTACCAGAATGGTTCCTGGGAATACAATAGTCTGATCGAAGGTGGCTATACCGATGATGATCTGGCAATGATCCCTATCTATGTAGGTGCAGGCGATGAAGCTAATCAGGGTCTGTGTACCGGTACCGAGAACTACTGGTGTGTAAATGCTGAGGCGGATCCGGCTGATATCCAGGCTACTCTGGATTTCATGAACTGGTGTGTAACCTCAGAAGCAGGTACAACAGCAATGGCCAGTGATATGGGCTTCGTTATTCCTTTTGCAGCAGCAGTTGAATCTCCCAACCTTTTCGTAAAACAGGACGTAGAGTATACTGCAGCAGGCAAGACTCCCGTTTCATGGAACTTTACTACCATGCCTTCTGAAGAGTGGAAGAATGGTGTGGGAAGTGCATTAACTGCTTATGCAGCTGATCAGTCCGATGCAAACTGGGATGCAGTAGTAGCCGCTTTTGTTGACGGATGGGCAACCGAATATGCCCTTGCTAACGGCAACTAAGATTCCATATTTTTTATACAAAAAGGGCAGGCAGAAAATGCCTGCCCTTTTATCACCGGAGGTAACTTATGGAGAAAGCACTGAAAAAATATGCGCCGATTTTTGTCCTGCCAACCTTTGCAGCATTCTCCATCGGCTTTATTGTACCTTTTTTCCAGGGCCTGTATCTTTCCTTCTGCCAGTTTACCACAACGAAGAATGCGAAATTTATCGGGCTTGGTAATTACGCAAGAGTCTTTCAGGACGAATCCTTTCTGGATTCCTTCTGGTTTACGGTGGCTTTTGCCATCGTATCCATTATACTGATCAATGTGATCGCCTTCGTTCTGGCTCTCGTGCTGACCAGAAACAACTTGAAAGGAACCAATGTATTCAGAACCGTATTTTTTATGCCAAACCTGATTGGCGGCATCGTTCTGGGTTATATCTGGCAGATTCTGATCAACTGTATCCTTTCCATCGTGGGAGAGCCCCTGCTGGCCCTGAATAGTACAGCGGGCTACTGGGGACTGATCATCCTCATGTGCTGGCAGCAGATTGGTTATATGATGATCATCTATATTGCAGGCATTCAAAACGTTCCGGATACGCTGACGGAGGCGGCTGCCATTGATGGAGCAAACGCATGGCAGACCATGTTAAAGGTGAAGCTGCCCATGGTCATGCCCTCCATCACCATCTGTGTATTTTTGACCCTGACCAATTCCTTTAAGCTCTTTGATCAGAACCTGGCACTGACAGCCGGTGAACCGGCACATGCAACGGAGATGCTGGCGTTGAATATTTACCAGACCTTTTACGCCAGGGCAGGAGCGGCCTGGAAGGGCTTAGGACAGGCTAAGGCAGTGGTATTCTGTCTGTTGGTCATCGTGATCTCCCTGATCCAGTTTAAGGCCACACATTCCAAGGAGGTGCAGCAGTAATGAAAAGTAAAGAAAAAGGAATCAATACCCTGTGCACCTGTGTGTTGACCGTACTCTCCCTGCTGTATATTTTTCCGGTGGTCATGATCCTGTTTAATTCCCTGAAAAAAGAAAACAGCATTACCACAGATGGGGCATTTACCCTTCCTACTGCAGAAACCTTTGACGGGCTGACCAACTACATTAATGCCATTCAGGCACAGGGCTTTTTAAAAAGTCTGGGCTACAGCCTGTTCATCACCATCAGCTCCGTTGCAGCAATCCTTCTGTTCTGTTCCATGACAGCCTGGTATCTGGCCAGGGTGAAGAGTGTATTTTCCACCCTGTTTTACTATCTTTGTGTATTTTCCATGGTAGTGCCCTTTCAGATGGTCATGTATACCCTGTCCTCTACGGCAGACCAGTTGAAGCTGAATACCCCCTGGAATATCTGGATCATCTATCTGGGCTTTGGAGCCGGACTGGCTGTATTCATGATCACAGGCTTTATGAAATCCATTCCTCTGGAAATCGAGGAAGCAGCCATGATCGACGGCTGCACGCCTTTAAGAACCTTTTTTTCCATCGTTATGCCCATGCTGAAGCCTACGCTGGTTTCCGTAGGAATTCTGGAGGCCATGTGGGTATGGAACGATTACCTTCTGCCTACCCTGGTACTGGATATCAAGTCCTATAAGACGATTCCCATGCTGATCCAGTATTTCAGAGGAAGCTACGGAAGAGTAGAGATGGGTCCTATGATGGCAAGCATCATGCTGACCATTATTCCTATCATTGTGGTTTATCTGGCAGGTCAGAAACACATCATCAAGGGTGTGGCTGCCGGTGCAGTAAAAGGATAATTGCGAAACAGAAGAAAATCCACTATACTGATATTACTTATCGGTACAGTGGATTTTTTTTCGTTGGAGAAACATGACAGAAAACAATGGGGGAGATACTTATGGAGGAAAAACGGGAAACCGGCTTAGAAGAAATGGTAAGAGAGGCTGATCAAGCGGGTCAAAAGGAAGAGAAACGTAAACGGGAAAAAAAGAGGGACAGGATTCTGTTAATCACCCTATCCATTCTTTTTATCGTGGTGCCTATGATTATATCCTGCCTGTGGGGAAGTATAACACTCTATAGGCTTATCCAGGAGGATGTGGCGGCAGCGGCAGCCGGGGAAGACCGGATCAGCGTTGACCGGGAAGAAAGGGAAGAGGAAGTAGAGGATTCCGGACTGACGGTACAGACAAAAGAAAAATGGCTTTTGGATACAGGCGCGGAGAATGCCACTGTCCTTATTTATCTTATGGGATCCGACCTGGAAAGCGAAGGTGGCTGTGCCAGTAATGATCTGATCGAAATTTTGAATGCTGATCTTAAGGATACGGTAAACGTGGTCATCCAGACCGGCGGAGCAAAAAAATGGCAGGATGAGCGGATATCGGCAGATTCGGTACAGCGGTTTTCGGTGGAAGACGGGGAACTGGTACTGCAGCAGGATCTGGGACTCATCAGTATGGTGGAGCAGGAAACACTGACAGACTTTATCCGTTGGGGTACGGAAAGCTATCCTGCGGACAGAAGCATTTTGATCCTCTGGAACCACGGTGGCGGAACCATGGCCGGATACGGCTATGATGAACATTTTGAAGGTGCACTCTATCTGAGTGATCTGGCAGAGGCACTGGAGGATGCAGGAACCTACTTCGATTTTATCGGCTTTGATGCCTGTATGATGGCAACTATCGAAACAGCTTATGCTCTTTATCCCTATGCGGATTATCTGGTGGCTTCCGAGGAGATGGAGCCGGGAAGCGGATGGTTTTATGTCAGCTGGCTGAATCTGCTGGCAGAAAATCCGGGAGTGAGTATGGGACAGCTGGGAGAAAGGATCGTCAAGGATTATCTGCACGGACCCCACAGCCTTTTCTGGGACAGTGCCACTTTGACGGTACTGGATCTGGAAGGGATACCGGAGGTTTACCAGGCTCTTTGCGAATTTATGGCAGAGGCAAATGAGGACCTGGAGATCAGAGGTTATTATACGGCTTCTCTGGCACGGGCAGGAGCCAAGTCCTACGGAGAAGGGGAATATGATCAGATTGATATTGTGGATTATATGAAAAAAACGATACAAAGTGGTGCCGGGGAGGTCATAGACTCGATAGAAGAAATCATTGTTTATCATGATTCTACCATCAGCAATACCAACGGCCTGGCCATGTACTTTCCCTACGATTATCCGGAATACTACCAGATGGTTTTGGAGGAAATGGACAGTGTGGGTATGGAAAATGAAGAATACAGGGATTTTTTCAATCACTTCGTCAGCTTTCTGGTCTATGGAAATGAACGGATGGGCCATTCTTCCTCTCCCATGGAGCAGCTGACAGGTTATGATGCCTATGGACAGGATGAAGATTATTCCTCCAGCAGCTGGTATCAGGAGGATGTGGAAGGGCAGGACTTTCCCATGCTGGAAACTATGGAGAACGGTGAGCTTTATCTGACGGAAAAAGACGGATATTATTATCTGCAGCTGACTGATGAAGAATGGGAAACCATTACCTACCTGGAATTGCAGGTATTTATCGATGACGGAGAGGGTTATCTGGATCTGGGGGGTGATAATGTTTACTGGTTCGATGAAGAGGGAGATCTGCTGGTGGATTTTGACTACACCTGGGTGGCGCTGGACGGTCAGATCGTTCCCTTCTACGCAGTGGAAGAGGGAGAAAAGGCGGATGGAAGCTGGTATACCTACGGTATCGTTCCAGCTGAGCTGACAAAAGTGTCGGATGGAAGTAAGCAGGATGTGGAGATTCTGGTTTACTGGGATGATGATCATGATGATGGTTATGTCACCGGCTATCGATCCATGTATACCGGAGGTATCAGCGTGGCAGAACGGAATCTGATGCAGTTTGAGGATGGAGATACGCTGGACTTTTTTTGTGATTACTATACCTATGATGGAGAGTATGAAGCCAGCTACTACTTTGGGGACACTCTGACGGTAAGTGGAGAGCTTACGGTCAGCTATGAGGAGCTGGAAGAGTATACTACGGATATCTGCTATTATCTGGAGGATATTTTCCGAAATGAATACTGGACGGAAACGATAACACTCTATTTCGAATAAAGGATGAGATACGTGTAATCTTGTCTGGTGGAATCAAGGGGCTAACCAGTAAACAGACACGGAAACAGTTTGAAGCCATGAAAAAAAGGAAGTATCAGTCCAGAGCATTGAAGGAATTATTTGAGGTATAGAGTATTGGCATCAATGGAAATATTTCTATTGGTGCTGATTTTTTACCTGAAAATCTATAATATATGTTATACTATAAAAAATGGAGTTTGAAGAGGAATAAATATTTTGTAGGGGAGGGATTAGCTATGTTAGTAGCAGTAAAAGGATATTATGATGGTACACAAATTATTGTAGATGAAAGCGATAGAAAAACGCTTAATATGGGGGATGAGGTTATTATAACTGTTCTTGACAGATTGAATACAACAAATCAAAAGGCAAGGCTAGACAAAAGACAGAGAGTTATCGATTTAGAAAAATACGTCATGCCAAGCGGAAGAAGTGTTGAAGAGGTTAATGCATATATAAGGGAGCTTAGAGACAATGACAGATTTTAAGAAGGTATTTATTGATACAGCTCCTATTATATATTACTTGCAAAAAAGTGAGCTGTATTATACCAACATGAAAGAATTTTGGGAAAAATATAATGAATATGATTATGTAACTTCTGCAATTACTGTTACGGAGTATTTGACATATCCATATAAACAGGAAGATATGACATTAGTTGATTTATTCTATGCTTTTATGAATGAGATGGATATTCAAGTTAAAAGTATTGATGAAAGAATTGCGGAAAAAGCGGCACAAATTAGAGCTGAGTATAAATTTTTTAAGGCTGTGGATGCATTGCAATTAGCAACAGCCTGTATAATGGAATGTGATTTGTTCCTAACGAATGATAAGCAGTTGAGGCAGTTTAAGGAAATAAAGTGTATTACAGTTGATGAGTTGGAATAATTATATGTCTTTTAAAAAGGGATGGATAAATTATGGAAAAATTAGCTATCAGCCCTAATTTTACGATTGAGGATATTCACAGAGTACGAGAAAACAACTACAATATCACAAAGGACATGACACCGCAGGAAAGAAGAGACTATTATAATAAGCGTGGTATGGAAGTACACAGACAGATTCAGGAAAGAAAGCTGCAGAAAGCATAATATGAAACAAGAGAAGCACCAGCGGAAGATAATTCTTCTGAAGGTGCTTTTTCTATTGTTTTTTTACGACTGCTGCCGGGGGGAAATATCATCAACAGCTTTTTCAAGCGTGGGAGTTTTCCATTTTAATTTACTCAACTTTCCTACCAGCAAAAATGGCATAAATACTTGAATTTTCAAGCAAAAAAACTTTATAAATGATGCATTGACATTAAAATAGCACCTAATCTTTGGTATAATAAGATTACGACATCCAATAACCAATACAGAAAAGGTGCTAATCTTATGATATACCAAAATACTGAGACTGAAAATACCCGGAATGAATTTTCTAAGGCAATTTCCGAGTTAAAACCGGGAGAATCACTTCGCAAATCCAATATTACAAAGAATTGTGGTGTCTCTGCTTACGAAGTATTCCAGTTTTTGCTACTGTTTCAAGGAAAGAATTTATTCCGTTTCCTGAACTCCAAACACAAAGACCAGGCTGTTTCAAAAAATACCGATTATCGTTTTTTAAACGAGCAATCTTACAACTGGAAGAAGTTCCTCCTTCTTCTTGCTGCCAAAGTGACTTCAGCATTTGACAGGCTTACCAGACCGGAAAGAAAGCCTGATCACAAAAACAGATGCTGCCATTGTGTTAATAAAAAGGACACTGGACACCGGCATATGTGCTGATTATGTCCTGATGGATACATGATTTACAACAGAGCCCATGATAAAATCCATCCTGGCCGAAGGACTAAACGTAATCGGCATGGTAAAACAGTTAAATCAGTGTTACTACTACAAGGGTAGAAAGTACGCTCTGCCTCAATTGCAGAAATTTGTCCGTTTTGACAGCATACGGAATATATTTGGTTCCCTTTGCGTCACTACCAAAAACGGGATTCCTGTAAAGATTGTCTTTGTACGAAACCGTAACAAGAAAAGCGAATGTCTGTATCTGTTAAGTACAGATTGCAGCCTTTCTGATTCTGAAATCGTACGCATCTATGAGAACAGATGGTCCATAGAATGCTTTTTCAAGGCATCAAAATCCTTTATGAAACTGGGCACTGAATTCCAGAGCCGTACTTATGATGCCATGATCAGTCATACATCCATTGTATTTACCGTATATATTATTCTGGATGGTATACGTCGTAATAAACACGACCAGAAAACCTATGGCGAATTGTTTTTCATGCTCTGTGATGATATACAGGACATGGATCTTACCAATGCATTACAGGGATTAATGTCTCTGTTTACAGATATAGTAGCATAGTATCAGCAGACATCACAGAAATGCTGAAAAGTAAAGTAGAGAATTGGATGAAGTCTCAACCTATGTTTATTCAGGCATTATTCGGTGATTTGTGCTGGGAAAGTTGAGTAAATAAGAAAGTACAGAGAGGAAGTAGATGGTGGATAAAATACTTTTAGTTGGAATCTGCGATGACGAGGAAGCGGCTTGTATGCGGATAGAAAAAGCAGTTAAGGAAAGCATTAGAAGAATGAATATTTCTGTATCTGTAGAGTGCTGTCTGTTTCAAGATGGGAAAGAGTTATATGAAGAAAGTAAGAAAAAAGAGTTTGATCTGTTATTTATAGATATAGAAATGCCTGATATGGATGGATTTCAATTGGTAAAGAAAATATCTATAAAAAAGGAACGGTTACATTTTATCTTTGTTTCTGCTCACGAGAGTTTTGTTTTTGATGCACAGGAATATATGCCATTATGGTTTGTAAGGAAGACAAATTTGGAAAAAGATATGCTGCGGGCTTTACGTAAGTATTTTGAAAAAGTGAAGCCCCAGAGGATATTTTTTCAATTCCGGTCAAAAGCAAAGGTACAGGGATTTTATCTGCAGGAGATTTTGTATATTGAAAGTGAAGGACACCTGTTGCACATAAGAAAGACAAATGGGCGTATGACTACGCAATATGGAAGTCTAAAAGCCTTGGAGGAAGAGTGGTCAGAATATGATTTTCTGCGCATACATAAAAGTTATCTGGTAAATCAGAGATATATTGAGAAGGTTGGTGGAAAGGAAGTTATACTAAAAGATGGGACTGTATTAGAAATGGGAAGGGACAGGAAAAAGTCTGTATGCCATGCAATGAGCCAATATGAAAGGAAATATTATGGGTGATGTAGTATAACAGAAAATATGTTATGCTACATATTTTTTAGTTGCTGCTTAACGGATTATGTCGAAAGATAACGGATTATGAAATAGTGGTTGTTTTTTTTAGTATGTTTGATAGAATTGCAAAAATATAGCATACAAAAGAGGAGGAAGAAAACAATGTATCCCAATTTAGAAAAAGTAGTAAATCCATATGTAAAAAAGAAAGGAAGAGAAATAAAGCTGCTTTTGCTGATATCAATCCTTTTAAGTTTTCTGTGTTTTTTACTGATTTATGTTGGTGTTACCTGGGAAAGCGATAAGGAGGTATTTCTTCTGTTTGGAGGACTAGAAGTACTTTGTATAACAGTAATTCATGTAGTGAGGGTACTTGCTTTCAGACGTGCAAAAAAACTGTTTCAGGGATTTTCTGAAGGACAGTTGCACCAAATGGAGCTTGAGTGTGCCGAGATGCAACCGATACTGGGTATTGCAGTAACTTCCCAGACACTGATCAGTGAAATGAGTATGATTCCTATTTCTGATATTGTTTGGGTCTATCAGCGTAATCTCACCTTTTCAGGTGTTGCAACCATGAATACTTTAGTGGTAGCAGACAAAAATGAGAAGATGCATTCCATTTTATTGTCTATAAAGCCAGGTCCTTTTCGCAGTGCAGATAAAAAATCAGTTGAAAAAATTTTGGAATTGATCAGAAGACATAGTCCGAGAGTTTATTTGGGGTATAGCAAGGAGCTTATGAAGAAGTATTGTAATGATTTTCCCGGGATGGTTTCCCAACTGGAAAATAAAATGGAGGAAGTATCCTGAGTTTTTATTTTATTACAGAGGCATATCATCCCTTGTCAAGGGACGGTAACGTAACAATTTAACAATTGACTTAAAAGGGCAGGAAATCGTATTTGGGATAAGATAACCTGCTTTTTTTCATCCAAATTTAAGAAATGGGGTAACACATGGAATGATGCTTGATTACAACCTTGTGCTGCAGTATGCTATAACAGGCATAGAGAGTTTCTGATTTCTATCCTGTTTATTTGACCGATGGCAGCTGCGTCGATATGGGAAGGGACAGAAAGAACAGTGTCCGTAAGGCGATGCTTCAGTATGAAAAGGAACATTATGGAATTTAGTGGGTATATCATTAACCTCATCTCGTCATTCCTTGCAGTTGAGTATATAAATTATATTTTCATTAATAAATTCACAGGATGGAAACGCAGGAGTGTGTTTTTTGGTGGCTGCATGGTTTATTTCATGGTTGTCACAGCCTTGAATCACATCACTACCTTTGAAGGCATCTTAGGCTTTTCCTATGCTTTGGTTTTGGCCGGATATGGACTTTTAGCATTAAAAGGAAAACTACAAGATTTTCTTTTGGCCGGATTTTTGTGGATGCTGATTGCCCTGGTAGGTACCTACGGCATTTTGAGTGTAATGAGTATCTTTACCGGAAAAGAGTTGGAAGAGATTCTCAGTATGGGCGAGGATCAGCTGCTATATGCTTCCCTGATCGCCCTGGTGGTAAAGTTCTGTATGGGAAGGGTGGCAGCCTCCATGCTGTGCAGGCGGGAAGATTTTTCCAGACAGGAAAATGGGATGGTAGCGGCGGCATTTGGCTTCATGTGTTTTTTGGCAGTTGCCATATTTTGTATGGAAGTGGGAGGTATGTCGGCTGGACAAAGGTACTGGCTTACCATAGGAATTCTGATCAGTGAAATTGGGATTATTATTTTATTAGGAAGTCTTTACAAAAGTCTGGTAAACTATCAAAGGGAAAAGTTGGAAGAAGAATGCAGACGAAGAATGGAAGAAGAACGTAGGGAAGCGTTGTTGGATGTGTATCGGATCGGACGGGAGATTAATCATTGGCGGCATGATATGCTTTCAAAGTTGAGTGTATTATACCGTATGCAGAGTAATCAAAAATATGATGTGGTAAAGGAACATATGGAAGAGCTGTATGAAGTATTGAAGGACTATCCGGAGCTTCCCCAGCCAACAGGAAATGAGGGTCTGGACGCTGCACTGATGAAGGCAATTCCAAAATGTAAGGAAAATGGGATTATTTTCCACTATTTTGTATTGGGAAACATGGAAAAGATTGAAAGTATTGCCATGGGAACACTGGTAGATAACCTGTTGAACAACGGAATAGAAGCATGTATGGAAATTACCGAAGGCAGCCGGGAACTGGAGATCGTCATGCAACATACCGGAACCGGAGTGGAAATCTTACAGGAGAACAGCATTGCCAAGTCTGTCATACAGAATAATCCAAATCTTCAAAGCCGGAAGGAAGATGCCCCATGGCATGGATTTGGGATGAAAAGCATTTACCATATTGTGGAAGAATGGGAAGGAATGTACGAATATTGGGAGGAGGAAGAGAAGTTCTGCCAGAGAATTTATTTAACATACAGGCAGGGAGATTAAGAGGAAGGACATAGATAAAAAATAGTAACTATTCAGAAACTCCCATTCGCATGTCCCTGAATAGTTGCAAAAAAATAAGTATTACGCCCCAAGAAGGCCATTATTTAGGGCAGAGCGTTAATTTGTTTATTGAAACAACCATAGGGTAAGTGATATACTACAGGGGTATAACCATGCCTGACTTTTTGGCTTGCCGGATAAATCAGAAAGGATTGGAGCAGTTCACAGAGCCGGGCTGATAGGCCGCAAATTGGTACAGTTGTGGTACAGTAGTACAGCAAAACGAATTTAAAACAGCTTAAAATAAGGAGAAAACAGGAATATGGAAGCATACAAGCAGGAATTTATTGAATTCATGGTAGAAAGCCAGGTGCTGAAGTTTGGTGAGTTTACCTTGAAAAGCGGAAGAAAATCTCCCTTTTTTATGAATGCGGGAGCCTATGTAACGGGAAGCCAGCTGCGCAGGCTGGGGGAGTACTATGCCAGGGCCATCCATGAGCATTATGGAGATGATTTCGATGTACTGTTTGGCCCGGCCTACAAGGGAATCCCCTTAAGCGTTGCCACCACCATGGCCTACAGTGAATTATATGGAAAGGAGATCCGTTATTGCTCTAACCGAAAAGAGGTAAAGGATCACGGAGATACGGGTATTCTGCTGGGAAGTAAACTGCAGGATGGTAACAGAGTTGTCATTATTGAAGATGTGACCACCTCCGGTAAGTCCATTGAGGAAACCTTCCCCATCATCAAGGCGCAGGCCGAGGTAAGCATCATAGGCTTAATGGTTTCCTTAAACCGCTGCGAGCGGGGAAAAGGGGATAAAAGTGCCCTGGAGGAGATCAGGGAGCTGTATGGTTTTGATACTAATGCCATCGTATCCATGGAAGAGGTTGTGGAGTATTTATACAACAGACCCTGTCAGGGAAAGATTCTGATTGATGAGGAAATGAAAAAGGCAATTGATGAGTACTATACCTTATATGGGGTGAAATAAAAAAGACGAGGAGAGGCTGTCCGGGGTGGCAGTCTCCTTTCAAGTAGGGGAAAAAGTTAAATCATGGACAGAAAAAAACATTACATGTTTACCAATAAAAAACATTCCAGCAGGGGAATCATGTCATCGATTTTGGGGATGATTTCCCTGGTCTCCCTGATCCTGGCTGTGTTTTGGACCTATGAGGCTAAGGGAGAGGCCACGGCAGGAATGGGAATGGTGGGATTTGTGGCAGCCTGCTTCTCCCTGACCGGAATCGTGCTTGGCTACCTTGCCCGGGCAGAAGCAGACCGGTTCCGGCTTTTTGCCTGGTCGGGAATGGTCTTAAACTTTCTGGTGTTAGTGTTTATCAGCATGATTCTGTATGCGGGAGCCTATGGAATTAATTAGCTGTTGTAAAATTCTTTAAAATGCTTACTGCTTATCCACTTGTACGCATTTGCGGAGACATTGTAGCAACAAGCGAACAAGGGATAACAGTAAGCAAAAAAGAATTTTTCCTTAGATGCAGGGAGATACTTGTGAAAATCAAAGATTTTCACTTTTTATTGAGGCAGTATCGCAAGCAAGGCTTGCGATATGCAGGAGGTATATATGGAAGAACGTTTACAGCTCGCCCTGGAGCGAATCAGGGAGATCAGGGAAGAAAAAAGGCTGGCCGAGCCCTTTCAGAATTACTTTGAGAGGCTGGCAGAGAGGCTTATTTTCCTGGAGGAAGAAAAAAAGAGGCTGGAGGAAGGAAAGCTTCAGAAGGCTTCTTTAGAGGAGCTGGGTAAGCAGAACCGGGCTCTTTTTGAAGAGCTTTTACCGGAAAATTATGAACACAGTTATGCCAATCCGGCTAAAGCGGTGGCTGAGCTGGGAGAAGCTTACGGAAAGATTTTATCGGCCCTCTATGCAGAGACCTTCAGCCTGACAGCCTATCTTTATGAAGGCAGGCTGGCAGCGGTGGTCATCCGTCTGGAGCTGGTGCTGGAAATTTACGGAGCCTTTCTGGAGGCCGCAGAGGAGGAACCGGGGCAGAAGGAGGAGATTGCAAAGGCAGCTGCCGGGCAGGATACCAAGGTCGTTGAGGTGGGCACCGGGCTTCCTTTTGAGGAAATACTGAAGGAAATCTATTTCTGGTTTGCCCATGATTACCAGGAGGAAATTCTGGGCGGTGAGGTAGAGGCGCAGTTTGATCCTGAAAAAAACTGGGCCGGAAAGCTGGTGGATCAGGCTGATCTGAAGGACCTTCGTTACCTCTATGCCTATGGAGAGTATATCAGTGAAAACGAGCTTGCTCTGGCTGCCTATCTGAATGGACTTTCCGAAGAAACCATAAAGAAAATGGCAGATACCTATACGGAAGGCTACCGTCGGGGCTTTGCAGCCACAGGAAAGGATATTTCCATCAAGGAAACGGTGAATGTGATCTATCCTCTGGGGATGGAACGGATGGTGAAAAAAGCCATGGAGAATTTTAATGCCATGGGTCTTACCCCCATTCTCTACCGGGCACCGGTCAGCTTTTTTGCCGGAAGAAGATTATACAAAAGCGGCTACCACGGAGGCATAGCCAACAAGCAGTTTGAATACGATCATGAATATGATAAGACCCTGTATCTGAACAGCAAGTTCATCAACCGGAAGCTAGAGGCTTACCGCCAGGTGCTGGAGGGAGTAAAAGCAGAAACGAAGGTGATGGGCGGACCGGCAGTGATCGAGAGTTTTGGCGAGCTTCCCTTCGCACCAAAAACGAAGCAGGAAAATCTCCGTCTTGGCGGGAAGCAGCAAAAGCTGGAGGTGGAATACCAGACCAAGGCCAGCCAGCTGTTGAATGAATACGTGAACAGGGAGGAAAGAAGCTTTACCATCATCGCCTTTCCCTGTCCGGCTATTGGAGAGAAGTTTGGGGAAATCTTTTCCGAGACTATCCGGTTGAACACTTTGGACAATCAGCTCTATACAGACTGCCAGCAGGCCATTATTGAAGTGCTGGACAAGGCAGAATATGTGCTGGTAGAGGGAATGGGAGCCAATGAGACCAGGCTGAAGGTGGCCATGCACCCTCTGGAGGATATCACCCGCCAGACCAATTTTGAAAACTGTGTGGCAGACGTCAATATTCCCGTAGGAGAGGTGTTTACCTCTCCCAGGCTGGCTGGGACAGAGGGGCTTTTGCATGTTCCCAGGGTGTTTTTAAACGGCGTGGAATATCGAAACCTCAGACTTATCTTTAAAGATGGCATGATTGAAGAATACAGCTGTGACAACGGGGAGAATCCGGAGGAAGGAAAGAAGCTGATCAAGGAAAAGCTTCTCCACCATCACGACAGCCTTCCCATGGGCGAATTTGCCATCGGCACCAATACCACAGCCTATATGATGGCAAAAAAATA
>JAFSIS010000038.1 GCA_017439665.1 Lachnospiraceae bacterium
AGGTGTTTATGGATTTATCCTGCATAGCTTTATTAGCATCAAGATTATCCGATGCGGCCGGCAAGGATAAAAGCAAGGCTGCATAAGAAGAAACCAATAAACGTCAGGAGGGATTGTCATTCATTAGTCCAGTTAAAAAAAATCCAAGCAGTTAAAGTGATGGGGATAGTTTATCCTTTTTTAGGGGAGAAAAGGAGTGAGTTATCCACAATAGGACTGTTTTGAATTATGAAATTCCCTCGAATATAAAATGGGGCATATATAAGGGGAAAATAGTATATTTATCTGCCGAGAACAGGTTATTTGGGAGAGATTTAGCATATAAAAAGAGAGAAACAGGCTTATCTATCTGCCGAAACCGGGGAGGAGGTTATGCATATAAAAAGGGAGAAACAGGCTTATCTATCTGCCAAATGCAGGTAGTTTTAAGAAATTTGGGCATATATAGGCAGGAGATTCGCATCGTATATATGTTGCATACCCATTTCTCATTTTTTTGCCAGACTTATTGTTAGCATGGAAAATCTCAGCAGTATTGGTAATCCCGGCATTTTTCATTGACATCACTGGCTGAAATCCTTATAATATAGGAGGTAAAATGCCAAGAGTATTTTGCATGATTATACAGGAGGAATATTTATTATGAAAAAATTATCAGCAGCTTTATTATGCGGATTGATGACCGCAGCTATGCTTGTTGGTTGTGGCAGCAGTACCGGTGGAGATACCAGTGCATCTGCCGAAACCCAGACAGCAGAAACACAGGAAGCGGCAACCGATGCAGCAACTGACGAGGCTTCCACTGAAGGAAAGAAATGGATCATTGCAACTGACACTGTATTCAAGCCCTTTGAATACACTAATGAGAACAATGAATTCGTTGGTATTGATGTAGATCTTCTTGCAGCAATCGCAGCAGATCAGGGATTCGAGTACGAGCTTCAGAGCCTCGGTTGGGATGCTGCAGTAGCAGCAGTACAGGCAGGTCAGGCAGACGGTCTCATTGCCGGTGCTACCATTAAGCAGGAACGTATTGATGCAGGATGGATCTTCTCTGAAGGATATTATGATGCTACCCAGACCTTCGTTGTGGCAAAGGGAAGTGATATTGATACCTTTGAAGAGCTGGAAGGCAAGAATGTAGCGGTAAAGAATGGAACGGCAGGAGCTGATTTTGCTAACAGCCTGAAGGATGAGTATGGCTTTACGGTAACCGTATTTGAAGATTCACCTACCATGTATCAGGATGTACTTCTTGGCAACAGCGTAGCCTGCGTAGAAGATACTCCTATTATGGCCAGCTCCATCAAAGAAGGTGATCTTGCACTTCAGATTCCTGAAGGAATGGAAAGTGAAGGAGCACCCTACGGCTTTGCAATTATGAATGCAGACGACCAGGAGCTTCTGGATATGTTCAATGCAGGACTTGCAAATATTAAAGAAAACGGAACTTACGACGAGATTATCGATAAGTACCTGAAATAATACTTATAAAGTGATAACAAAAGCGTGAGAAATTTGATTGAGGGTTTCTCACGCTTTTCTTAATAAGATGAAGCAAACGGAGGAGAATGCATGATCGGCATTATTCAGTCTTATGGAACCATGCTCCTTGAGGGTATGGGGCGTACACTTTTACAAACCTTTCTTTCTTTGTTATTTGCTATGGTCATCGGCCTTATTTTTGCGCTGATGAATGTAGGAAGGAACAGAGTATTTAATCTGATCGGAACCTTTTACGTGGATGCTGTCCGGGGCGTTCCTCTGATCGTATTGGCTTATTTTATCTATTTTGGTATTCCCACGGCCATTCAGACCATAGGATTTTCTGATTTTCGTCTGTCCTCCATACAGGCAGGTGCCATCGCCCTTTCCATGAACTGTGGTGCCTATATGGCGGAGATCATTCGTGCCGGTATTGAGAGTGTAGACAAGGGGCAGATGGAGGCCAGTCGTAGCCTTGGACTCAGTTATGGAAAAAGTATGAGGCTGGTTATCCTTCCCCAGGCGATCCGGACCATGATCCCTTCCATTATCAACCAGTTTATTATTACCCTGAAGGATACCTCCATTCTTTCCGTTATCGGCTTTACTGAACTGACCAACGTAGGTAAGACGATCATGGGTAATACCTTCAAAAGTCTGGAAACCTGGGCGATCATCGGTATCATGTATATGGTAGTGATCGTTACCCTCAGTAAGCTTGCAAAGCGATTGGAAAGGAGGTTGAGCCGTGGCAGATAGAGAAGTAAAGATCCATGTGGAAAATTTAAAAAAGAGCTTCGGAAAGCTGGAGGTATTAAAGGATATCAGCATGGATATTGAGGAAGGGGAGGTAGTGGTTCTCCTGGGACCCTCCGGCAGTGGAAAGTCTACCTTTTTACGCTGTCTGAATCAGCTGGAAAAGGCAACCGGCGGCACCATCCTGGTAGATGGACAGTGTGTAACCGACCACAAGACGGATATTAATAAACTTAGGGAAAATATCGGTATGGTTTTCCAGCATTTTAATCTTTTTCCCCATAAGACCGTTCTGGAAAATATCATGCTGGCTCCTGTAGAACTGAAAAAAATGACGAAGGCAGAGGCCAGGGAAAAGGGAATGCAGCTGTTGAAGCGAGTGGGAATGGCAGATAAGGCAGAGGTGTATCCTTCACAGATTTCCGGTGGCCAGAAGCAGCGTGTGGCCATTGCCAGAGCCCTGGCCATGAATCCCGATGTTATGCTTTTTGATGAGCCTACCTCGGCACTGGATCCCGAGATGGTAGGAGAGGTATTGATGGTTATGAAGGAGCTGGCTGCAGAGGGAATGACCATGGTGGTGGTTACCCATGAGATCGGCTTTGCCAGAGAGGTAGCTGACCGGGTGGTATTCATGGATGCCGGTTATATCGTAGAACAGGGAACCCCGGAGGAAGTATTTAACCATCCCAAGGAGCCCAGAACCATAGATTTCCTGAATAAAGTATTATAGGACAAGGGAGGGAGTTTGGATGAAAAAAATCATTACGATCAGTCGTGAATTTGGTGCGGCAGGTACGACTATTGGACATGAAGTGGCAAAACGGCTGGGGTATCATTTTTATGATAAGGCAATCATTCTTCATGGTGCCGAGGACAGTAATCTGAATGTGGAAAGTGTGCTGGAGTGGGATGAAAAGGTACAGGCTGATTTTGGTTTTGCCCAGAGCCTGTTTGAATTTTATAACCGCTCTACCAGTGACCGGCTCTATGAGGCACAGCGGGAGGTAATGAAGAAGCTGGCGGAAAAAGGAAGCTGTGTGATTATCGGAAGAAATGCCAATACGATTCTGAAGGAATTTGACCATTCTCTCCATGTGTTTATCTGTGGGGATGAAAAATGGCGTATAGACTGGATGAAAAAGAAACGCCCGGAGGAAACGGAAGAAAAAATCCGTGAGGAACTGCGGACGGTGGATAAAGCACGTAAAAAATACTGTAAATACTATAGTCACACAGAATTCGGACAGGGAAATAACTATGATGTATCGTTAAATGTTTCCAAACTGGGCATTGAAACCTGTGTGGATATCATCTGTCAGCTGGTGGAAAAATAAGATCAGGGGGTTGTTGTAAAATTCTTTCTTTGCTTACGGTTATCCTTTGGGCGCTTGTTGCTGCGGACATTGCAGACAAATATCGGACTAAAGTCCGCTCTTTGGTCTGCAAAGTCTTCGCAAATACGTACAAGTGAATAAGCAGTAAGCCTGGTCAGGAATTTTACAACAGCCTTTTTTATGTAAAGGTGGTTTAAGAAAATGAAAAGAAAAGTGGTTGTATTGGGCGGAGGAACGGGTTCCTCTACGTTACTTCGCGGATTAAAGGAGTTTCCTGTGGATTTGACGGCTATCGTATCGGTCTGTGATGACGGAAGCAGTACAGGAGTCTTAAGGGAGGAATTTAATATTCCGGCAGTAGGGGATATACGAAGGGTTCTGGTGGCTCTTTCGGAAACGGAGCCGTTAGTGATGGATCTCTTTAACTATCGTTTTAAAACCACCAGTGATCTGGACGGCCATACGGTAGGGAATCTTCTGCTTACCGCATCCTCTGAGATCACAGGAAATCTGTCCGATGGAATAGAGGCTTTGAGTAAGGTTTTTAATCTGAAAGGAAAGGTAGTGCCTTTGACGGAGGATAATGTGGTTTTGATGGGAGAGATGGCAGACGGAAGCATTGTGGAAGGGGAACACCATATTACCCAGGATAAGCAGGGAATACGACGTGTTTTTTACAAGGATGAACCCATTCCCACTAAGGAAGCAGTACATGCTCTGGAGGAGGCAGATCTGATCATTCTCAGCATGGGGAGCCTGTTTACCAGTATCATTCCCAATCTGATCTGTGAGGAGATTCTCAAGGCTATAGACAGAAGCCGCGGAAAGATCATGTATGTCTGCAATATGGTGACCCAGCCGGGGGAGACGGAGGAGTTCAAGGTATCGGATCACATCCGTCTGCTGAATCACTATCTGAAAAAACGAAAAATCGATGTGGTCATCGCCAATGAAGGAAAGATCGATGAGGCTATGGCGAGACGATACGAGTCCCTGGAGCAGAAGGATCCTGTGGAGCTGGATAAGGAAGAAACAGAAGCACTGGTAGAGCGGGTGATCTATGATGATTATGTGACGGTAAAAAATAATCTTTTACGGCATAATGTGATGAAGCTCAGCCTCCATATTTTTGGATATCTGTTGGAGGAAATGGGGCAAAGTGGTACCTGACCGAGAAAGCTGCTCGGGATAAATTTGGTGTCTTGCTGTATTTTTTTGTAAAAATACTGCCGTGTAATGTGGATTGAATGAAGGGAAAGAGATGCAAAATGACCGAGTTTGAAAAATGTATGGCGGGTGAATGGTACGACTGCCATCATGAGGTCTTTCTGGAATTTAAAGGGCAGGCAAGAAGCCTTCTGGCTGAGTACCATGCCCTTTCCTATGAACAGAAGAAGGAAAAGACCGAGGTGTTAAAGCGGCTGTTCGGCAGCATAGGCAGTAACGTATCGGTGGGAGCACCATTTATCTGTGATTATGGCAGAAATATTTATCTGGGAAATAATGTTTCCATCAATATGAACTGTACCTTTATAGATTGTAATAAAATCCAGATTGGAAACAATGTGCTGATCGCCTCCAACGTGCAGATATATACCTCCACCCATCCGGTAGAGCTGAGAGACCGCCTGACACCTGACTGGAAGCCGGAGAACGGAGAATATTTTTGCCGGACCTATGCCCTTCCGGTAAAAATCGGTGATGGCTGCTGGATTGGCGGAGGAGCGATCCTTCTTCCCGGTATAACCATCGGGGAAGGCTCGGTGATCGGTGCCGGAAGCGTGGTAACGAAGGATATTCCGGCAAACTGTGTCGCGGCAGGAAATCCCTGCCGGGTGATCAGAAAGATTAATGAGAGAGTGTGAAGGCATTGGATAATTGCGGAGCAAGCAATGAGGCAGATGTATTGTGTCAAGCAAAGGCAATGACTCCAGAGGGATATGGAGAAAATTACGATTCTCTCTGTGATAAATTGGCAATTCATAATGATTATGATAGCTTTTGGGATTTGGTAAGAAACTATATTGATGCCTCGTTACAAGTTTAATTTTTGGGGGCTTACTTGGTGTGTACGAAATACCCATGATACAAATCAAAAATTTGTGTAAAGGGTATATTTTGCTCTGCGAGACTACAGAATGAAGCGAAGTATGTAAATTTGTATGATAGAAAAGACTAATAGTATCTTTTGTAAGGAAGATTTTATAGAATACATAAAGAGTCTGCCAAGAGATTATACAGATGCTTCTATCGAGGACTTTGTATCCGGAATAAATTACTATAGAGAACATGATGATTTTTTTGATTTGAAAAAGAGGATGAGTGTATGAAAAAGACAGTGGCTACATTGGTTTTGATCATTATTTGTTTTTGCGGGCTGGTCGCTTGTAACCAGGAGGATAGAGAGGACATTTTGCATCTGGGTATAAATGCCGAAATAATTGAGATTGATACTGACAATCAGATTGTTTATGTCACTGACTTTGGAGAAGGCAAAGTCTTTGGAGAAAAGTGTGCAATTGACTGTAAAAAACTGATAGAAGATCAAGAAATCCTTTATGTTGATTATGATACAGAAGAAGTGTCACTTATTCAATTTACTGATTTAACAGTTGGAGACAAAGTAACAATTAACGCTTATGAAAGCCAGTTAAACTGCATTACCGATGGTATGATTGAGGTGGAACAAATACAGCTTTCCACACAAAGGCTTAATGTTGATTGACAATTCCCATTTATTGAATAGGTATAAAGCATGCAATTTTTTTAAATTGCTTAGGATTACCACATGGATGATCAGGTCATCCATGTGGTAATCCAGGGAATTAAGTTTAATAGGAAATGTTATTCTGCTTTAAGAGCTGCTTTAGTTGGTTGTTCTCATTCATTAAAAGATTATTTTCTGATGTTAATTGTTGAATCCGGGGAAGATACTTCTTTTTCTCATCTTCTCTTATTTCTTCAGAGCTGGTGCCGTACAGGTTAAAAATAGCTTCACAGATCATAGGTTGGTCTCCTTTCGTGTGGGAAGTGATGAACTGGTTCATGTAGCGATTGTATAAGATGTTATTCCGGTTTAAAGCATAGTTATCAGCCAGGCTGCCGATCAGGAATTGATCATCAAAATGTTGTTTCAGACAGGTCAGATAGAGGGAATCCTCGGGGCATAGTTCCCTTATAACCAAAACCTGAGTGGCATACATCTCTTTTTTTATATAACACACCCCTGGAAATGGATTTTCAATTATTTTATTACAATATTTCGCCTAATGTTTAAAGAGAAGTTTGGGATAACGGAAGGTGGGGAAGGATAGGGTCACTTCCCGTCTGTCGATAGCATTGGTGCCGGGAAAGGTATTAATGTAATAGCCTGCATGACCGTTGGTTTTATAATAGGTATCGGGAGATAGAGTAGAGTGCAGACCTTTGATCTCAAACAGGTTATGTATGCGAAAGAGGGAAGCAATGTGCTTTGGGATATGGATATCTAACTGCTTACGGATGATCAGAAGATCAATGCGGTTTTTGTTGGGAGACAGATAGTGTTCTGTCTGATAGTCCAGTAGATGGGAATACTCCCGAAGGTCGATCTGAATGGCACAGGTAACGGCTTCGTGCCAGTTGGTACGAGGTGAGGGCATAGACGGGTTCCTTTCATGAAGTAGAGATATTGATAGGATAATAGCAATTAATTATAACCAGAGGAGGAGAGAGAATTGCCGATAACCAGAGAAGCCCGTGAAAATGACTTACAGGGGATTTTGGAGCTGTATTTATTTTTACATGAGACAGAAATCCCGAGAGAATCTGAGTATTTAAAGCAGGTCTGGTCAAACATCATGGCAGATAAGAATCACCATCTTATTGTGACTGAGTCTGATGGAAAGATTGTGGCCTCCTGCGTATGCGTGATCATTCTCAATCTGACGAGGGGAATCAGGCCTTATGCTTTTATTGAAAATGTGGTCACCCATAGAGAACATCGCGGGAAAGGTTATGCTACAGCCTGTCTGAACTATGCCAAAGATATAGCCATAAATGAAAATTGCGATAAGATAATGTTGCTTACAGGTTCTAAAGATAAAAAGACGTTAGACTTTTACAAAAATGCAGGGTATAACAGCCTGGATAAAACGGCATTTATCCAATGGTTGGAGTAGGTTAATGGAATGAATATGGCATATGGGGTTAATTTAATCAGTATCACAGGCAAAGAGCGAGGAGGTTACAATGAACATACAAATTTTCGGGACAAAAAAATGCAACGATACAAAGAAGGCTCAGCGTTATTTCAAAGAGCGTGGCATTAAGTTTCAATTTATCGACATGAATGAAAAGGAAATCAGCAAAGGTGAGTTTCGCAGTGTCTGTCAGGCAGTAGGCGGTATTGATGTAATGATAAATGAGGAGTGTAAGGATAAGGATGCCCTGGCTCTGGTAAAGTATATTGCCCGTGAGGAAAGGGAAGAAAAGCTTCTGGCCAACCAGCAGGTGATCAGGACGCCTATCGTCAGAAACGGAAAGCAGGCAACGGTGGGATACGTACCAGAGACATGGAAAGGCTGGCCATAGTTTTCCCTAGGCCTTTTGATCAAAGGAGGACTTTGTTTCCGGGGGAGCTACATTCATGAAGCTGTCGCTTTTGTCGTTGTGAGGGAAGAGTAATTCCATATACAGGCTGCCAAGGAGATTTCTGATCTTAGTTCCGTCAATATTAGGGATGGGCAGATCATTAATTTCCAGGCGCTTTAAATTCTCCAGAATTTTTTCAATATTTTTTCGTGCAGTTACTTCCACAGATGGGGTAAAGGCCGGCGGTTTTTCGATAGGCGGCTCCATGATCGGTTTCGCTTCAGGAATATTATAGACAACATTTTTACAGGTTTTTTCGAAGCATTCGGGGTCATATTTTGCCAGATAACGAAGGTCATCCATGGACAGGGACTGCTTGTGGTGTATTTTTAAATAGATATTGACAAGGTGAGTATTTTTTTCCATGGTCGTCCCTCCTATCTTTGTTTGATCAACAGTTGTTTTCCTATTATTTATTTCGGTAAAAAGGAAGAAAGAAATAAGCCACAGTCTTGAGGTTGATCGCATCAAAGCTGTGGCTTGTTTTATACCTGTCAGAGTCTTAGGCTATTGTTTTTTCCAGGGCAGCCAGACGTATCTCATAGGAATCCAGACGTTCCTGTAAGAGCTGAAAATTTCCCCGCTCTATGTATAGAATTCGAAAGCCCTGGTTTAGCTGATCCAGGTCCTCCTGCATTCTGTCCATTCTTCTGGTAAGCCTGGACTCCAGGCGGTCAAGTTCATCGAGAAGCATACACTCACTTTTATATATGCGTTCATCGAGAATCTTTTCCCATTTGGTGTCCTGCCTGGCGAAGCGTTCATCGAGGATCTTTTCCCACTTGGTGTCCTGCCTGGCGAAGCGCTCATCGAGGATCTTTTCCCATTTGGCATCCTGTCTGGAGAAGCGTTCATCGAGAATCTTTTCCCACTTGGCGTCCTGTTTGGCGAAGCGTTCATCCAGAATCTTTTCCCATTTGGTGTCCTGCTCGGCAAAGCGTTTGTCCAGTGAAGTATTAAGCGTTTGGTTAAGCTCCTGTCTGAAAATGGAGGTTAGTAATTCAATATCTTTGGTGTCCAACATAATAAAGTGCTCCTTTCGTGAAAAATTAGGGAACATCTTTTCTTAGCATAATTATCTTAACAATTCATTCTGGAATCATTATACTGTATAAAGTAAAAAAAGAAAAGTAGAATTATAATAAAAAATAATCATTATATCGAACTAATGATAAATGATACTAAAGAAGAAAAGCTGTTGCAGTCTGGGAATAGAATGCCCGGGCTACAACAGCTTTTAACCAGTTTAATCAATAGTTATTTTGTTTTCATCAATGCCGCACAGGCAGCCAGGGAAAGATAGGCATGTTCCATGCTGCTGCTTCTGGAAGTGATGGCAATAGGAATGGTGGCTCCGGCGATGATCCCCAGGCTGTTAACATCAGCAGACATCATCAAAGCCTTCATCAGTGTGTTTCCGGTCATAACATCGGGAACGCAGATGGCATCGAATTCACCGCAGTACGGGCAGTCATAGCCCTTCAGACGGGCAGCTTCCTTGCTGACGATCAAATCCCAGGGAATAGGGCCGACAACTTCACATTTGGCAATAGGAGAAGTCAGATGATCTCTCACGATAGTCTGAGCCTCAACGGTATCCCGCATATGGAAGCTGGGCTTTTCCACCAATGCCATAACGGCAACGCTGGGATTGTCGATTCCCAACTTGTGAAGAACTCTTACCATATTTTTAATGATCAGCTTTCTTTTTTCCACAGAGGGCTGGATCATTACGGAAACATCGGACAGGGTTACGATCTTTTCATAATGGGGCACCTTGATCATGGCTACTTCACTGATCACTTCCTCTTTTACCAGCTTATTTGCCTTGTTTAAAACAGGCATCAGGAAATCTCTGGTGGAGGTGTTTCCACGCATCAGAATATCGCCCAGTCCCAGATTGATCACGTCGATGGCATGCTGAACCACATTTTCATCTCCTGCGATATTGCACATTTCATATCTGCGGTCAGCAAGGCCGAAACGCTGAAGCTCTTCCATGATCGTTTCTTCATGGCCTACCAGTACAGGGATAGCAAAACCATCAGCCTCAGCCTGGAAAACAGCCTGGAGGATATTTTCTGCATCAGCACCGGCAACTACGACTCTGGCAGGTTTTTTTAAGGATTTTGCTTTTTCAACGATAAAATCAAACTCTTTTTCAAATACATTCATGATGACTTCCTCCTTTTATTAATGAAGCAGACCCATACCCTGATTTACCAGTAAAAACAGAGGGGCAAATACCAGGGATACAACGGTCATCAGCTTGATCAGAATGTTCAGTGAAGGACCGGAGGTATCTTTGAAAGGATCACCTACAGTGTCGCCTACAACGGCGGCACGATGAGGTTCACTTCCTTTTCCGCCATGGTGGCCTTCTTCGATGTACTTCTTTGCATTATCCCAGGCACCGCCTGCGTTGGACATGAAAATGGCCAGTAATACACCGGTAACCAGTGAACCGCCAAGGAGACCGCCTAAGGCAGCAGTTCCCAGCAGAATGCCAAGAGCAAGGGGAACGACTACGGCAAGAATACCGGGAACCAGCATCTCCTTCAGTGCAGCCTTGGTAGAAATAGCCACACAGCTGGTGTAGTCCGGCTTTCCTGTTCCTTCAAGAATACCGGGGATGGTACGGAACTGTCTCCTTACCTCTTCGATCATCTCGTAAGCAGCCTTGGAAACGGAATCCATGGTCAGTGCAGAGAAGAAGAAGGGCAGCATACCTCCGATAAAGAGGCCTACGATTACTTTATAGTCTAAAAGATTGATACCGCTGGTAAACAGATCTACTGCTTCCGCATAGGAAACGAAGAGTGCCAGTGCAGTAAGAGCAGCAGAACCGATGGCAAAGCCCTTACCCATAGCGGCAGTAGTATTTCCTACAGCATCCAGCTGGTCAGTGATGGCTCTGACGTTTTTAGGAAGGTTGCTCATTTCGGCAATTCCTCCGGCATTATCGGCAATAGGACCATAGGCATCAACAGCAACGGTGATACCGGTAGTAGACAGCATACCTACAGCAGTAAGAGCGATACCATACAGGCCATCGAAGAGATAAGAACCGATGATACCCACAGCGATCAGAAGGATCGGGATAGCAGTGGAATGCATACCTACTGCGATACCGCTGATTACAGTTGTGGCTGAACCGGTTTCTGACTGCTGGGCAATCTTTTTCACGAAACGATAGTCTCCGGAGGTATAAACCTCGGTAATGTAGCCGATCAACAGACCTACGATAAGGCCGATGATGATGGCCATAGCTGCTTTAAAATTACCGAAAGCATATTTGCTCAGGAATAAAGAAGCAACTACCACGATGATACTGGAGGAATAGCTTCCTGCCTTCAGTGCCTTATGAGGACTGGAATTTTCATCACCCTTTACAAAGAAGGTACCCAGAATAGAGGCAAGAATACCTACTGCAGATAAAAGAAGAGGGAAGATGGCTCCTTCCACCTTATGATAGGCAATACCCAGAGTAACAGCAGATACGATGGAACCTACATAAGACTCAAAAAGGTCAGCACCCATACCGGCAACGTCACCTACGTTGTCACCTACATTGTCGGCAATGGTGGCAGGGTTACGGGGGTCATCCTCGGGAATACCGGCTTCAACCTTACCTACCAGGTCGGCACCGACGTCAGCAGCCTTGGTGTAGATACCACCACCTACACGGGCAAATAAAGCTACGGAAGAAGCACCCAGGGAAAAGCCGGATAACACATCGGCATTTCCGGTGATCATATAGAAGATACCACAGCCCAGAAGACCCAGGCCGACAACGGACATTCCCATTACGGCACCGCCGGAAAAGGCGATGGAAAGTGCTTTGTTTTTTCCGGAATTCATCGCTGCAGCTGCAGTTCTTACATTGGCCTTGGTAGCCACATTCATTCCGAAATAGCCGGCCAGGGTGGAAAAAATTGCACCTACAAGGAAGGCTACTGCAGTATCTGCATTAATGCCGATACAGATCAAAACGAATAATGCGATGATGAAGAAGACCAGAATTTTGTATTCTGCCATCAAAAAGGCCCTGGCTCCCTCATGGATAAAGGCGGCGATCTCCTTCATCCGATCCGTGCCTGCATCCGCATTGGACACCCGTTTTGCCAGAATATAGGCAAACAAAAGTGCCGCAGCCCCCAGAAGAGGGGCTAAAAATAACAGTTGATTCATGAATAGTTTTCTCCTTTCTGTACCCCAAAGAATTATCTTTAGTAATCTAAAGTTGATATACTTCATCCTATTCTAAATTTCGCCTTTTTTCAAGAAAATTCGTGTTCTTTTAATATATTCTGTGAGAACATCACAGTATTTTGGTTTTCATTTTATATAATTAGCACATCAATTCAGTAAGGAGAGTAAAATGGAAAGAAAAAGAAGAAAAGCATTCGTTGAACAGGAGTATTGTGTTTCCTGTGGCTGTTGTGTGAAAGAGTGCCCGGTTTCAGCAATTCAGATTGTTAAGGGAATTATGGCTGAGATTGATCGACAGATCTGTGTGGGATGTGGAAAATGCGCAAAAGAGTGTCCTGCATCCATAATTACGATTCGGGAGGTGGTAGCATGAAGAATAGGAAAAAAAAGCACTGGTACGATTATATGTGGATAGTGTCTCTCAGCTATCTTCTTTTGGGATTTTTTAATATTCTGTTTGCCTGGCTGGGACTACTCTGTTTTTTCATCCCTTTGATCAATTCAGCAGTTAAAGGGAATAAAGCTTACTGTAACCGTTATTGCGGCAGGGGGCAGTTATTTGGTTTGCTGGGAGGTACTTTCGGCTTATCCAGAAGGAAGGATATACCGGGCTGGATGAAAAGCAAGTGGTTCAGATATGGCTTTCTGATATTTTTTCTGACTATGTTTGCCCAGATGCTGGTAAATACCTGGTTGGTTTTTGCCGGAGCAGAAAGTCTTCGTGAAGCAGTAACCCTGCTTTGGACGTTTAAGCTTCCCTGGCATTGGGCTTACCATACCAGAACACTTACTCCCTGGGTGGGGCAGTTTGCCTTTGGTTTTTATTCGGTAATGCTGACATCTACGGTTCTGGGCTTTGTAACGATGATTTTATACAGGCCTCGTTCGTGGTGTGTCTATTGCCCTATGGGAACCATGACCCAGCTGATCTGTAAGGCTAAAGCCCATGAATAGGAGGAAAAAAGCAGCAGGAGAAGGTTGATCAGACCTTCTCCTGTAAAGCCAGAAGTTTTTTTCTATCTAATATTTCGATACTGCCGCGCCCCAGTCTGATCAAACCTTCATTCTGGAAATGGCTGAGCATACGGGTAACCACTTCACGGGGATTTCCAAGGTGGCTACCTATTTTTTCATGTGTGATCTTAAGAACGGAGGACTCTTCAATGGCACTTTCTTCAGTCAAAAAGGCAGCTAGCCGTTTATCGAAGCTTTTCCAGAGAATCTGTTCCATCAGCCACATGACCTCAGAAAAACGGCTGGCCATGATCTGATTGGTATAATGGGATAAAAGAAGAGAATCTTCCATAAGTCCTTTATACACCTCAGAAGGAATGGTCCATATTTCAGAGTCTTTTTCTGATTCGAGAGTGATCTCAAACTGAATGTTCTGCATCATACAGGCGGCAGAGAAGAGACAGATGTCCCGCTCGAAAAGACGATAGATAGATATTTCCCGTCCTTCTGCAGAAAGGATGTAGGCCCGCAGCTGTCCCCGGGCGATTAAGATAAGGCCTGTACAGTCGGCAGAACCATTATGCAGAATGGTTCCCTTTCGCACCCTCCTAAAGAGGGCGGAACCATTGAGCTTCTTTTGTTGAGCGGCAGTAAGTTTATCCCAGAAGGGAAAATAGATTGAAAAATCTGTCATGGCAGGGCTCCTATTTTTGCAGTGTGGTACTATTCAAAATAGTAGAAACAGGTAAGGGTTCAAGGGAAGAATGAACGGTTACAGAAAGGACCGTATTAATTATAAAAAATTTTATGGCATATGTCTATTTGATTTTATAAAAGAGATTGACATAAGAAAAAAAGAAGAATAAAATATGTAGCAAGCTACAGAAAGGTGTACCATAATGAAAAAGGATGATATCGGCTATCTGATCAAATTAATCAGTGACAGAATGCGCACCCAGGGTGATGCTGAGTTGAAGCAGTATGACCTGACCTTTTCCCAGGTGAGGATATTGAGTTATCTCCATCGTTATGGTCCAAAGGCGACTCAGAAGGAGATTGAAGCCTGGCTGGATGTGGCCCATCCTACGGTAGTGGGGCTGGTTTCCCGGCTGGAAAAGAACGGATTTGTGGAATGCTATCCGGATCCACAGGATCGCAGGAATAAGCTGGTTGGTCTTACACCTAAGTCCTATGAGATCAAGGAAAGGGTGGATGAAAAAAAACAACAGAATGAGTTGCAGATGGCAGCAGGACTTTTACCTGAGGAGCAGCAGGAACTGATCCATCTGCTGAAACGGGTTTATGCCAATCTGGAGCAGGAAGATTGAAAATGAGAAGTAGATTTTCATAACGTTTTGTGCCTGAGAGAAGCGAGAGGAATGGATATAATTAATGAAGAGAATGCTGGAAAAACCGGCATCCTTTTCATTCATGAAGGAGGAGTATTATGATCAAAACATTACTGAAAAGTGTGCGGGAATACAAAAGTGCTTCTATAAAGACACCGATTTTTATTGCCATGGAGGTGGTACTGGAATGTCTTCTGCCTCTGATCATGGCCAGTCTTATCGATAAAATAGGAGGAAACAGTCTGGGATCCATTATCAGATATGGTGGTGTTCTTGTGGTTCTTGCGGGCCTGTCACTGGTATTTGGTGTACTGTCGGCAAAAGAAGCGGCCACTGCATCCTGCGGCTTTGCCAAAAATCTCAGACAGGATATGTTCTTTAAAATCCAGGATTACGCCTTTGGGGATATCGACCATTTCTCCACATCCTCTCTGGTAACCAGAATGACCACGGACGTGACCAACGTGCAGAATGCCTACCAGATGATCATCCGCATTGCGGTAAGAACACCCTTAATGCTGATCTTTTCGGTGATCATGAGCTTTCGGATCCATGCAAGAATGGCCCTCATTTTTCTGGCTATTCTGCCTGTTTTGGGAATTGCCCTGTTTGCCATTATCTTTAAGGTCTTTCCTATTTTTAACAGAATTTTCAAAAAGTATGATGCCCTGAACAACTCTGTGCAGGAAAATGTGGCAGGCATCCGTGTAGTGAAATCCTTTGTCCGGGAGGACTATGAAAAGCAGAAGTTTGAACAGGCTTCGGAGGAGGTAAGAAAGGACTTTACCAGTGTAGAAAAAATTCTTGCCCTGAACAACCCCATTATGATGTTTTGTATCTTTACGACCATGCTTTTAGTGAGCTTTCTGGGG
The DNA here is from genome assembly GCA_017439665.1 of Lachnospiraceae bacterium. Taxonomy (GTDB): domain Bacteria; phylum Bacillota; class Clostridia; order Lachnospirales; family Lachnospiraceae; genus SFDP01. Next base: position 15,598 of record JAFSIS010000038.1, read on the forward strand.
GCAAAGCTGATCATCAATACGGGAGCTACCGAACTGACCACAGGGCAGCTGTCCTCATTGATCAGCTATGGAGTGCAGATCCTTTCTTCCATGATGATGCTGTCCATGACCTTCGTTATGGTGTCCATTGCCACAGAAGGCTGTCATCGTATTGTGGAGGTACTGAACCATGAGAGTACCCTGACTTCACCGGAAAATGGAGAAAAAACGGTGCAGGATGGAAGTGTGGTATTTGACCATGTAACCTTTCAGTATACTGCCCATTGTGAAAAACCGGCCCTGACCGATATTAATCTGAATATTTCCTCCGGTCAGACTATAGGTATTCTGGGAGGAACCGGTTCCTCAAAGACTTCTTTGATTCAGCTGATCTCCCGGTTGTATGACGTAACCGAGGGAAGAGTCCTGGTGGGGGGAAAAGATGTAAGGGAGTACGACCTTGAGGCATTAAGAAGTCAGGTGGCAGTGGTACTGCAGAAGAACGTTCTTTTTTTCGGTACGATTAAGGAAAACCTGCGCTGGGGAAAAAAGGAAGCCACAGATGAGGAGCTGATCCATGTGTGCAAGCTGGCCCAGGCCCATGAGTTTATTGAACAGTTTCCGGATCAATATGATACCCATATCGAACAGGGAGGAACCAACGTTTCCGGAGGCCAAAAACAAAGACTCTGTATTGCCAGAGCCCTGTTAAAGAAACCTAAGATCCTGATTCTGGATGATTCTACCTCGGCGGTAGATACCAAAACGGATGCTCTGATCCGGAAAGCCTTCCGGGAGGAGATTCCGGATACCACCAAAATCATTATTGCCCAAAGGGTATCCTCGGTGGAGGATGCTGACCATATTCTGGTGATGGAGGATGGCCGCATTGCAGAATCGGGCACCCATGAAGAGCTGTTGGCAAAAAGAGGAATCTACTATCAGGTATACGATTCCCAGACCAGGGCAAAAGAAGCATAAAGGAGGGTTCTATGGAAGGACAAAGAAGAGAAAAACCACCAATACAGCCGGGAACCTTTAAGCGATTACTGGGAGTGATCCTGGCTCATTATAAAGTGCATATGATCGTAGTAGTGATCTGCATCATCATCAGTGCACTGGCATCCACGGTAGCCACCGTATTTATGCAGCGATTAATTGATGAGGTGATCACACCGGGAATCAGTCTGGGACTTTCTGCCGTATGGCAGCAGCTGGTTTCCATTCTGGGCACCATGGCTATTTTCTATTGCTTTGGTGTAATAGCTTCATTTACCTATAACCGGATCATGGCCACTATCACCCAGGGAACCTTAAAGAATTTAAGGAACGGGATGTTTAACCGGATGGAAGCATTGCCGATTGGCTATTTTGATACCCATGCCCATGGGGACATTATGAGTAATTATACTAATGACACAGATGCCATCCGGCAGATGATCGGACAGAGTCTTCCTATGCTGATCCAGTCCGGCCTGTCCGTAATTTCCATGTTTATTATGATGCTCTACTACAGTATCTGGCTGACCGTCACGGTCTGGATCTTTATCGGCATCATGCTGACCATAACCAAAAAATTTGCAGGGGCAAGTGCAAAGTATATGATGGAGCAGCAGAAATCACTTGCCAGAGTGGAAGGCTTCATTGAGGAGATGATGGAAGGCCAGAAGGTGGTGAAGGTTTTCTGCCATGAGGAGGAAAGCAAAGAGGATCTGCGCAAACTGAATGAGCAGCTTTTTTCTGATGGAGAGAGGGCTCATCAGGCGGGAAATGTTCTGATGCCTATTCTTCACAATGTGGGAAATCTGATGTATGTGCTCCTGGCTATTGTGGGTGGTATTCTGGTGCTTATTGGAGCCCCCAATCTGGGATTTTCCGGAGGGGGAACCATTACGGCGGGAATCATCATCAGTTTTCTGGGAATGTCCAGACAGCTTTCCCAGACCATTGGACAGATGTCCATGCAGGTTTCCATGGTTGCCATGGCTCTTGCAGGAGCTGCCAGGGTATTTGCCCTGATGGATGAAGAGCCGGAAGCAGATGAGGGCTACGTCACCCTGGTCCGTGCAAAGTGGAACGACAAGGGGGAGCTGGAGGAGACCGACAATCAGCACGGTATCTGGGCCTGGAAGCATCCCCATAAGGCAGACGGTACGATCACTTATACGGAGCTTAAGGGAGATGTGGTGTTCGAGCACGTGGATTTTGGCTATGTACCCGGAAAAGAAGTGCTGCATGATATTTCTCTGTATGCGAAGCCGGGACAGAAGATTGCTTTTGTAGGAGCAACGGGTGCGGGAAAAACGACCATCACCAATCTGATCAACCGGTTCTACGATATTCCTGATGGAAAGATCCGTTACGACGGAATCAATATTACCAAGATTAAAAAGCCGGATCTGCGCCGTTCACTGGGAATTGTGCTGCAGGACGTGAATCTGTTTACGGGAACGGTGATGGAGAATATCCGCTACGGCCGTTTGGATGCTACCGATGAAGAATGTATTGTGGCGGCTAAGCTGGCCAATGCTCACAGCTTCATTACCCGTCTGCCGGAAGGATACAATACCATGCTTACCGGAAACGGAGCCAGTCTGTCTCAGGGTCAGAGACAGTTGATTTCCATTGCCAGAGCGGCAGTGGCAGACCCGCCGGTTATGATCCTGGATGAAGCTACCTCTTCCATTGATACCCGGACGGAGGCTCTGGTACAGGAGGGAATGGATAATCTGATGCTGGGAAGAACGGTCTTCGTCATTGCCCACAGGCTTTCCACCATCCGTAACAGTAAGGCCATCATGGTTCTGGATCACGGCCGGATCATTGAGCGTGGCGACCATGAAGAGCTGCTGGCTGCAAAGGGCACCTACTACCAGCTCTACACAGGAGCCTTTGAACTGGAATAGTCCTATAGGGTGAAAAGAAAAACAGGGATGGGGCATAATTCTTAAAAAGCTTACTGCTTATCCACTTGTACGCATTTGCGGAGACATTGTAGACACAAGAGCGGACTAAGGGAATACTGATTAAATTAGCATTCTCATAGTCCGATATTGGGCTACAATGTCCATAGCAACAAGCGAACAAGGGATATACAGTAAGCTCAAAAAAGAATTATGCGGCATCCCTGTTTTGCCTCTTTATGTCCAGCCACCGTCTATGGTGATGATCTGGCCGGTGAGGTATTCCGGAGCATGGGCTAAGAACAGAGCCAGTTCGGCCACCTCTTCAGGACGGCCCTGGCGGCCCATGGGGATCTCTTCCAGAATGGCGGCAATTTCTTCCTGGGAGTAGCCCTGATTCATCTGGGTATCGATCATACCACAGGCAATGGCATTGACCTGGATATTGCTGGGAGCCAGTTCCCTCGCCAAAGCCCGGGTGAGACTGTTCATGCCGCCTTTGGAAGCTGAATAGGCCGTTTCCATACTGGCACCAACATTTCCCCAGATAGAGGAAATGTTAATGATACGCCCTTTTTTCCGGTGAACCATATGAGGAATGGCCTGTCGGCAGGTATAAAAAACAGAGTTGAGATTAGTTGCCATCAGTTCATCCCAGTCACTTATGGACATTTCTGACAATAAGCCCTCATAGGAAATACCGGCATTGTTCACCAGAATATCGGGAGGAGAGATGATTTTGAACAATCCTTCGACATCATCAGCTTTTCCCATATCACATTGAAAAATATGGCAATGGATATGGTAGGTTCTTTCCAGTTCAATTTTTAATCCCTCCAACAGGGAAAAACAGGTTCGACAGGTGAGAAACAGTTCATAACCGCCTTTCGCAAAAGCATGGGCGATGGCTCTGCCGATTCCCCGGGAAGCTCCGGTGATCAAAACGGTGGGTAATTGCATGGGAACATCTCCTTATTATTCTATAGGTTGTTTTATTTTAATAGAAGAAACACAAAAAGACAACGGTGGAATACCGGTGTAACTTTTTTTCATGAAAAATAGAAAAAGGAAAAAGATTTGACAATATTCTCACAAGATGCTATAGTGGTAAAGCAGATGTTACGAAAATATTACAATTTGTAAAGAAAATATGTAACTCACGGTGATTCTGTGAATTGACACTGAATGGTTACAAGATATTACAGAGTTTTAATCAGGAGAATCTATGTTTTCTAAAAATAAAGTAAAAGTTGCAGCCGGAGCACTGGCAGCAGCACTGCTCTTTACCGGAAATAGCATTTCCACCTATGCAATTAATTTAAACAGCAATCTCCCGGCAGCAGGTATCGGGCTTTCTCTGGACGAGGGAGTTTCTGTAAAAACAGTAGCCCACTATAATGATTCTGACGTAAAGATCGTAGAGCCGATTTCCTTCCCGGCACCGGTAGTGAAGGAACTCTCAGAAGAGGATTATTCTCATCTGGTGATTGCCAGGGTGAATGATTATGTTAATGTAAGAAGTATTCCCAGCGAAGAGGGAGAGATTGTTGGTAAGCTATACGACAAGTCTGTAGGAACCTTTATCGAAGAAGAAAATGGCTGGTATAAGATCAAGTCCGGTAACTGTACCGGTTATGTTAAGGCTGAGTACTGTGTTACCGGTGAGGAAGCCAATGAGCTGGCCAAGGAAGTGGGGCGGCGAATTGCTACGGTTACTACAGAAACGCTGAATGTCCGCAAGGAAGCAAATACAGATTCTCCTATTCTGGGCCAGGTACCTATGGATGAAGTACTTACCGTAACAGAGGAAATGGACGGCTGGGTTCAGGTTAAGATTGAAGAAGGTGCCGGCTACGTTTCTGAAGAGTATGTTACTTTAAGTACAGAGTTTGTACAGGCAGAATCCCGTGAGGAAGAGCAGGCTCGTCTGGCCAGGGAAGAAGCTGAACGAAAAGCAGCTCAGGAGGCTTCCAGAAAAGCCAGGGTGCTGGCAGCGGCCCAGGAAGCAGCAGATGCCCAACAGGCAGCGGAAGCAGCAGTAGCAACAGCTTCTTCCAATAGCAGTGATCTGGGACAACAGGTTGCAGATTACGCACTGCAGTTTGTGGGCAATCCCTACGTTTATGGGGGGACCAGTCTTACTAACGGAGCAGACTGTTCCGGCTTTGTCATGAGTGTATATGCCAATTTTGGTGTTTCCCTTCCTCATTCCGCATCTGCAGACCGAAAGAGGGGAATTGGTGTGGGAAGTATCAGCAATGCCATTCCCGGCGATATTGTGTGTTATTCAGGACATGTAGGAATCTATATCGGTAACGGACAGATTGTCCATGCAAGTAACTCAAGAACCGGTATTATCGTATCTAATGCAAATTATGATACAGTCATTGACGTAAGGCGGATATTCTAAGGAAACGCTGATAAAAAAGTGTCCTTTGGTAAGTTTGCTTACTAAAGGACACTTTTTTATCTCTCCATTGGATGAATTTTATTAAGTGACAAAATCCATGGGATTTGTGGATCTGTCCGAATAATTTCGGCTTCATTCCACGCGAAGATTTTTTGAAAGAATGCTTGACTAATTGCAAACTATAAATAATGCACAAATGTCAGACAATACAGTCGGGAAAACGTAAATGATGTACAAAAGTTTTCCACATGGACAAACCTTGAAATTTTGGGAAAAATTACTTATACACGAAGTTATACACATTATCCACAGGTAAAATGTTATTCATTTAACGCTCGAATAGGGAAACAAAGAAACATTTGTTTTGGACTTTTTTTACGAAAATGGAAAATTTAAGGGAAATCCCAGTTGTATATGAGAAGATTTGGAGAAGTTATTTCAGGAGCAGAAAGTAAAAGAGGCCAACAGTTACAAGTGAAAACTTAAAAAATTCTGAAAATTGACTATAATATGGACAAGTGATAGATAAAATGATAGAATAAATTATGGCTGAAGCCATAATCTAGAAACAGAAGGGATGATCAGTATGAAGTTTATTATCAGCGGCAAGAATATTGATGTCACACCGGGTTTACGTACAGCAGTTGAGGATAAGTTAGGTAAGCTGGAGAAGTATTTTACGGCAGAGACAGAGGTACATGTTACTCTGAGTGTGGAGAAAGAAAGACAGAAGATTGAGGTTACCATCCCTGTAAAAGGTAACATTATCCGTTCCGAGCAGACCAGTAACGATATGTATGTATCTATTGATCTGGTGGAAGAAATCATCGAAAGACAGCTGAAGAAGTACAAGAATAAAATTATTGACAAGAAGCAGACCCATCATAATTTCAAGCAGGAGTTCATTGATAAGGACTATGTAGATGATGAGGATATCCAGATCGTCAGAACCAAACGCTTCGATATTAAGCCCATGTATCCTGAAGATGCCTGTATCCAGATGGAGCTTCTGGGCCATAATTTCTTCGTTTTCTGTAATGCAGAAACGGATCAGGTGAACGTGGTATACAAGAGAAAGGGCAATACCTATGGAATCATGGAGCCTGAGCTGTAAAAATAGTTATTTTCATATCCATGCCAAACACTTCGCTGATTGGCGTGGGGAAAACAGGTTAAAAGAATATAAATGAATGAAAAGAAGGCTGTTCCCCAGGGGCGGCCTTTTTATCTTTGGACAATTTGAATGAGAAAATTCGACAAAATTTATCAACTTTTCTGAATGTCTGTGCCGGAGGAAATAAAAACATTGAAAAAAACACGTTACTATGCTAAAATAACCTCACTGGGCGAAAAGAAAAATCAGTACATAAACTAAGCAGATAAGCCCGAAGAAAGCGGATGTCCTATTCGCGAGAAGGATAATTTCATTTACAGAAAGGAGTCATGAAAATGGCAAAAAAAGTAGTGTTAGCAGGTGCATGTCGTACTGCAATTGGTTCCATGGGGGGATCTCTTTCCAATACACCCGCAGCTGAATTGGGTGCGGTTGTTATTAAAGAAGCGTTAAACAGAGCCGGTGTTAAGCCTGAGCAGGTTGATCAGGTATACATGGGATGCGTTATCCAGGCAGGTCTTGGACAGAACGTTGCTCGTCAGGCATCCATTAAAGCCGGTTTGCCTAACGAAGTGCCCGCTGTGACCATCAACGTAGTTTGTGGTTCCGGATTAAACTGTGTAAACATGGCAGCTCAGATGATTCAGGCAGGAGATGCAGACATCGTTGTTGCAGGTGGTATGGAGAACATGTCCATGGCTCCTTATGCAATGAAACAGGGACGTTACGGATACAGAATGGGTAATGCTGCCCTTATTGATACTATGGTAAACGATGCATTATGGGATGCATTCAACAACTATCATATGATCCAGACTGCAGACAATATTGCTGATCAGTGGAAGCTGACCAGAGAAGAGCTGGATGCATTTGCAGCAAACAGCCAGCAGAAGGCTGCTGCAGCTCAGGAAAGAGGCGACTTCGAAGCAGAGATCGTTCCTGTAATGATCAAGAAGAAAAAAGAAATGGTAGAGTTCAAGGTAGATGAGGGAATCCGTCCCGGCACAACCGCTGAATCTCTTGGAAAATTACGTGCTATCAATCCTAACGGTGTGGTTACTGCAGGTAACGCATCCACCATCAATGATGGTGCTGCTGCTATCGTAGTAATGAGCGAAGAAAAAGCAAAAGAATTAGGTGTTAAGCCTATGGCTACTTTCGTAGCAGGTGCTCTGGGCGGTGTTGATCCTACTATCATGGGTATCGGACCTGTTGCATCTACCAAGAAAGTATTGGATAAGACCGGCTGGAAGATTGAAGATATCGACATTATCGAAGCTAACGAAGCATTTGCTGCACAGTCTGTAGCTGTTGGTAAGGATCTGGGAATCAATACCGAGAAACAGCTGAATCCTAACGGTGGAGCAATCGCTATCGGACATCCTGTAGGAGCTTCCGGATGCCGTATTCTGGTTACCCTGCTTCATGAGATGGAGAAGGCAGACGCTAAGAAGGGTCTTGCAACTCTGTGTATCGGTGGCGGTATGGGCTGCTCCACTCTGGTTGAAAGAGACTAATTTGAAAAGGAGAACTACATAAATGGAATTCGTTTTGTATGAAGTAAAAGGTGCTGTGGGCGTGATCACCATCAATCGTGAGAAGGCTTTAAACGCACTTAACTCCAGCGTTTTGGAAGAGCTGGACAAAACTTTGGACGCAGTGAATCTGGATGAAGTAAGATGTCTGATTCTTACCGGTGCAGGGCAGAAATCCTTCGTAGCAGGTGCAGATATTGGAGAAATGAGTACTCTTACCAAGGCAGAAGGCGAAGCTTTCGGTAAAAAGGGTAATGATATTTTCCGCAAACTGGAAACCTTCCCTATTCCTGTGATTGCAGCAATCAATGGATTTGCTCTTGGTGGTGGATGTGAGATCGCTATGAGCTGTGATATCAGAATCTGTGCAGACAATGCAGTGTTCGGTCAGCCTGAGGTTGGTCTGGGAATCACTCCCGGCTTTGGCGGAACCCAGAGACTTGCCCGTCTGGTAAGTCCTGGTATGGCTAAGCAGCTGATCTACACCGCAAAGAATATCAAGGCTGATGAGGCTTACAGAATCGGTCTGGTAAATGCAGTATATACTCAGGAAGAATTAATGCCCGCAGCAGAGAAGATGGCTGCAGCAATCGCTAAGAATGCGCCTATCGCTGTTCGTAACTGCAAGAAGGCTATTAATGAGGGCCTGGATGTAGATATGGATAAGGCTATCGTGATCGAAGAGAAGCTGTTCGGTGACTGCTTCGAAACTGAAGATCAGAAATACGGAATGGCATTTTTCCTGGATAAGAACAAGGAAAAGGTGAAAGAGCCTTTCAAAAACTGCTAATACATAATTATGGCTGTAAAAATATCTGAACAGCTATTATAAAACTGTTAAGTAAAAATGCTTCAGGGCAGAAGGCTGTCCTGAAGCAGGATGAAAATTAGGAGGATTAATCATGAAAGTAGGTATTATCGGAGCCGGAACCATGGGTGGCGGAATCGCACAGGCTTTTGCTGAAGCAGAAGGATACGAGGTATATCTTTGCGATATTAATGAAGAATTTGCTGCAAATGGTAAGGCAAGAATTGAGAAAGGCTTAAGCAAGCTGGTATCCAAGGGCAAAACTACCCAGGAAGCTGCTGACGCTATCTTAAACAAAATTACTACAGGTACCAAGGACATCTGTACCGACGCAGAACTGATCATCGAGGCAGCTCTTGAGGTTATGTCCGTAAAACAGCAGACCTTCAAAGAGTTACAGGATATCGTTCCTGCTAACTGTATTTTTGCAACCAATACCTCTTCTCTTTCCATCACTGAGATCGGTGCCGGTCTTGACAGACCCGTTATCGGTATGCATTTCTTCAACCCTGCAAACAGAATGAAGCTGGTTGAGGTTATTGCCGGTCTGAATACTCCTGCAGAAGTAGTTGATAAGATCAAAGCAATCTCCGTAGAAATCGGAAAAGAGCCTGTACAGGTTGAAGAGGGTCCTGGTTTCGTAGTAAACAGAATCCTTATCCCTATGATCAACGAAGCGGTTGGTATTTATGCAGATGGTATTGCTTCTGTAGAAGGTATCGATATTGCTATGAAGCTGGGTGCAAACCATCCTATGGGACCTCTGGCTTTAGGTGATCTGGTTGGTCTGGATATCTGTCTGGCAATCATGAACGTTATGTATGATGAGACCGGTGATCCTAAGTATCGTCCTCATCCCCTGTTAAAGAAAATGGTTCGTGGAAAACAGCTTGGTATCAAAACCGGTAAAGGTTTCTACGACTACTCCAAATAAGTTTAAGAACAACAAGAAACGCCTGTGGTATTCCACAGGCGCTTTTTTTATACTTGATAATCAATATATTGTGCAGTTGGTGTGCTGTTTTGTCCGCCTTGAGCTGCTCTGTATTGAATAAGGTTCAGATAGAATTGTGTATAGGTCATATTCTGATAAGGGATGATAAAAAATAATCCAATTCCCAGACTAATATAGCTAACCAGCACAAGAGGAAGGAAGCTGATATAGATATAAAGAAGACGAAGCTTGTGGCCTTTCATCAGTTTCCAGCTCATTCCCAGAATCTCCTTTATGCTTCGGTCCGGATAATCCAGAAGCAGAAAGAAACATTGTGAAAATCCCAGGCTTGCCCAGAAGAAAAGGATAAGGGCACCTAAAAGTAAAACAATGAGCAGAATGGAAAAGGCGGTAATACTGGCAGTATCATTTGAAAGAGCAGCCTGCCCGTTCTGCAGGAGTGGATGAATTAAATACAGGATAAAGGCGAGAACGCAATACAACGGCAGTCTGGTAAACAGCTGGCTGAAAAACTGTATGCCGATGGCCTTATCAGGGCAGGTTTTAAAGCCCAGGAAAATGTCCGAAAGGCTGTAGGGTTTTCCGCAGGCAATATTCAGATAAAATGCATTGATTCCTACAGAGAGGATTCCGTAGAACAACGTGATCACGAAGCTGATGATCAATTGGAAGATCAGTCCTGTTATGGTGTAGCCGGTGCTACTGGCTCCTGCCATTAAGGCGAGAATATTGACCATAAGTTCAGTGGCCAGAAGAACAGATACAGCAGCCCGGTATTTACCTAAAAGCAGGCCTCTTGCCGTCTGTTTTAATTGACTGGAGGTTTTTAGATTCATCGATATACTTATTTCAGGCTGCATGTTTACGTCTGTCGGCATACAGCCATCCCTTCTTTTTCATTTTTAAACTCGTGTAACGGTTTTAAATTAACTACACCATATCACATGTCTTTTTTCCCGATAGCACAGGACAAAAAGCCTCAGCGTAGCCCGCTACGCCTACGTTTTTTGCCCTGCACTCTCAGAAAAAAATCCTATGTGAATGGTGCAGTTATTTAGAAACCGTTACACTAGCAGGCAATATCCACATTCATTCCCTTATATTTGAGCGCATCCGTATTCTTAAGATCCTTCTGGTAGGGATTCTCTTCATTAAAATACTTGATCTGTGTGCTGGTGGTTCCCCCGGAGACATAAGAGCGTCCACATTCCGGGCAGATGGCCGTTTTCAGGGTGACATTGGCGGCCAGCACTTTGCCGTTATTTTTAGCTGCTTCAGAGTAAGCGTTGCTTACGTGTTCCTGCTCGTGTGCTCTTACAGCAGAAGCGGCACGCTCAGGAGAGATCTGAGTAGGAGATTTATAGGAAACCATCTCATCGGAGCCGTCCTGATACTTCCGGCTGGCACAGGTCTCACATTCAGCAGGAGAAGATTTTCTTCCCGCTGCTTTTACCGTACTGGCACTGGGATTACGGAGTACGGAGGGTTCCTGAACGGGCTGAGTGGGATAACTGACTGCTGAAACGGCATTAGTGCTGTAAACCGGATAAATGCTGGTGTTTGCATTTCCTATGGGATTGATCATAAGTCTCCTCCTTCCACACGGGGAATATCCGTGTTGTTAAACAGATTGTCAAAAGGGTTGTCTACGGGTTCATTACCATAAAACTGTTCATAGATCTGCTGATACTGAGTATTAAACTGCTGCCGGACTTCGGGGATAAAGATGATCGCATAGATACTCACAGCGATGATCAGGGTCTCTATGATCACAGCAATGCAGCCACAGATCATACCGGCCAGGGCGGGACCCTTTAGGGAATTGTGATAGCCCTTGGATAAAACGGCAAGTATAATTGCCAGTCCGCCAAAGATCATTGCACCGTAGATCATACTGAAGATCATGCTGACAAGGGCCAGTATTCCCAAAATCCTTGAGGCAGAAGAAAAGCTGTTGTAAAGCGTCTCGTGCCTGGGGTAATTTGGGTGGATATCATTAAAGTCGGTATTATTCATGATGAGTCATCCTTAAATACATTTTTACAGATAAAGTATACCACTTAAAGATAGCCAGTACAAATAAAAAAAGGATAAATCTGTAGGATATTGAATTTTTGTCTCTGAGTAGGTAAAATAGGAGAGATAAAATGAGGCAGCCCAATAGAATAAGGATTGCCGGAAACAGGAGTTATTCATGGATATTTTACAAAAACTGACTGAAGAATTAGAAGTCAAAAAATGGCAGGTTGAAGCGGCTGTGGGCCTGATTGATGAAGGAAATACGATTCCCTTTATTTCCCGTTATCGTAAAGAGGCTACCGGCTCTTTAAATGATGAGCAGTTAAGGAGTTTGCATGAGCGCCTGGTCTATCTTCGCAATCTGGAGGAAAAAAAGCAGCAGGTTCTTTCCAGTATTGAGGAACAGGGAAAGCTTACCGAGGAGCTGCGGGGGAAGATTCTTGAGGCCGAGACACAGGTAACGGTAGAAGACCTTTACCGTCCTTACCGCCCCAAAAGAAAGACGAGAGCCAGTGTGGCCAGGGAAAAAGGACTGGAGCCTTTGGCGAATCTGATCATGGCTCAGGAAATCACCACAGACATCCTTGTGGAAGCAGGGAGCTATGTCTCAGAGGAAAAAGAGGTGAAGACGGCAGCTGAAGCACTTCAGGGAGCAAAGGACATTCTGGCAGAAGCCATTTCCGACGAGGCGGATTATCGTACCTATATCCGTAACATTACCATGGATGAGGGGAAACTGACCAGTACAGCCAAGGATGAGAAGGTACAGTCCGTTTATGAAATGTATTACCAATATGAGGAGCGCTTAAAGCAGGTAGCAGGACACCGTACCCTGGCTCTTAATCGGGGGGAAAATGAAAAAATGCTTACCGTAAAGGTGGAGGCACCTGTGGAGCGGATTCTGACCTATCTGGAAAAGCAGGTGATCAAGGGAGACTGGCCTGCCAATCCGGAGTCGGCCAATCCTGTCACCACTCCGATCTTGCGGGAGGTTGTGGCGGACAGCTATCAGCGTCTCATTGCCCCGGCCATTGAACGGGAAATCCGTAATGAGCTGACCCAGAAGGCTGAAGATGGTGCCATCAGTGTTTTTGGAAAGAATCTGGAGCAGCTTCTTCTTCAGCCGCCCATTACAGGAAAGGTGGTTTTGGGCTGGGATCCGGCCTTTCGTACCGGCTGCAAGCTGGCAGTAGTGGATGAAACGGGAAAAGTATTGGATACCAGGGTAATCTACCCCACTGCACCACAGAATAAGGTGGAAGAAGCCAAAAAAGAGCTGAAAAGATTGATTAAGAAATATAACATCTCTTTGATCTCCGTAGGAAACGGTACTGCCTCCAGAGAGTCTGAGCAGGTGATCGTGGAGCTGTTAAAGGAGCTGGATACACCGGTTCAGTATGTCATCGTGAATGAAGCGGGAGCCAGTGTTTACTCTGCCAGTAAACTGGCTACGGAGGAGTTTCCTGAATTTGACGTAGGACAGAGAAGTGCTGCCTCCATTGCCAGAAGGCTGCAGGATCCTCTGGCTGAGCTGGTAAAGATCGATCCCAAGTCAATCGGTGTGGGCCAGTATCAGCACGATATGAATCAGAAGAAGCTGGGAGAAGCCCTTACCGGAGTGGTGGAAGACAGTGTAAATAAGGTGGGCGTAGATCTGAATACGGCCAGTGCCCCTCTGATGGAATATATTTCCGGTATCAACAAGACACTGGCAAAAAATATCGTAGACTATCGTGAGGCTAACGGACGTTTTACAGACAGAAAGCAGCTGTTGAAGGTTCCCAAGCTGGGCCCCAAGGCCTATGAGCAGTGTGCCGGTTTTATGCGTATTATGGACGGAACCAATCCCCTGGATGCCACCAGCGTCCATCCGGAATCCTATGAGGCGACTATGATGCTTTTGGAAAAGCTGAATCTGACCATGGAGGATATTAAGGAAATACAGAAAAAAGCGGCCCTGGACAAGTCTGCGGTAAAAAAAGCAGCCTCTACCAGGACAAAAAGACCGGCGAAAAAGCAGGTAGTTATCCGTAATACCGATACCGCTATGGGAAAGGCCCTGGCGGCAGCCATGGCAGGCAGCGGTCTGATACAGGAGGAAGAAACTTTACAAAAAGAAAGAAATATTCCCCAGGTATCCGGTCTGGAAAAGCGGGTTAGGGATAAAAAGAAGATGGCCCAAGAGCTGGGAATCGGGGAGATCACTCTGACCGATATTTTAAAGGAGCTGGAAAAACCAGCCAGAGATCCCAGAGAAGATATGCCTAAGCCTATTTTGCGGAGTGATATTCTGGAAATGAAGGATCTGAAGCCCGGAATGATCTTAAAAGGAACCGTAAGAAATGTGATCGATTTCGGAGCCTTTGTGGATATCGGTGTTCATCAGGACGGACTGGTACATATTTCCCAGATCACCAATAAATTTATCAAGCATCCCCTGGAAGCAGTCAGCGTGGGAGATGTAGTAGATGTCCAGGTGTTAACGGTAGATGTGGCGAAAAAGAGAATCGGCCTGACCATGAAGCTGGACGAAAAAAAGAAATAAGTAAATAGAACATCGGCCCTTTTGCAGGGCTGAGTCGGAGGAAAAATGTTTAGTGGTTTATTAACGGAACTGGGGAAGAATTTACTCTTCGTTCTGGAATTTTTAGCAGTAGTTGCCCTGTTGTTTATCGTTGCCTATGTGGTAGAAAAATGGGAGAAAAAGCGTAACGGAAATACGGAGCGCGTACTGAGTACCCGTAAAATCGCCATGATCGGCATGTTTTCAGCGATTGCTGCCGTATTGATGTTTTTTGAGGTGCCTATGCCTTTTGCACCCAGCTTCTATAAAATTGACTTAAGTGAGCTTCCCGTGCTGATCGCGGCATACGCTTTCGGACCGGTGGCCGGAGTACTGGTGGAATTTGTGAAGATCGTACTCAATCTGCTTACCGATTCCACCACCACTGCCTTTGTGGGTGAGCTGGCAAACTTTGCCGTAGGCTGTTCCTTTGTGCTGCCGGCATCCATCCTTTATACCTTTAAAAAGAGCAAAAAGCAGGCCCTTGTTTCCTGTGTGGCAGGAACGCTGACGATGACCGTTTTCGGCAGTGCTTTTAATGCGGTTTATTTATTGCCTAAATTTGCTGAGCTCTATGGTATGCCCCTGGAGGCTATCGTGGGGATGGGAACGGCCATCAATCCGGCGATCACGGATGTAAGCAGTCTGGTTCTGATGGCAGTAGTTCCCCTGAATCTGCTAAAGGGAAGTATCGTTTCCCTTCTGACGATTCTGATCTACAAGAAACTGAGCACCATTATTAAGGCACACTGAGAGGGAGTGTTGTGGAAAGAATAAATTCTTTCCACAGGGATTTGTGCTGATGCACAAAGTCCCTCTGATTAAAAGGCTGCTAAAGCAGCAAAAGGAGTGGAAATGAAATTTACAAAAATGCATGGCTGTGGAAATGATTATGTCTATATCGATGGGGCGAAGGAGAAAATAGCCCAGGAAGAAAAACCGGAGTGGGTAATCAAGGTCAGTGACCGCCATTTTGGAATCGGAAGCGATGGCGCCATTTTTATCAATCCTTCTACGGAAGCAGATTTTGAGATGGAGATGTACAATGCGGACGGAAGCCGTTCAGAAATGTGCGGAAACGGCATCCGTTGTGTGGGAAAATACGTATACGACAAGGGGCTGACGGATAAAACCAGAATCTCCGTGATCAGTGGCGGCCAGATCAAATATCTGGATCTCACGGTTGAAAACAATCAGGTGAGCCAGGTGAAGGTAAATATGGGAGCCCCTGTCCTTGAAGCCAAAAACGTTCCCGTCATCAGTCAGAATGAAGAGGTGATCGCTGAGCCTATTACCATTGAAGAGCTGGGCGAGAGCTATAAGATGACCTGTGTATCGATGGGCAATCCCCATGCAGTCATCTTTATGGATGAGGTTGATGGGCTGGATCTGGAAAAAATCGGGCCTTATTTTGAACATCATAAGGTATTTCCCAACCGCACCAATACAGAGTTCGTTAAAATTCTGGACAGGGAGAATGTAAAAATGCGGGTTTGGGAAAGAGGAACGGGTGAAACCCTTGCCTGTGGAACCGGCTGCTGTGCAACTGCGGTAGCCTGCATCCTGAATGGATTGACTGAGGATGAGATCACTGTTCATGTACTGGGAGGAAAGATCAGGATCTTCTGGGACAGACAGGAGAATCTGGTCTATATGACGGGTCCTGCCGAGACCGTATTTGAAGGAGAGATCTGAACTTAGAAGTATAGTAACGATAAAAGGAGCTGTCCTGTAATTCTTTCTCTTTGCATACGATTATCCCTTGTTCGCTTGTTGCTACAATGTCTTTGCAAATGCGTACAAGTGGATAAACAGTAAGCTTGATAAAGAATTATAGGACAGCTCCTTATTTCGTGGATGAAGTATTTAAATAGGAAAGAAAGGATAAAGCGTTATCCGTATGCTCGCTGTCAGCCATGATCCCATAGTAGGCTGTGGTATTGGGATAGCTGGAGGTTTCTACAATGCGGCAGGCCTGGCTGACATTGATGCCTACAGGGACAGGAGAATCCGTTCCATCCCCGGGAAGGTCCCGGTAGAGAAGATGATCCTGAAGGGATTCCAGTTGTTCGGCAGAAAGCAGAAAACGCAGATCCTGGAAATAGCCTTCTTTGGCATAGCGGGTAAAATAGTATTCATCCGCTACGACTACATCGAAGCTATGGGCCGCAGCCATGGCGATAAAACGCTGACGGTTGGATACGGTATAGGGAGAATCAGAGGTTTCACTGATATAAAAGGAAGAGTCCAGACAGGTTTCCTGCCTTTTGGTATTCAGTTTAAGATATTGATCGAAGCCCTCCATAAAATGACTGTCTTCTATGTTAGGGAAGGCATTGATATAGGCGACGGAGAGAACCGTTTCCTTGCGGGTCAGCATAGAATGAAGAAAACTACCCAGCATGCAGGCAGCCAGCACCAGAATGATGACCAGTGTTCTGTAGTAGCTCCAGTAGTATTCCAGTTTTTTCTTAAGAGGCTGACCGGCCATTTTTTGCCGTTGAAGACGGATCTCGTCCCGAAGAGAATTGTTGTGTGACATAATCAATCTCCGCTTACTTCAATGATCATTACTGTAATTAGGATAAGCTTAAGATATGGGAGTGTCAATTAAGGGGAAGTAAAGATTATTAAAAAAATATAAAGTGGCTTTTTCATTGCAACTTTTTCAGGAATGTACTAAACTAAAACTAATACTTGAAAGGGATGAAAGAGGTTATCCTATATGATGAATGAAGGCTATATTGAAGTATTGATCAGGCAAAAGACGTCTCCCATGATCAGGATCGGACAGGTGGCGGCGGCAGTGGTGGGAGCCTGTTTTCTGCTGATGGCATTGCTGGGATTATGGCCGGCTATTGTGGCAGCAGGAGCCTGCCTGGCGGCAGCCTATTTTCTTTCCCTCTACAGCCATGTGGAATATGAATATACCTATGTGGATAAGGAGCTGCAGATTGACCGCATTTTAGGTAAGAGCCACAGGAAGCGGGTGGAAACCCTGGATATGATGCAGCTGGAGGTACTGGCCCCTTTGAATTCCCATCAGCTGGACAGCTATCGGAGCCGTCAGGACAAGCAGGTGGATTACAGCAGCAGGGAAATGAAGCAGCCGGAAACCAGATATCTGCTCTGTATGCCGGGGAAACAGTTAATTCTGGAGCCTACGGAGTCAATGGTGAAAATGATTCAGAATATTGCACCGAGAAAAGTATTTACCTGGTAAGGCAATAATCCATTGACATGCAGAAGGGGATTTGGTACAATCTTCCAAACCTTTGACAGTATGCTAATATACGCAACTATTCAGGACGAGCTCGAAAATCCTATGGATTTTCTCGCTTTTTGATTCATCCAATAGAAATATTTAAAAACAGTCCTTCAAAAGTAAACTTTTATGGCCTGTTTTTAAATATTTCTGCTGTCCTGAATAGTTACAATTTTACAGGAGGAAAATGAGATGGGTCAGATTATTGGAGAAGGCATTACCTTTGATGATGTGCTGCTGGTACCGGCACATTCAGACGTTATTCCGAATCAGGTAGATATTACTACCTGGCTTACGAAGACGATCAAGCTGAATATTCCGCTGATGAGTGCAGGAATGGATACCGTTACGGAGCACAGGATGGCAATCGCCATGGCAAGGCAGGGTGGTATCGGTATTATCCATAAAAATATGTCGATCGAAGAGCAGGCAGAGGAAGTAGATAAGGTAAAACGTTCTGAAAATGGTGTTATTTCTGATCCCTTTTCCCTGACTCCTGAGCATACCCTGAAGGATGCGGATGAGCTTATGGCAAAATATCGTATTTCCGGTGTGCCGATCACAGAAAGAGGCACCAGAAAGCTGGTGGGAATCATTACCAACCGTGATCTCAAGTTCGAAACCGATTTTTCCAAAAAGATCAGTGAATCCATGACCTCCGAAGGTCTGGTTACAGCCCATGAGGGAATCACACTGGATGAGGCCAAGGAAATTCTGGCCAAGGCGAGAAAAGAGAAGCTTCCTATTGTAGACGACAATTTCCATTTAAAAGGATTGATCACCATTAAGGATATCGAAAAGGCGATCAAATATCCTCTGGCAGCCAAGGATGCACAGGGACGGCTTCTGTGTGGTGCCGGTGTAGGAATTACCGCCAATGTACTGGAGCGGGTGGAGGCACTGGTAAATGCCAAGGTAGACGTAGTGGTTCTGGACTCTGCCCATGGTCATTCTGCCAATGTCATCAACTGCGTGAAGATGATCAAGGAGAAATTCCCCGAGCTTCCCGTAATTGCCGGTAATGTGGCTACGGGTGAGGCAACAAGGGATCTGATCGAGGCAGGAGCAGATGCCATCAAGGTAGGTATCGGTCCCGGTTCCATCTGTACTACCCGTGTGGTTGCAGGTATCGGTGTTCCCCAGATCAGTGCAGTAATGGACTGCTATGCGGTGGCTAAGGAATATGGTGTTCCGATCATTGCGGATGGAGGAATCAAGTATTCCGGAGATGTCACCAAGGCTATTGCAGCCGGTGGCTCCGTGTGTATGATGGGAAGCATGTTTGCGGGCTGTGACGAAAGCCCTGGGGACTTTGAATTATTCCAGGGAAGAAAGTACAAGGTATACCGTGGTATGGGGTCCATTGCGGCAATGGAAAACGGAAGTAAGGACCGCTATTTCCAGACCAATGCCAAGAAGCTGGTACCGGAAGGTGTGGAAGGACGTGTTGCCTATAAGGGAATGGTAGAGGATACCGTATTCCAGCTTTTGGGTGGACTTCGTGCAGGTATGGGCTACTGTGGTACACAGACCATAGCCGAGCTGCAGGAGCAGGGCAGATTTGTGAAGATTTCTGCTGCGTCCCTGAAGGAAAGCCATCCTCATGATATCCATATCACGAAAGAGGCACCTAACTACAGTGTAGACGATCATTAAGAAAGAAAAATAGGGTTCCTTATCCTCTGTCCATGTCTCGTAAATATGGGCAGGCAGGATAAGGAGCCCTTTTTAACTGTTTGTTTACAGAGGAAGCAGCAAAGAGTGACTATTGGAGAAGCAGAGAAATCGACTGAGAATTATTTTACAGAACCCGCCCTTGTTAAGAAAAAAAGCTTGTGTTAGAATGAAAATAGTGAGCGAAATGATCTGGAGGAAGAAGAGTTTATGAGTGACATAGCAAAAACAGAGGTGACGGAGAAGGAAAAGGAAGTAGTTTCCCGGAATTTTATCGAGCAGATTATCGATAAGGATCTGGCAGAAGGGGTTTATGATACGGTACACACCCGTTTTCCTCCGGAACCCAACGGCTATCTGCATATCGGACATGCCAAAAGTATTCTGTTAAATTATGGTCTGGCGCAGAAATATAACGGTAAGTTCAATATGCGTTTTGACGACACCAATCCCACCAAGGAAAGAATCGAGTTTGTAGAATCCATCAAGAAGGATATCCAGTGGCTGGGAGCGGACTGGGAGGACAGACTGTTTTTTGCCTCCGACTATTTTCAGGAGATGTATGAGGGAGCGGTAAAGCTGATCAAAAAGGGTAAGGCTTATGTGTCCGATCTCTCCGCTGACGAGATCAGGGAATACCGGGGAACCCTGACGGAGCCCGGTAAAGAGGATCCCGGCTCCCTGAGAAGTATAGAAGAGAATCTTCAGCTGTTTGAAGATATGAAGAATGATAAATATAAGGATGGAGAGAAGGTGCTTCGGGCCAGGATCGATATGGCTTCTCCCAATATGAATATGCGTGATCCGGTGATCTACCGCGTGGCCCATATGAGCCACCACAACACCGGTGATCAGTGGGTGATCTACCCCATGTATGATTATGCACATCCCATTGAGGATGCCATTGAGGGAATTACCCATTCCATTTGTACCCTGGAGTTTGAGGACCACAGACCACTCTATGACTGGGTGGTAAGGGAACTGGAATATCCTCATCCTCCCAAGCAGATCGAGTTTGCCAAGCTGTATCTGACCAATGTGGTTACGGGTAAGCGTTACATCAAGAAGCTGGTGGAGGATGGCATTGTAGACGGTTGGGATGATCCCCGTCTGGTTTCTATCGCAGCCTTGAGAAGAAGAGGCTTTACCCCGGAATCCATTAAGCTTTTCGTGGAGCTTTGCGGAGTCAGCAAAAGCAATTCTTCCGTGGATTATTCCATGCTGGAATACTGCATCCGCGAGGATCTGAAGTTAAAAAAATCCAGAGTAATGGCAGCTCTGGATCCCATAAAGCTGATCATCGACAATTATCCCGAGGATCAGGAGGAAATGCTGGAGGTGCCCAATAACCTGGAAAATGAAGAGCTGGGTGTCCGCCAGGTGCCCTTCGGACGGGAACTGTATATCGACCGGGAGGACTTCATGGAGGAGCCTCCGAAGAAATATTTCCGTCTCTATCCCGGCAATGAGGTTCGCCTTATGTATGCCTATTTTGTTACCTGTACCGGCTGTGTCAAGGATGAAAACGGTAAGGTAATAGAAGTGCACTGTACCTATGACCCTGAAACCAGAAGCGGAAGCGGTTTTACCGGAAGAAAGGTGAAGGGAACCATTCACTGGGTACCGGTTAAGCAGGCAGTGAAGGCTGAGGTGAGGCTGTATGAAAATATCATTGATGAAGAACAGGGAGTTTACAATAAGGACGGAAGCCTGAATCTGAACCCCAACTCCATTACGGTACTGAAGGAGTGCTATGTGGAACCGGTGGTCAAGGGAGCAAAGGCCTATGACAGCTTCCAGTTCGTCCGCCAGGGATATTTCTGTGTGGACAGCAAGGATTCTTCACCGGAAGCACCGGTATTTAACCGGATCGTTTCCTTAAAAAGTTCTTTCGTCCTGCCAAAGAAGGATTGAGAGTTATAGGGAATGTGCAGCTTGCAATAAAGTCTGTAATTGTTTCGGGGGAAAATAAAGTCATTTGTGAAAAGAAGGATAACGAAAGAGAAAAGAAGGGGAGGAACAAATGAGCGAAGTAGAAAAATTATTTGATAAGAAGTATACCTGTCCCGTATGTGACAACACAGTACTGGGAAAAACCGTTAGGACAGGTAAGGCCAGACTGCTGAAAACGGATATGGATCTGCGTAATGTATTTGAGGGGATCGAGCCTTTGAAATATGAAGTAATCTTATGTCCAAAATGCGGCTATGCGGCTCTTGCCAAGTTTTTTGACAGTGTAACCTCGATTCAGCAGAAATATATCACGGAAAAGATCACTCCCAATTTTAAACCTTTGAATGATGAGGGTGAGGAGTATAGCTATGAGCAGGCACTTTCCCGTTATAACATAGCCTACGCCAATGCGGTGGTGAAGATGGCCAAGGCCAGTGAGGGGGCATACATCTGTCTCAAGTCAGGATGGCTCTGCCGCAGTTACAAGGAAAGTCTGGAAGCCTCAGGTGCTGCCCCTGAGCAGATTGCCAAGGTGGAAGGAATGGAAACGGACTATCTGAAGAAGGCTTATGCTCATTTTACCAAAGCTGTGCAGAGTGAGGATTTTCCCATCTGTGGAATGGACGAAAACACGGTAGATTATCTGATGGCGGTTCTGGCTATGGAGTGTGGGGAATATTCGGTTTCCTCCAAGCTTCTATCCAAGCTTCTCACCTCTCCTTTTTGCAGCAACCGGGTAAAGGATAAGGCCAGGGATGTAAAAGAGGTTCTGGTTGAGAGAATGAAAGAAGAAGGAATTAAGGATGAATGAATTGACGATTCCTCTGAATACCTCAGGAGGAAGCCATCTGTATGAGCAGATATATGCATATATTCGTTCGGAAATTTTAGAGGGCAGGCTGACTCCTGGGGAGAAGCTGCCCTCTTCCCGTTTGCTGGCCGGACATCTGCAGGTGTCAAGAAGCACGGTAAATCTGGCCTATGAACAGCTTCTGGCAGAGGGATATCTGGAGGCAGTTCCCTGTAAGGGATTTTTTATCGGAAAAATGGATGAGCTCATCAAGCCTGGGAAACCACTGCCGGCCTCGCCGCCTGATAATAGGGATAAGGAAGAGTTTCGTTGGGATTTTACCCCCAACGGCATCGATATGAGGGCCTTTCCCTACCGGACCTGGAGACAGATCACCAAGGAGGTTCTGCAGGATGACAGGCAGGAGCTCTTTGCCCTGGGTCTGCCTCAGGGGGATGAAGCCCTGCGGCAGGCCATCAGCCGCTATCTTTTCGGTGCAAGAGGAGTTATCTGCAGACCGGCCCAGATCGTGGTGGGTGCGGGAAATGATTATCTGCTCATGCTGCTCCGGCTTTTGCTGAAGGAAAACAGTACCATTGCCTTTGAAAATCCCACCTATACGAAGGCCCATAATATTATGCGCTCCCTGGGCTTTTCCACGGCCATCGTAGCCATGGACGAGAATGGAATGGAGGTAGAAAGTCTGGAAAAAAGCGGGGCGGATATTGCCTATATCATGCCCTCTCATCAGTTTCCCACAGGCAGGGTTACCAGTGTGGGCCGCCGTAACGAGCTTTTGAAGTGGGCGGCAGAAAAGCCGGAAAGATATCTGATCGAGGACGATTACGACAGTGAGTTCAGGTATCGGGGAAAGCCGATCCCGGCTCTTCAGGGAATGGATGGGAAGGGCAGGGTCATCTATATGGGAACCTTTTCCAAGGCTATCGCACCGGCCATCCGTGTCAGCTTTATGGTGCTTCCACCGACACTTCTAGAAGAATATAAAAAACGGGCAGGACTGTTTTCCTCCACCGTTTCCCGTATCGATCAGAAGATTCTGGAAGAATTTATCAACAGAGGCGGATTTGAGCGGCACCTGAACCGGATGCGGAAGATCTACAAGGGAAAGCATGACCTCCTTTTGGAATGCCTGAGACCCTTTAAAAAACGGTTTACCCTCTATGGTGATCAGGCAGGCACCCATGTTCTTTTAGAGGCAAGGGATAAGGTGACGGAGGAGGAGCTGAAAAAAACTGCAGCTCGGGAAGGGATAAAAATCTACTGCCTTTCAGATTATATTCTGGAAAAAAAGCTGAAAGAATATCCGCCTACGGTCATTCTGGGCTATGCGGGGATGGAAGCGGAGGAAATTGTATCAGGAATCGACTGCCTGGCCAGATTGTGGCTGGATATTTCTTGAAGGCTGAATAAAATTATGGTATGCTGTATAGACTAATGTGGTCAATATAAATAACTCAAGAGGTGAGGTACGCCATGAATGATAAATTTTTTGATTTAAAACGGGAAAAACAGGATCGGATGATCAATGCAGGACTGAAAATTTTTGCCAGATACGGTTACCGCCATGCCACCACGGATGAGATCGTTAAGGAGGCAGGGATCAGTAAGGGCCTTTTGTTCCATTACTTTGGAAATAAGGTAGGAATGTATGTGTTCTTGATGGACTACAGTGTGCGTTTTCTGCTTCTGGAAATGTCCCGGAGGGTGGATAAGGAGGAGAAGGATTTTTTCATCATTATCAGGCAGACGGAGGATGCTGCCTTAAGTGTGCTGAGAAACTATCCCTATATGCAGGCTTTTTTGGAGAAGGCCTTTGAAGAGATCTGTCTGGAGGCACTGGAGGAAAGTGAGGAGCAAAAGGAAGCCTATTTAAACCAGATGGAAAAATATTATGCTCAAGGGTCGGAAAGCTCGGTGAGAGAAGGGATTTCCTTAAGCCGGATCAAGAATATGTATAAGTATATGAGAAGGGGGATTTTGACGGAGAACCTTGCCCTGGATACTCTGCAGCCGGAGATGATGCATGTGCAGATCTGTACCTGCCTCACCACCTTAAAAGAGCTGTGTAAATAGGGCTTGACTTGTTCCCTGTTTCTCTATATATTCTATAAGGATACAGGGGGAGTGCTGCGTTGCAGCACCCCCGGGACTGCCGGTAAGTGGCAGTCCTGAGAAAAAGGAGGAGATGTGTGATGAATAAAGAAAAATCAGGCATCGGTCAGGTGGCCATTTATGATGCCAAAAAGCTGGGTACGTCCAAGGTGCTTTTGCTCGGTGCACAGCATATGTTTGCCATGTTTGGTGCTACGGTTCTGGTTCCCGTACTTACCGGTTTAAGTGTTTCTGTAACCCTTTTATTTGCCGGTGTAGGAACCTTATTTTTTCATTTGACGGCAAAAGGAAAGGTGCCCGCATTCCTGGGTTCTTCCTTCGCTTTTCTGGCAGGCTATTGGGCTATCGCTCCTAACCGGGAGCCTGAGCTTTTGCCCTATGCATGTTTCGGTGTTGCCTGTTCCGGCATTCTCTATTTCGTTCTTGCTGCTTTGATCAAAATCTTTGGTTCTGCCAAAGTCATGAAATTTTTCCCCCCTATCGTAACCGGCCCCATCATTATCGCTATAGGTCTGAATCTGTCTCAGTCCGCCATCGATAACTGTTCTGCCGACTGGTTCATTGCCATGGTGGCCATCGCGGTAATTATTGTCTGCAATATCTGGGGAAAGGGAATGATCAGGATCATCCCCATTCTTTTAGGTGTACTGGTTTCTTACGGGGCAGCAGCAATTATGGGAGGTGTGGATTTTACCCCTGTAAAGGAGGCTGCATGGATCGGTTCTCCCATCCGGTGGAGTGAGACCGTATTTTCCCTTTTTCCGGGAGCAGACACTTCTCTTTTAATTACTGCGGCCATTACCATTATGCCTATTGCTCTGGCGACGATGGTAGAACATATCGGGGATATTTCCGCCATTTCTTCTACGGTAGGAATCAATTATATGAAAGACCCCGGGCTTCACAGAACCCTTTTCGGAGACGGTGCGGCTACCATGCTGGCTTCCCTCTTTGGAGGTCCTGCCAATACCACCTATGGAGAAAATACCGGAGTACTTACCCTGACCAAAGTATACGATCCTATGGTCATCCGTCTGGCGGCTGTTTTTGCCATTATTTTTTCCTTCTGCCCCAAAGTTTCAGCTCTTATCAGCTGTATGCCGGCAGCTACCATGGGAGGAGTTTCCCTGGTACTCTACGGTATGATTTCGGCAGTAGGTGTGCGTAACATCGTAGAGACTCATGTGGATTTTACCAGAAACAGAAACGTGATCATTGCGGCCCTTATCCTGGTGCTTTCCATTGGTATTAACTATTCTTCCCTGGGAGCAGTCAGCTTCTCTCTGGGGGCAACGACGATCAGCCTTTCCGGTCTGGCGGTAGGTTCCCTGGTGGGAATCATCTTAAATGCAATCCTGCCCGGTAAGGATTATAACTATAACGAAGATACACCGGATGATACAGGAGTGAATTTCGAGATATAGGAGAGCTGCCTAAAGCAGCGGAATAAGAGGTATAATGGCACTTAAATTTGTCTTTGGAGGCTCCGGAAGCGGAAAAAGTACATATGTTTTTGATGAGATCATCTCTCGTTCCCTGAGGGAGGAAGACAGAAGCTTTTTCATCCTCGTTCCGGATCAGTTTACCATGCAGACCCAGATGGACCTGGTGAGAAGACATCCCAAGGGAGGCATTATGAATATCGATGTGCTTTCCTTTGGGCGGCTTGCCCATCGGATCATGGAGGAGGCCGGAGGAAGCCGGACTCCTGTTTTGGATGATACGGGAAAAAGTCTGGTCTTAAGAAGGGTCGCAGGAGAAATAAAAGAGGAGCTGCCGGTTCTGGGCAGCCATTTGAAAAAGCTGGGTTATATCCATCAGGTAAAGTCAGCGATATCAGAATTTATGCAATATGGAATTGGAGAAAAGGAGCTGGAGGAAATGCTCCTTTTTTCTGAAAAAAGGGGAAGTCTTTACGGAAAATTGCAGGATCTGAAGGTACTTTATACAGCCTTTGAAGCCTACCTTGAGGATCGTTTTATCACCACAGAGGAGACCTATGACCGTCTGGCTGCCCAGCTTGCAACATCCAGGCTGATCAGGGGCAGTGTGGTGGTTCTGGATGGTTTTACGGGCTTTACCCCTATTCAGAACCGGGTGATCCTGGAACTTTTAAAGCAGGCGGATGAGGTGATCGTCACCCTTACTATGGAAGGACCTTCCGAAGTAAGGGATGGCCATTTGGCCCGGCTTACCATGTCGGATCTGGAAGGGCATCAGTTTAGGACGGAGAAAGAAGAAAAAAGAGGGCAGCTCTTTGCCTTAAGCCGAAAGACGAAAAACAGCCTGGAAAGGCTGGCGAAGGAAGCAGGAGAGGAGCTTCTCCCTCCCGTATATGTGGATCCGGCGGGAGGACGTTTTGGAAAAGGCGGTGCTCTGGCTCATCTGGAAAAGAATCTTTTTGCCCTCCCTATGGAGGTATATGACAAAGAGCTAGAGGAAATCCGCATATATGAAGCTGCAACCATGGAGGAGGAGGTAAGACAGGTCTGCCGGCAGATCCGGGATCTTTTGGAGAGAGGCTGCTGCTACCGGGATATTGCCCTGATCACAGCGGATATGGAGGCATACTCCAGCCTGATCGAAGAATATTTTACCCAGTATGGACTTCCTTATTTTCTGGATAAAAGCCGGAAGCTTACCTTAAACCCCTTCATCGAATATATCCGTTCTGCCCTGCAGGTGATTACCTCCGGCTATTCCTACGAAGCCATGTTCCACTATCTCAGAAGTGGAATGGTGGAGCTTGAGGGAGAGGAAATCGATTCTCTGGAAAACTATGTCCTTGCCTTTGGGATCAAGGGAAAACGAAGCTGGAACAATCTCTTCGTTCATCCTCCCGGAGAGGAGGAAGGAATGAACCTGGAAGAGCTGAACCGGCTTCGGGAAAAAATTACAAAGGAATTATCAGTATTTACACCCCGGGCAGGCAGTGTCCGTAAGATGGTGGAGGAGCTCTATGCTTTTCTTGTGGCAAATCGTTGTCAGGAAAAGCTGGTTGCTTTCCAGAAGATTTTTGCGGATCAGGGAGACCGGAGTAAGGAAAAGGAATATGCCCAGATCTATCGCCTCGTTATGGATCTTCTGGATCAGCTGGTAAGTCTTCTGGGAGAGGAAAAAATGGGCTGGGAAGAGTTTGCCCAGATTCTGGATGCCGGTTTTGGGGAGATACAAGTAGGGATCATTCCCCAGGCAGTAGACAGGATTCTGGTGGGAGATATGGAAAGAACCCGTTTAAGTCCGGTAAAGGCTCTGTTCTTTTTAGGAGTAAACGAAGGAAAAATTCCCCGTGCTACCGGAAAGGGAGGTATCCTTTCCGACCTGGACAGAGAATTTCTGGAAGGATGTGGACTGGAGCTTGCCCCTACTCCCAGAAGCCAGCTGTTTATTCAGAAATTCTATCTCTATCTGAATGTAACCAAGCCCTCAGAGGGACTCTATCTTTCCTATGCCAGACTGAATGAAGAGGGAAAAACCATGAAGCCCTCTTATTTCATCGGTCTTTTGGAAAAGATGTATGTGAAGCTGGAGATAGAAAGGGGGAAAGCAGAGGAAGAGCTTCCCCGGACCAGAGAAGAGATGAGGCTTTTGAGTGCCAGGATGCTGTCAGACTATGGCAGAGGAAAGCTGGAGGAAGAAAAACAGGTGGAATTATTGAAGCTTCTGACCTGCCTTAAGGAAGAAGCGGGAAAGAAAAACTGGGTAGAGGATCTGCTGGACAGTGCCTTTTTTTCTTATGGAGGAGACCGGCTGACGAAGGAGACGGCCAGGCTGTTATATGGGGCAGTGATCTACAGCAGTGTAAGCCGTCTGGAAAAAATGGCCTCCTGTGCCTATGCTCACTTTTTGCAGTATGGTCTGAGCCTGAAAGAGAGGCAGGAATACGGATTTGAAGTGGTTGACATGGGAAATGTATACCACGGAGTACTGGAAATTTTTGCAAGAAAACTTGCAGAGAAAAATTATACCTGGATTTCTTTTCCTGAAGAGGAGGGAAGGCGGATTCTTCATGAGGCATTGGAGAATTATGCGGTAAATTATGGGAATACGGTACTTTTTTCCAGTGCCAGATATGCCTATGGAATGGAAAAAATGGAGCGTATCCTGTGGAGAACAGTCTCTACATTACGGTATCATTTGCAAGCCGGAAGCTTTGTTCCCCGGGAATATGAGCTGTCCTTCTCTGCTTTGGAGGATCTGGATGCGGTCAGTATCCAGCTGAGTGAAGCAGAAAGACTGAAGCTGGGCGGAAGGATAGACCGACTGGATACCTATGAGGAAGGAAAACGGCTCTATGTGAAGGTTATGGATTATAAATCCGGAAATCATGACTTTAAACTGGCTGCATTTTATCACGGGCTGCAGTTACAGCTGGTGGTATACCTGAATGCAGCCCTGGAGCTGGAAAAACGGAAGCATCCGGATAAGGAAGTTGTACCTGCAGCCTTCCTTTATTACCATATTGATGATCCTATGGTAAAGGGAACAGAGGCCATGGAGGATACAGAAATCGAAAAGGAGATTCGAAAAGCCTTAAGGGTAACTGGTGTTATTAACAGTGATGAAGAAGTGCTGAAGGGACTGGACGGAAGTGGAGATAAAAAATCACAGGTGATACGATTGGAATATACTGCAGATGGAAGCGTAGGATCCCGCTCTGCCACAAGAAGCAGAGAGCAGATTCAGCTGCTTCTGGATTACTCCCGGAAAAAAGCAGGAGAGCTGGGGCGGCAGATCGGAGAGGGTGAGGTGTCTATGAATCCGAAAGCCCTGGGAAAACAGGACGCCTGTACCTGGTGTGCCTATAAGAATATCTGCAGCTTTGATGAACGTCTTCCTGGATTTACCAAACAGCAGCTGGAGGATGAGGATGAGGAAATCCTCTGGCAGCAGATCCGTGAGGAGCTTGCGAAGACGGAAGAACAGATGGTGGATGAAAGTGACTCGGCCCTTTTGGGATCAGGAGCCAGGAAGCAGGAGGAAGGAGGAAAGGCCCATGGGGATTAAGTTTACGGACAGTCAGCAGAAGGTGATCGATTCCCGGGGAAGAAATCTCCTGGTCAGTGCTGCCGCAGGAAGTGGGAAAACGGCGGTTCTGGTAGAAAGGATCATCAGGCTGATCACGGATAAGGAAGATCCCGTGGATATTGATCGGCTTGTGGTGGTAACCTTTACGGACGCAGCAGCAGGAGAAATGCGGGAGCGTATCGGTGCTGCCATTGAAAAAAAGCTTCTTGAGGAGCCGGAGAATCAGCATCTGATGCGGCAGACCACCCTGATCCACCATGCCCTGATCACCACGATCCACAGCTTTTGTCTTTTTGTGATCCGGAATAATTTTAACGATATCGGACTGGATCCCGGCTTTCGTGTGGCAGATACAGGGGAGCTGGAGCTGATCAAACAGGATATTCTCAAGACGATCTTTGAAGAACGGCTGGATAACCAGGATACCAGGGAGGAATTCAGGCTTCTTCTGGATACTCTGGCAGCAGGAGGAAGTGAGAAGGGGCTGGAGGAGCTGATTCTTAGGCTCTATACCTTTTCCCAGAGTTTTCCCTGGCCGAAGCAGTGGCTGGAAGAGAGGGGCCGGGATTATCAGATGCCGGAGGAGGGAATGGAGAGTACGCCCTGGGGAAAACTTCTGGCAGAGCTGTTAGCGCAGGAATGGCAGCAGCTTACGGAGGCTATTGAAGAAACCAGGGCACTTTGTCGCGAAGAGGGAGGTCCTGCCCTCTATGAAGCAGCTTTGGAATCGGATCAGGAGCTGGTCAGCCTTCTTGCCGTAAAAGACTTTGGACAGCAGTATGAGCTGTTAAAGGAGCTTAAATTTACCGCCCTTTCCCGAAAAAAGCAGGAGGGTGTGGAAGAGGAAAAAAAGGAGGCCGTAAAACAGAGACGGGACCGGATCAAAGAAGACATTAAGGCTATCCGGGAAAGGTATTTTTCTTTTTCTCCCCAGACGGTGAAAAGCCGGATGGAAGAGATCGGCAGAGTGGAGGAAATTCTTATTCAGGTGGTATTGGAATTTACCCAGCGGTTTGAAGAAAAGAAGCGGGAAAA
Source organism: Lachnospiraceae bacterium (assembly GCA_017439665.1). Lineage (GTDB taxonomy): Bacteria > Bacillota > Clostridia > Lachnospirales > Lachnospiraceae > SFDP01. Next base: position 45,762 of record JAFSIS010000038.1, read on the forward strand.
GAACCTTATTGATTTTTCCGATATGGAGCATTTTGCTCTGGACATCCTTACCCACCGGCCCGAAGAAAGAGAAGAAGGTGGGGAAAGAGCCTGGATACCCAGCAAGACGGCCATGGATTATCGTGCCTATTTTCGGGAGATCATGATCGATGAGTACCAGGATTCCAATCCGGTGCAGGAATACCTGCTGCAAAGCATTTCGGGAGAATGGGAAGGGCGATACAACCGGTTTATGGTAGGTGATCTGAAGCAGAGTATCTACAGGTTTCGAATGGCCAGGCCGGAGATCTTTCTGGAAAAATATGAAGTCTACAGCAGAGAAGAAAGTGAACGTCAGTGTATTCCTCTGCATATGAACTTCCGAAGCCGTAAGGAGGTACTGGACAGTGTAAATGGAGTCTTTGGACAGCTGATGACAAAGGAGCTGGGGAAGCTCGACTATACTGATGAAGAGGCTCTCCATGAGGGGGCAGAGTATCCCCTGGCAGAGGAGGCGGGAGCTTATGAAACGGAGCTTATGCTTCTGGAAAAACCGGAACGAGAGGAGAAAAAAGCTGAGGCCGGGATGGTGGCCCATCGTATCGGACAGCTGATGGAGGAGTTAAAGATCACAGATAAGGATACCGGAGAATTAAGAAACATCTGTTATCGTGATATTGTTATTCTGTTGAGAAGCAGTTCGGGGTGGGATGAGGTCTTTTATCAGGAGTTGACGGCTGCGGGAATCCCAGCCCTTCTGACCAGCAAAACCGGTTATTTTCATGCAAAAGAGGTACAGACCTTATTGAATTTTTTGCGGGTCATTGATAATCCACGGCAGGATATTCCTCTCTATGGAGTCATGACCTCTCTGCTGGGCCGGTTCACCGGGGAAGAGATTGCCCGTATCCGGAAAATAAAGAAGGATGTCTGTACGATAACCTGGTTAAGGCAGCAGAAGAAGGGGAAGAAAAGTGTGGGACCTTTCTGGAAACCATCAAAAGTTATCGTAAGAAGGTGGCTCTTATCCCCATTCATCAGCTTCTTCGGGAATATCTGAAGGAAACCGGCTATCTCTATTCCTTTCTGGCTCTGCCGGGGGGAGAGCAGAAGGCAGCCAACGTCAATATGCTGTTAAAAAAGGCCGAAGCCTATGAAAAGACCAGCTATTTTGGGCTTTTCCATTTCATCCGCTATATGGAGCAGCTGCAGAAGTATGAGGTGGATTCGGGAGAAGCAGGGGTATCCGATGAGGGGCAGGATGCAGTAAAGATTATGACCATCCATAAGAGCAAGGGTCTGGAATTTCCGGTCTGCTTCGTCTGTGGTCTGCATAAGCCCTTTAACCAGCAGGACAGCAGGCAGGCCTGTATTATGGATATGGACCTGGGGCTGGGGCTGGAATACCGCAATCCTGTTAAGCGTATCCGCTGCCAGGATCTGCGAAAGAATGTAATCGCCAGAAAGCTGGAGCTGGAAAATCTGGGCGAGGAATTAAGGGTTCTCTATGTGGCCATGACCAGGGCAAAAGAGAAGCTTATCCTAACGGGACTGGTAAAAAACTATGAAAAGCAGATGTTATTATACGCTTATTTGGAAAAAAGAGAAGAGAAAAAGCTTCCCTTTTCCATCCTTGCTCATTCTCAGAGCTATTTAAGCTGGCTTTTGGCTGCTGTCAGTCGTCCCGGTTCTGCTATCCGTGTAGTGAACTGGAATCCGGGGGAAGCGGCAGAGGAATTACAGGGTAAAGCCATCAAAAAGGAATGGCTGAGGCTGGAGCTGGAAGACAGGCTGATGGAAAGCGTAAAACGGGCAGGAGAGGTAGAAGAGGAAGAGCTGAAGGCTCTGAGGGAAGCACTTTCTTTTACCTACCACCATGATGAGCTGCAGGGCCTGTATGCCAAAACCACCGTGTCCGAGCTGAAGAAAAAGAGTATGGAGATCACTGAGGATACGGGAGAGGGGGCAGATGAACTCTTTGCCGAAGAGGAAGTGGTACCCTATCTGCCTGCCTTTATGGAGGAAGTAAAGAAGGTGGCCGGAACCACCAGAGGTACGGCCTACCACAGGGTAATGGAGCTGATCGACTATTCCCGGCTGTCAGACTGGGAGACCCTGAAAAACCAGATGGAGGAGGAGACCCAAAAGGGAGTGCTGGATCCTGACTACCTTCCGCTTTTACAAAAGGAGAAGATGGAAGCCTTTATCAGCTCAACGCTGGCTGCAAGAATGAAGGCGGCAGATGAAAAACACTTGTTGTTCAGAGAAAAGCCCTTCGTATTGGGACTGTCTGCATCTCTTTTGGATCCTAAATTCCCGGCAGAGGAAAAGGTATTAATCCAGGGGATCGTGGATGCCTGGTTTGAAGAAGAAGGAGAGCTGGTACTGGTAGATTATAAGACCGACCGGATCAGCCATCCGGAGGAGCTGCTGGCGCGTTACAGCAGTCAGCTGATGTATTATCAGATGGCTCTGGAGCAGCTGACAGGAAAAAAAGTCAAAGAAAAACTACTTTATTCCTTTGCTCTGGGACGTGAGATACCCTGTCCGTAAAAGAGGACAGCAAAATCCTGCTTGACAAAAGAGAGGAGAAGGGAGTATAAATAGAGTCATAATTATTCAGGACAGGCAGGAAGATTTCTGCTGTCCTGGATAATTATAAAAATAAAACATGCTAGGGGAGCGTTAGCTGAGAGAGTCCCATGGGACGAAGACCCTTATTACTTGAACCGGATAATACCGGCGTAAGGAAGCGAATATCCATAGGTGCAGAGCACAGAATAACAACTGTAATCATACACTGCAGGCAAATTTAGCTTCCTCCCACTGGCATTCAGGGAGGTTTTTTTATGTCAACAAAAGAAAATGCAACTCGTCAATCCAAGGGAATCACTACCAGACAGATCGTGTTTGCGGCTATGGCTATAGCCCTGGCGACGGTGATCAGTACGGTGATCAAGCTGCCTTCATTACCCAATGGCGGAAGTGTAACCCTGTTCAGTATGCTCTTAGTGACCCTGGTGGGCTACTGGTATGGTCCGGCGGTGGGAATTACTGCGGCAGTGGCCTACGGTATCCTGCAGTTTGTTGTGGGTCCCTATGTGGTACATCCTGCCCAGGTACTTCTGGACTACCCGCTTGCCTTCGGAGCCCTGGGCCTGTCCGGTTTCTTTTACAGAAAGAAGAATGGGCTTCTGACAGGATACATAGCAGGCGTTATTGGAAGGTTTTTCTTCCACATGGTGTCCGGTCTGATCTTTTATACAGAATATGTGGGCGGATTTTCAGAAAATATGGCAGCGGTCTGGGCCTCCACCCTTTACAATCTTTCCTATATTTTGCCGGAAGCCATACTGACCATCGTGCTCCTGGCCATTCCGACCATTAAAAAGGCGATGGCCTCTATCAAAGCCATGGCTCAGTCAGATGCAGGGGAATAAACCGGTGCGAAGAAGGCCCTGAAGCCATAGGCATAAATCGGCATGCCCAGGGCATCAAGCCATGAATAAATCGGTGGGCGGAGGGCCATGAAGCCACGGCTCTTGGCGAATAATGGCGAAAAGAAGAGGGGAAATAGGGATAAACAGGTCTGGAAATACAAAATGAGCAGTGATACAATGAAGCGTATGAGAAGCAGAACATGATACAGCATATGATACAGAAAAGAAAAGGAATTTGGTATGATGTTTAAGTACGCGTTATTTGATCTGGATGGTACATTGACCGACCCCAGGGAAGGAATTACCCGGTCGGTTTGCCACGCTCTTAAGGCTTTTGGAATAGAGGAGGAAGAGGATAAGGTGGTTTCCTTTATCGGCCCTCCCCTGCGAGACAGTTTTATGAACCTTTATGGCTTCAGTCCTGAACAGGCAGAGGAAGCAGTCAGGGTCTACCGTCAGAGATTCAGCACGGTAGGCCTTTATGAGAACCTTCCATATGAAGGCATGAAGGAGCTCTTGGAAAAGTGCCAGAGGCAGGGGATGCGTCTGGCAGTGGCATCCAGCAAGCCGCAGGTATTTGTGGAAAAAATCCTGGACCATTTTCAGCTAAGGGAATATTTTGATGTGGTGGTTGGTTCTGAACTGGACGGAACCAGAGAAAAAAAGGACGAGGTGGTGGAAGAGGCCCTAAGACAGCTGGAGGAGCTGGTTTCCGGCAGAGGGCAGACCATTCTCAGCCAGATCTTTAACCGCAGCAACTGCTGTATGGTGGGAGATCGGAAATACGATGTAGAAGGCGGAAAGCGATTTTATCTCTATACGCTGGCTGTGGCCTATGGGTATGCCGAAGAGGGAGAGCTGGAACAGGCGGGAGCGGATCGAATCGTGAACAGCGTAAGTGAGCTTGAGAAGGCTCTTTTGAAAGGATGAAGGGACTAATCGCCAGACCCAGGGAAAAAGGAGAGGTGCTGCAGGAGGAGAATAGAAAAGTCGCATTTGGAAGAAAGGAAGCCTTCTGTATGCTTCTTCTGGGGGCCGTGATCGGTATCGGCCTAAATCTGGCCTTTTCTGCTTTGGGGATCACTGAAGCCAGTGAGAGCTTTAAACGGACGGCAGGGGAGCAGTTTTCAAAGCCTTTGGCAGAGGCACTTCTCCTCTATGGGATAGGTGCACCCTTACTGGAGGAGGTGATCTTCAGGAAAGGTGTCTATGGCCTGATCAGACGTTTCACCGGTTTTACCACGGCGATGATCGTGTCGGCAGCAGTATTTGGTATTTATCATGGGAATGTGGTGCAGGGCCTCTATGCCTTCCTCATGGGGCTGGTAATGGCAGTAAACTATGAAAAGTATAAAACTTTGCTGGCACCGATTTTCTTTCACAGCGGAGCCAATCTGGCAGTCTGTCTTTTCATATATTTCTCCTGGATGAATCTCTAAAGTGGGGAAATCTGCGGGATTTTCAAGCTTATCCTGAATAGTTGCTATTTTTGAATCAGAAAGAAACAACCTCATTTTTGTGCAGACAAAAAATGAGGTTATTTTTTTGCTGATTTCTGAAATTTCACTTCTATTTTTATCTGTTCAATTACCTTATTCCGGTTTTCGTGGGTTAGCTTTTGGAAATAATAGAGCATAAGTTTTTCCTGATGAGAAAGATTTCTAAATTTAATAGAGTTTTTGGGATCGCTGATATAGGCTAAAAAAACGGATAATTCATCGGCTGGTTCACAGGCTGAATGAGAAGAGCTTTCCTCAGAATACAGATGAGGAATGGTGAGTTCCAGAAGGCGATCAATAGGGATGTCGTAGAGCTTTGCCAGAAGATAGAGAGAATCAGCGGGAGGTGAGATGCGGCCGGTTTCATAATGGGAATAGGTCTGATGGATAATATTGAGCTTCGAGGCTACAAATTCCTGGGTATAGCCATGTGCCTTTCGCAGGGAACGTAGATAACTGCCTAATGCGTTTGAATTCATATGGTTTCCTCTTGAAAATGAGTAACGATTCAGGACGCTGGCTTGTCGTGAATAGTTACAAAAGTATATTGTCAGATAATATTATTTATAGTATAAATATAAATATTCCTTATAATTCTATTTTAAATAGATATTTATGGATAAAAAATAGTAAAAATAGACGGATGATAAAGAGGGGGAAGAGGGATATGCTTCGTGTAGCTGTCTATGACTGCAGGAAGGAGCTGGCAGACAGGGTAAAGGGACTGCTGACCTGCCTGTATCGTCGTGAACTGCATATTTTTACCTGTGAGAGTATTTTTGCCTTGGAAAACTATGTATTTGATGAGAGAAACGGAAACGTGGATATCCTGTTTGTAGGGCTTTCAGAGGGGGAAGAGGAAACAATCGGGGAGATCGCAGCTATACAAAAGGAATATCCGAATATTCAGGTAACTTTCATTGCAGACAGAGAAAGCCAGGCGCTGAATATTTTTCAGGCAAATCCTGCTTTTTTCATGCTCCGCCCCGTACAGGAGGAACAGATTCAAAAAGCCATGAACAGAATGTTTCTATATTTAAGGCGTACACGAAACAGAATCATCGTGTTTGAGTCTGCCAGAGAAACCCTGATCATCCCCCAGGATGATATTTTGTACATAGAGAGCAACCGCAGGGAGATCACCTTCGTGCTGACCAGGGGAAGACGGGAAAAAGGAATGGGAAAGCTGGATGAGCTGGAGACCAGACTGGAGAAGAATTTTATCCGCTGCCATCAAAGCTATATTGTGAATGCAGACAAGGTGAGAGCTATTCTGACCAAGGAGCTTATCCTGTACAATGGCTGGAAGATACCCGTGAGCCGGGCCAGACATAAAGAAATGAAGAAGGGAATTTTAGAATTTTTCGAAGAGGGCGGAACCCTGATATCCGGGGAAGAGAAGGGAAAGAAGGAGAAAGGGACGTAAAGTCAGTTAATGAGTAGAAAAAAGAAGAAAAGACCAAGTCTCCAAAAGTTAATTGAACGGTGCAAAAAATAGCACCAAAAGGTTAAAAATACCAATCCATACATAGGGAAGGAAAAAAATGCTATTATCCAGCAAGATAGTGCTTCTTCAAGAAGACGCTGTTGGGAAAATACAGTATACAGGAGGAGAAAGAGATGAGAGCAAACATCATCAAAAGAGTGCTTTCCGGCGCTCTGGCATTAAGCCTTGTTTTAGCTCCCAGCGTGGGTGTTATGGCAAGCGAAGCTGGTACCGTTGCCGGTGCAGCTGCAGCAGAAACTGTTACCGAAGCATTTCCTAATGTGAAGGAAAGCTACACCGTAGGAGGCATTAAGTCCAGCATTAACGGAGTATTCCTGCTGGAAAAGGGTATCGGTGTTGCTACCGTTGCTGACAGTGCAGCAATTGCAGCAAGCTACAGCCTGCCTAACGGAGCAAGAGCTTATGTAAAAGCTTATGACATGGACGTGAAGAGAAGTAACCTGGCTAAGGCATGTATGGATGCAGCTGCAGCTGCTTACGGTGCAGAAGCATTCGGTTACATTAACTTCGAATTGGGTATGATGCAGGGTGGAAAATACTCCCTGTTATCCGGTGGAAACGGAGTTGACGCAGTTCTTAGTATTCCTGGAAAGAATCTTGTAGCAGGCGCAAACTATGGTGTGATCTGCGTACAGGAGGGTGGCGTGATCACCATTCTCAGAGATGCAACTCCCGGTGACGGTGTGATTTCCGTAACCTTACCTGCCGGACGTTGTGCATTGGCTCTGGTTAAGTTTTAATATCGTTGAATGCCAATAATAAAAAGAAGCGGCAAGCTTTTGCCGCTTCTTTTTTCTGAAAAAATGAAGAAGATAAAACACCTACTCAATGAAAAAAGAGGATATTGCCTGCTGATCCTCCTGCTTATATTCAGTGTTTTTCAGTACAGTATAGAGCGGATATACGTCTTCTTTCTTTATCCGGATGAATTTGGCTACTGGTCTGCAGCAGCCACCGCACTGGGCTGGGACTGGAAGGGGATTTCGGGTCTGGGATCCTTCTATTCCTTTGGCTACAGCCTGTGGCTGATCCCACTTTTAAAGCTGATCCCGGATTCGCTGACAGCTTACCGGGGGGCAATAGCAGTCAATATGCTTTTGATGTGCCTTTCCTTCTTTTTATTAAAGCGGCTGGCAGAAAAGCTTTTGCCGGGAAAGGAAGAGAAAATACAACTCTTTATTGCGGCAGTAGCGGTATTTTACCCGGCCTGGATATTTTATATGCAGTTTACGGCTACGGAAGCCCTGCTGTTTTTTTTATTTACGCTGCTGACCCTGCTGACCCTTTCTTTTTTAGAAAAACCAGGAGTGTGGACAGCTTTGGGAATGGCACTGGTATCGGGCTATGGCTTCATGGTCCATATGCGTTTTGTCGGAGCAGCAGCGGCCTGTGTACTCACCATTGCCTTGTGGGGGCTGGTCCAGTCCGGGAACAGGAAAAAGCTTCTTTTGCTGGCGGCAGCTCTGGTGGCAGTTTTCCTTCTGGCTTTTTTTCTGAAAACCATCGTCAGGGAAAATGTATACAGCGGTACGGGAGAGGATGTCCTGAAACACAATGAGTTTGGAGGACAGCTGGGAAAGCTTGCCTATATTTTTACTGTCCGGGGAGCAGGGCAGCTGTTGAAGAATTTCTCCGGAAAGCTTCTGTATATGGGAACGGCCAGTATGGGGTTGTTTTATTATGGACTGTTCTGGTGTGTACAGGAGGGGATCAGCCTGGTCCGCCAGCTTCGGAAAGGAAAGGCGGTGGCAGCCAAAACCTTTCTTGCACTCTTTCTTTTTCTGGCATTGGCAGCCGGGTTGGCGATCAGCAGTGTATACAGTGTGCAGAATAAGGAGCTGGATTGGATCATCTATGGAAGATACAGTGAGTTTGTTCTGCCGGTCATGCTGGTGGCAGGCCTTGTCTGGCTGTATCGACAGAAAAAAAGACTGCTGTCAATGGCTTTGGCATGGCTTTGTCATACAGTGGTCTCCATGATCTGTTTCATCAGCTTTTTGGATGCTCCGGTTCAGGAGATCAGAGGATATATGTCGGTGAGCTTAAGCTGGCTGATGGGGGAGAAAACGGTTGATCCCATCCTCTTTCTTTTTCAGGTATGGATATGGGGAAGCCTTATTCTTTTTTTGATTAGTTTCGGTATCGCTGTTGTCAGAAGGAAAAACAACCTGGTCTGGATACTGGGTCTGATCCTGGCAGGGGAGATCTTCCTGGGGCTGGAGGCCAGCCATAAATACATTTATCCGGTAAATGAATATATGCGTTACGACTTACATATGGGAGAACTCATCTTGGCGGATATGCAGGAAGAAGAAGTGTTGTATCTGGATGAAGGACGAACCCAATGGATCGATATGCTCCAGATGCAGCTGAGAGAACGTACGATCCAGGTCATTTCCGGTGAAGAGCTGGCAGAGCGGGCCCGGGAGGGAACGGTGCTGATCCTTCATAAGGATGGAGGCTATCGGGAGGCAGCGGCCGGATTCTATACCCATTGTAAGGAGTATAACGTTTTTTGTCTGTACTATAACTAAAGATAAGGAAGTAAGAAAGAGGCGAAGGGGATGAAGCTGATCATTCAGATACCTTGCTACAATGAGGAAAAGACGCTGGAAATCACTCTGAATGATCTTCCCAGGCGGCTTGAGGGAATCGATGAGATTGAATATCTGATCATCAATGATGGCAGTAAGGATGGCACTGTAGAGGTGGCAAGGCGCTGGGGTGTGCATCACATCATCAATTTCAGTCAGAACCGGGGGCTGGCCAAGGGGTTTATGGCCGGACTGGATGGCTGTCTGAAAAATGGTGCAGATATTATCGTGAACACGGATGCGGATAACCAGTACTGTGCAGAGGATATCGAGAGGCTGATTGCGCCTATTCTGGCCGGAGAAGCGGATATGGTGGTGGGTGCCAGGCCCATCGATGAGACGGAGCATTTTTCTTTTTTAAAAAAGAAGCTGCAGCGTCTGGGAAGCTGGGCAGTGAGACTTGCCTCGGGTACCTGTATTGAAGATGCTCCCAGCGGCTTTCGGGCCATGACCAGGGAGGCGGCCCTGCATATTAACGTGATCAACGATTACACCTATACCCTGGAGACCATCGTACAGGCAGGAAGAAACCGGATCGCCATTACCAGTGTGCCTATCCGGACCAATCCGGAGCTTCGTTCCTCCCGTCTGTTCAACGGAATCTGGTCCTATGTAAAAAAATCCATGGTCATCATCCTGCGGGCCTACATGATGTATGAGCCCCTGAAATGCTTTACCTATTTTTCGCTCCCTCCCATGCTGCTGGGTTTGGGGATCGGCATGCGCTTTCTGCTTCTGATCGCTCTGGGAAGAGGTTATGGACACGTACAGTCCCTGATCCTTGGCTGTACCCTGATCATCATTGGCTTTCTGACCTTTATGATTGGGCTGATTTCGGATCTGATCGCGGCAAACCGGAAGATACTTTCCGATACACAGTACCATGTGAGGAGGATGGAGTATGAAACGGTTATCCATCAAGAAAATACGAAAGAGGGGAAAACTGCTAAAGCAGTAGAATAAAAGAGGAATGAAGATTCAGAATTTGTTGCTTCCGGAATTGGGGATATGTACAGAGGAGACTTTATACTTTCATAGAGAAATAGATCGTGACAGGGAAGTAAGTTATATTGAGGAGAAGAAAGCTTTAAAGTTCAAAGAAGAAGGAAAGTGCTTCTTTGATACTTATTTTAATGGCTTATCTATAGAAAAATGGAAAAAGTATACACAAATAGGAGAGGTTTCCTTACATATTAATCTGCAGGGAGAGTTTGAAGTGACACTCCTTAATACCAGTATGTTGTATGGAAAAAGAAGTGTGACGATTCTGGATAGAAGGCTTGTAAAATCAGAGGAGTGTAAAGAGTTCGTTTTTCCCTACAAACTATATGAATATAAAGGGATGCTCAGTTTTGAACTGAGAGCAGTAGAAGATGATTCTACCTATTATGGTGGATATTATGATGCCCAGATAACAGATGAGCAGTTAAAAGATGTTAAGATAGCGGTTAATATCTGCACTTATAAAAGAGAACATTATATCAAGCGAAATATAGATATACTGAAAAAGAATATTATCGAAAATCCCCAAAATGAAATGTACAGACATCTTATGGTCTTCATTTCCGATAATGGGGATACACTTGGCAATGAAAACATTTCAGGAGAATATATCCAGATCGTAAAGAATAAAAATGTAGGTGGTGCAGGCGGATTTACAAGAGGACTTATGGAGATTCTTGAAAATCGGTCTTTTTGTGCTACCCACGCATTGATGATGGATGATGACATTATTATCACCACCGAAGCTCTTTTCAGAACTTATATGATGCTTCGGACGATCAGGGAAGAATATGAGGATGCCTCCATTGGTGGGGCAATGTTGCGTATAGACAAGCCTTCTGTACAGGTGGAAGCAGGAGCATCATGGAATGCAGGACAGTTAATCTCCAATAAAGCAAATCTGGATATGAGCTCAGTGGAGAACTGTATATTAAACGAGGTTGAAGAATACACAGAGTACAATGCCTGGTGGTACTGTTGCATTTCCATGAAAACGGTATCTAAGGAAAATCTTCCGTTGCCAATTTTTATCCGGGGTGATGACCTTGAGTATGGACTTCGTAATAAGAGAAAAGTGGTGCTGTTAAATGGAATCTGTGTCTGGCATGAAGCCTTTGAGAATAAATACTCATCATTTTTACAGTATTACATCTTGAGAAACCTATTATATGATAATGCACTCCATTTTCCGGAATATCGGTTGTCTTCCTTCCTGTATCGACTGTATACAACTGTGGGAAGGGAATTGATCTATTATCGGTATAAAAATATCAAACTGCTATTCAGGGGAGTATATGATTTTTATCGGGGAATAGAATTTTTACAAAATATTGATGGTGAGACCTTGCATAAGGAGATCATGCAGGCAGGGTATAAGGCGGTCCCTGTGGAAGAGCTGGAGGATGTGGCATATCGTATACCTCAGTATGAAAAGAGCTTTCAGCAGCGTGATCAGGGATTAAAGAAATTACTTCGCTATATTACGATCAATGGTTATCTTTTACCGGCAAAGAAGGTAAAGAACAAGGAATGCCAGGTGGTTTCCATGAGTCTCTGTCGTCCCATCAATTTTTATCGTCAGAAACAGGTGTTAAATTATGATGAAGCCAGTGGAAAGGGATTTATCACAGAAAAGAGTTGGACAGACATGATTGGAAGTCTTTTTGCACTTGGCAGGCTAACGGTAGTTTCGTTATTTAAGTTTTCTGCATCAATGAAACGATTCAGGAAAGATAGTAGTAAAGTGATGAAAAATGAGTTCTGGGTGGAGTATCTGGAGTTGAAATAAAAAATAGCCATATTACTCAGAATTTATTCATGTTGATAAGGGGACATTATGAGAAAGAAAAAAAAGGTGGTTTATTATGTGGGACATTATGGAGGCTTTTTACTTTGCCTTCTGCATAAAGCATCTTATTACAGGAATGATGATGCGTATTATATTTATGTAAAAACATACAGTAGTCAACCTACAAATGATTTCATGGAGCGGATTTCCAAAACAGAAATTCAAGGCTTTGGAAATGTCGTTTGTATGGAGGAAAGTATTTTCTGGGGATTGGAAAGTGAGGAAGCAACCGAGCAAAAGGTAGTGGAGCATTATAATTTATTTTTTAATAAATATGATATTTTATTGGATAAAAATACAGATATATATATGATGGTCGATGATTTAAATTCTATGGGTATCTATTTGGGGCAAAAGAGGCCATTAGGGGTTACGGGTAGTTTTGCAACGTCACCGGAACATCTTGATTCTTATATAGATATGTATATAGTCAGCGATGGAGCAAATAGAGATTTTTATGCTGGGCTACAACGAAAATACAAAACTTTGGATAGAGATAGAAAGTATGTCACAAAGGTAATCAGAACATTTAATGAGAAAAATTTGGACAATGGGAAATTTAGGAAAGAAGTTATTGATGCTGTACATTCATGTGAATATTTTGATATTTCAGCTGCCAAGGAGAGTTTGACAAATGTTCAGAAGGATGCATTGCAACAATTGTTTAAATATGAGGTGGAGAAAACACATACTACAAATTTTAATATGCTGTTGTTGAGCTCTAATATTTCAGCTTTTAAAATGGCTACAACCGAAAATGAGATGATATATGGTAATCAGCTTTTAGTTGATTATTTTTTGGGGAATTATCCGTTGGTTATAAAGCCGCATCCACGTGCGGATTATGGAAAGGAAATTTGGGAAAAGAGTTTTTACAATTGCACCTATATTCCTGGCTATTTACCAGCAGAGTATATGGAAGGATTGGGGATTAATATTGATATCCTATTATCCACAGGGTCAACAGGATCTGGATATGCAAGCAGAACCGCAAAGAAAAAAATGAATTTTGGACGTTCCTACTGGTTCAGATATCAATATTTACATCGAATATATGCTGTATTGGCCATGTCATCGTTTATTGGTATAAAAAAATTTTGTTATTTTGAAGAACCGATTCAAGTAGGGGAAATGGTAAACTCACTTATACAGAATAATCCCTTGCTTCAGATTTTTGATAATGTGGCTTTCATAGATAGGATAGATGAACAGGGAGAAGAAAATACTATTATAATAATGCCACTTATCAATAGACTTGGCAAGGATCGTAATGCGTGGATGATGACAGATATAAAGAGGATTATTTGGTCGAATTCAAAGACCATATTATGTTTTTTTGATATGGGAAAAGACCATTCTGGAGGAATTTGGAATGAAGGACAGATAAAAGATCAGTTATTGGAATTTGAAATTAAAAAGGAAAGTATAGGTGATGATATTTCAGAACATGCGGGGACAGAGAGGTTTCATGTTTATTGCCCGGATATAGATAAGAGATATGTGTTAAAGCAATTCCATTATTCGTATACGTTGAAAAATGCGGGGCTTCGTATTTGTGTTTCTGCTAAAAGTGAATCATGTGTGAATACAGAAAGTAAGGAGGATTACATACTTGATACCCTTAATGGGATGAATGCTTCTTTCAGTGATATGAGAAAAGCATTAATAACCTATATGAATTTTGCTGACGAAAGACTTAGGCTGATCGATCAGTTCAGCAGATATATAGATGAACTGTGGAATATTGATAAAACGATTATGATCTCGGTGCGCGATACTCCGGGGCACAGAGTGACTCCGGAACTGGCAAAGCAGCTAAAGAAGCTCGGCTTAGAAGAAGATTTACATGCGAGACATTGGAACAGCTATGCTGCAGTCATTCATGAAAATAAGCTCCTTTTTGAAAGAATGGATGAGAAGGAAGCAGTGCATTATGAAACTAGTATCCTGAGTAATGAAGTATCTATTTATAGTGCCGCCCTGAAACATGGCAATAAATCAGTGATGGAAGTGAATGGAAGGGATTATTCCATGAACCTAAGAGGATTCAACATAGTGGTGTATGACATGAAAAATAGTAAATTAATTGATTCAGTATGTTTTGATTCTCATGCGAAGGATATACCGTGCTATAGAAGAAGTTAAACACATTAGGAGGTTTATAGATAAGGTGAGTGGGATATGAAAAGCCTTTATTAAACATTGGGGGAATATGCTTTGAAAATAATATTGAGGAGACGACTTAAGGAAAGTGAGGATAGACGATGAGTAAAGTTCTGGCAATCATTCCTGCAAGGAGTGGTTCGAAATCTGTTCCACATAAAAATATCAGAATGATAGCAGGCAAACCCATGCTTGCATATTCTATTGAGCATGCGTTAAATTGTCCGAAAATTGAGCGTGTAATAGTTAGTACAGACAGTGAGGAATATGCGGAAATTGCGAAAAGTTATGGGGCAGAGGTTCCTTTTAACAGGCCGGCTGAACTGGCTCAGGATACTTCTCTGGATATAGAAGTGTTTTTGCATGCATTGACCTATTTGAAAGAGTATGAAAACTATATTCCGGATATTGTTGTTCATTTGAGACCGACCTACCCAATTAGAGATAATCGGGATATTGAAAATATGATAGAGATGCTTGAAAGGGATGAAACAGCAGATTCTGTAAGAGGAATAGTACGGGCGAAAGAGACTCCCTATAAAATGTGGCGACTAGAAAAAGATGGGGAAATCAAACCGCTATTGAAGGATTTTACTGAAGCTTATAATATGCCCAGACAGGCATTACCCTGTGTATATAGTCAAAATGCTTGTATAGATGTGGTGCGTTCTCAAGTAATTATACAGAAGCACTCCATGACCGGAGAAAAAATATTAGGATACCCCATGGAGCATAATTATGATATTGATACGGAAGATGAATTTAGAAATACAACTGTGGCATTGGGGATGAAGAGCGGAGGGCAAAAATTTGTATTTGACATTGATGGGGTAATAGCAAAATTTAATCCAAAATTAAAGTATGATGAAGCAGAGCCAGATAAAGAGAATATTCAAATAATAAACCATTTATATGAACGTGGAAATTATATTGTACTTCACACAGCCAGAGGATATACAACAGGCGTAGATTGGCAGGAGATTACAAAAAATCAAATGGCTGAATGGGGAGTTCGGTACCATGAATTACAGTTTGGAAAGCCTGATGCGGCTTTATACATAGATGATAAAGGAATATCTATATGGGAGTTTAGAGAAATATACAAAAGATTGGAGAAAAATTATGAGTAATGAAATAGTTAAGGATTTAATTATATTTGAAATGGCAAATTCTCATCAGGGCAGCGTTGATCATGGGATAGCGATTATAAAAGAAATGGGGAAAATTGCTCGAAAGTATAACATTAAAGCAGCAGTAAAACTTCAATATCGAAATCTGGATACTTTTATCCATCCTGATTATAAGGGAAGAGACGATGTAGCCCATATTCCCAGATTTGAGTCTACAAAGTTATCTTTTGAACAGTTTTCACAATTGATTGAAGTAATTAAAAAAGAGAATTTGATTACAATGAGTACACCGTTTGATGAAGATGGTGTAAGTTGGTGCAGAGATCAAGGGGTAGAGATTATTAAAATTGCAAGCTGTTCTGCAACAGATTGGCCATTGTTGGAGGAGGTAGCAAAAGCAAAAAAACCGATTATTATTTCTGTTGGAGGAAAAACTATCTCTGAAATTGATAAGATTTATAATTTTTTTGAACATCGTGGATGCACGTTCTCATTCATGCACTGTATTGCTGAGTATCCAGCTTCAGAGGACAGGATACAACTGGATTTTATCGATGTACTGAAGAGAAGGTATCCGAATGTTGTGATCGGATATTCTGGCCATGAGGATCCTGAGGATATTAAAATTCCATTAATGGCTATTGCAAAAGGAGCTGAGATTTTAGAAAGACATGTAGGACTGCCGACAGAGTCGATTAAGCTTAATGCTTATTCCATGAATCCTGAGCAGGCTGACAGATGGGTAGAAGCTATTTTGGAAGGAAGGAATAAATGTGGACTGAAAAAAGGAAAAGAGAAATTTATCAGTCAGATAGAAGTAGAATCTTTACAGTCATTAATGCGGGGCTGTTATGCGAGGCGTGATATTGAACCAGGACAGAAAATCACTAGAAAAGATGTTTTTTTTGCTATGCCTTGTCATGAGGGACAAATGGCAAGTGGCGAATTTAAAGAAGGGATTTTTGCATCAAAAAAATACAATATTAATGAGAAAATTACTGAGCATAGAGAAATAACAAATATACAGATTGCAAGAGATGTCATTCATGAAGCAAAAGGATTTCTTTTAGAATCGGGAATACATATAGGAAAGAATTATGATGTGGAATTATCTCACCATTATGGAATTAAACATTTAAGACAGACAGGAGCCATTATTATTAATATTGTTAATCGGGAATACTGCAAAAAACTGATTATTGTACTACCGGGACAGGATCATCCGAATCACTATCATAAGATAAAGGAAGAGACCTTCCAGCTTTTGTATGGAGAGTTAGATATCGATATCGAGGGGCAGAGTAGAAAGATGCTCCCAGGAGACACACAAACTGTTTTACGTGGGGAAATGCATAAATTCAGTTCGTCTACAGGTGCGGTCTTTGAGGAAATATCCACCACCCACGTGAAGGGGGATTCCTACTATGAAGATGAGTTTATCGCGAAACAGGATTTGATGGATAGAAAGACGGTAGTTGAATCATGGTAGAGATATCGTACTTAATACTTAGAGGTTACGGATAAAGTTGATTTATCATAAAACATTATTATGTGATTGTAACGGGTTATAATGTATTATCGAGAAAAAAGTCTTTTTTTCGAACAACTTGTAACTATTTAGAGAAATAAGAATATTTATAAAATAGCCCATGAAAGTTTACTTACTAAACTCCCATACATTTCAAGAACCACGATACATAAAAGTTTACCAAGGGAGTTTAGTAACTTTTATGTATCAAGTAGCTTTGTCACTTGGTGCTTTACACTCTTGGCAGTAACTGATTCAAACTTGTCCTGAATCAGTTGTGTAAGTCTCCAATATAAATATTTGATTTTTACTTCAATATCATATATGAAGGTTTAAAGATATAGACAGCACCTTGACAATTTCATACCTTATATCAGAATAATCCTTGTAAAATTAAGATTTCGGAGACTTTTCGAGTCATTTTTTCGGAAGGTTTCGGCAAAATAACGAATTTACAGTAATGACTTGACCACATAGCGAAAAGGGAGTAAACTAACGGTATAGTAATACAAATATAACTGTTCGGCAGATAGTATGCGGAATAGCTATAGATTTGTTACTATACAACAATGGATACACGATTTAGATGATTTATGTCAAACTGTGCATCACACATATAAGGGATTCTTCTGGCATTTCTTTTGGAGACAATTCTGATTTCCCATCTTTGCTTGACTTTCCCTTTTATGAACAGAATAAGGGAAGGAAGGTGAAGGTTATCGGAAA
>JAFSIS010000039.1 GCA_017439665.1 Lachnospiraceae bacterium
CAACTGCTTTGCATCTTCCAGATCCAGCTCATTCTGGGTTGCACAGGGAAGAGCGATATCCACCTTCACACTCCATACACCCTTGCCTTCATGATACTGTGCACTGGGTCTTGCAGCTGCATATTCAGTCAGTCTTGCACGTTTAACTTCTTTTACCTCTTTTAACAGGGCAACATCAATTCCTTCAGGATCATAGATCCAGCCGGTAGAATCAGAACAGGTTACAGGCTTACCACCTAACTGCTGAGCCTTCTGGATAGCATAAATAGCCACATTACCGGAACCGGATACGGCAATAGTCTTACCCTTAATATCGGAACCATTACATTTTAACATTTCTTCGGTAATATAAAGAAGTCCATAGCCGGTAGCCTCTGTTCTTGCCAGGGAACCACCATAAGTAAGGCCTTTACCGGTAAGTACACCTTCATAAAGACCGGTGATTCTCTTATATTGTCCATACATATAACCGATCTCTCTTGCACCGGTACCAATGTCACCCGCAGGAACGTCAGTATCTGCGCCGATGTATTTGGTCAGCTCAGTCATAAAGCTCTGACAGAATGCCATAACCTCTCTGTCAGATTTTCCCTTGGGATCGAAATCAGAACCACCCTTGCCTCCACCGATGGGAAGTCCGGTCAGGGAGTTCTTAAAAATCTGCTCAAAGCCCAGGAACTTGATGATACCGATATTTACAGAAGGATGAAGTCTGAGTCCCCCCTTGTAAGGTCCGATAGCACTGTTGAACTGAACACGGAAACCGGTATTTACCTGAACCTGTCCCTTGTCATCCACCCAGGGAACGCGGAACATCAGCTGTCTTTCCGGATTAACGATCCTTTCCAGTAAAGCATCCTTTCTGTATGCTTCTTCATTTGCTTCCACCACTACACGCAGAGATTCCAGAACCTCTTTTACAGCCTGATGGAATTCCGGCTGGGCCGGATTTTTGGCTACAACTAACTCAATTACCTCATCAACGTAAGACATCCTTCATATCCTCCTTTTTAATCTCGTTTTCTTTGGAAAAATTTGCAATTTCTGCAAGTTTACCCAAAAATGGGCATGGTAGTCTCCTCCCTACCATGCCCGACGCCTTTGTCTTGCTCGTTTATTGTATACTACTTCTTTCCACTTTGCAACACTTTTCTGCATTAAATTGGAAAATTTTTTGTATACAGGTATGTTTGTATCACAAATACTTCTTATACTCATTCAGATTTTCCTGTTCCATCTTCATTAGTTCTTCTGCCAAAGACATAGATACCTTTTCTCCTCCGGTATGATGGTTAAGGGTCTTATTCAGATCGGTAATCCCCATGTTGCTTCCTTTGATCATCAGCTCTGCAATATGGCTGGTAGAGGTGTTTAAAAGAGTATTTCCGGTAATCCCTCCTACCAGCATCATTTCCTCCCATCCACTGGTTCTTCCAGGCCCCACTCCCCCTTCAATCAGGCTGGATACCGCTTTTTCATGAAGGCTGCTGTAACGATTTTCCGTCTTCGCCAGTAAAAGAGACAGATTCTTGTCCTGAACCTTGGGTTCAATGGTATCGATGGCTTTCATGGCCATTTCCGTATTCTTCTGTATGCTTTTTAAAATCGCAATATCGTCTTTATTCATTTTTCCTCCCATTCTGCTGTATTGACAGCCAATCGATCATAGAGTAGTCCGGCTTTTAACCACTGAAATATAAAAAATCCGACTATCAGTAGTTTCCCCCCAATAATCGGATTCTATACATTTTCAAAATAACAGGCGGAGCATTCTATGCTAATCCCCATAGGTATCCCTGTTTTTGCTTGTGATACTGCTCAAATACAAAAGTGAAAATCCCGGATTATCACACTGTCTTTCTGCTACTCCACGTAGTCAGACTTGACATAAGCTTCTCCACCATTATATTTGATCTTGGTCCAGCCACTGGACATCTTTTCAATAATCTCGATCTCACTTCCTTCTGACAGCTGGCCCAGCTTTTCTCCGTCTGTACTGGCTGCCTTCCGGACATTCACGGTATCGGTTACCTTTCCTTTAGTCGTACTCTGGCTGGAAGTGGTGCTGCTTTCCTCTTCGGCACCTTCCTCTTCTGTATTTTCTGCTTCTACAGTCATGGTCTCCTCAGGCTCCAAAAACTCTGTTTTGATAAAGCCCTCTTTACCTTCAAAAATAACCTTGGACCAGCCATTTACTCTCTCTTCTACCAGCTCAAGTACCTGTCCCTGAGTGGTTTTGCCGATACGGTCAGCTTCAATACTGTCAGAGCTTCTTACGTTTACCACATCGGTAGTCTTCACCTTGGTAACCACAGTGGTCTCTGTTTCCTCAACCACTACCTCTTCCTCCTCTGGTGCATTTTCTGCTTCCTTCTGCGCAAGAGAAAGGCTTACTGCTGTCTTCAGTTGCTCCGGTAAAGTCATCAGGAATGTACTGAGTTCTGCATCTGCAGTCATAATCTCATTATACTGTACCTGAACAGTATTGTATAAATCGATTACATCATTGTGGGCAGTTACAACTTTAATATAGTCCAGTGTTTCCTGCGTAACATCTTCATTAATAAAATAGGTGCCGTCATCTCTCTGACAGATGTACAGTGTATTTACTCCCGGTACAGTCGTATCGTATTCATACATTTTCACTTCATACTGTGCATAGGCTACAAAACTACCTTCTTCCGGCCCCTTTTTGGTATATACGTTAATCACCGGATAGGCTTCCAGATACTTGCTCTTTTCTACGATAATAATTTCTTCTTTGTCATCCGTACTGCTCTTGATACTCCTTATGGTATCTAAGTCTCCATCTGCCAGAGCCTGATAATATTGCTTCACCAGGTTATTCACTTCAGGATAGGCATCCTTTTCCAGTGCCTCCTCCGGTACGGTTATCTCTTCTTCCGAAGCTTCACTGCCTTCTTCTGTGGATACAACAGCTGTAGATGTAGCAGACTTGGTCTCCATCATAGCCACCAGAACCAACACAACAATAACAACGGCAAGAAAAGCTACGGTAATCTTCATCACCTTGCTGTTTTCCTTACACATCAGGAACAGATTTGTTAAATGGACCTTCAGGTAATTAACAGCTCCCTTAACCTTATCTTTCCAGCTTTGGTTATCCATAAAAACTCCTTTCAAAAAAACAAATGCACCCGGCAGGAATCGAACCTGCATTAAAGGCGTCGGAGGCCTCCGTTCTATCCATTAGACTACGGGTGCATAATTGTGTGGACAATAAAATATTACAAAATTATTACAGTCCGAAAGATATAATACCACAAATTTGCACCCTTGTCTAGTCTACATTTGAAACTATTCAGATCCCCATGTTTTTACGGCCTTTATTCTTCTCCTGAATTACCGGGTAATTCAATTAATCCAGGGATACGATTCTTTTTTCCTCCTTTTGATATAAATAAGCATGATCAGACAACCATTCCTGGGGATCCACATGGCTGGCATTAACTTCTCTCACCATCTCATTAAGATCCTCCTCTCTGTCCTCTCCCTGCTTTTTCACCAAAATTACCTCATGAACAGAGCTGGGAAGAATATAAAAATCTCCTTTCAGCTTTTTGGCAGTCTCTTCCAGTACTCCTTCATATAAAATACAAGAGGCTCCATAATACCTCCCCTGATTGGTTAAAACATACATGGTCGTTTCATGACGGTCGATCTCTTTGACCATATCCTCCAAGGTCCTTTCCAGAAGCCGGTTTTTATCCTGTGGATATTCACTGCAGATTTCCTCCACTTTTTCCTCTACTTCCCTGCCCATAATTTCCTTGATCATATCTCCCATTTTCTGGATACTTACGGGCTGGAGTCTGGGGCTGTTCTCTTCTGCTGCCTTAAAGAGTTCCTCCTCGTCGATTCCCCAGGACTCAAGATGATGCTTATGGATCAGGACGGAGCCTGTCCCGATGGCCTCATTTACGATCAGGCAATGGCAGACCACCGCCAGATCCTGAAAAGGCTGATAGGGGATATCCTCTAATAACTCCCGGTTTTTCTCCCTGTGAATGAGCCTGAGAACCAGCTTCGTCTTTACTTTATGATAATCCAGAAAAAAATCAATGTCCAAATTCTGGGACACCTGGTTTCCCTCATATAAGGCAATAATCCCACTGAGGATATCTGAAAATTCGGTACCTCTCTGATACTGTTCATAAAAACAGTTCAAATACACTGTAGGAGCAATATTTTTTCCCTCCATCAGAATACAGATTCCCTGTAATTTTATGCCATTGTTTTTATAAACCTCATGACTTTCGATCCGGGTATCGTCACCGTAAAACTCTTCCAGTGCACGAACCACCTTGTCTGTAAATTCTTGTAATTCCATATAGCCTCCGTTCTGCTACTCTGCGGCAACCGCTGCATTATGGCAGTCTCTGCCAAAGACAGCTGCTACCTTCGGTAGCATAAAAAAGACAACAGGATGACCTGTTGTCTTGCAAGCTTCTTAATCGAATTACAGAATGAAAACTATACTCTGGATAAATATTCGCCGGAACGGGTATCAATTTTAATCTTATCACCCAGTTCAACGAACAGAGGTACATAAACGGTGGCTCCGGTTTCCACAACAGCCGGTTTGGTTGCTCCAGTTGCCGTATCTCCCTTAAAGCCGGGTTCTGTCTCTGTGATCTCCAGTTCTACAAATAAAGGAGGCTCGATAGCAAATACACTTCCGTTATGGGAACAAACCTTACAGATGTCGTTTTCCTTAACGAATTTAAGTGCATCTCCGATGGATTCCTCATTCAGAGCAATCTGCTCAAAGGTTTCCTGATCCATGAAGTGATACAGATCTCCATCAGAGTATAAATACTGCATGTCCTTTCTGTCAATACGCGCCTGAGGACATTTCTCAGTAGGACGGAAGGTTTTCTCTACCACACCGCCACTTTTGATATTTTTCAGTTTAGTTCTGACAAAAGCCGCACCTTTACCCGGTTTTACATGCTGAAATTCAATAATCTGAAAGATATTATTATCCAGTTCGATAGTAATACCATTTCTGAAATCACCTGCTGAAATCATTCTTTTTTTCCTCCTAAAACGTTCACATTACAATTCTCAACTATTTTATCCTATTATGATTTATTTGGCAAGCAGAAAATCTATTGCCTCCAGATAGCCCTGAAGACCATGCCCGAAGATCTGTTCATCACAGACCTCTTTGGTAACGGATACCTTACGGAACTCTTCTCTGGCAGTAATATCGGATATGTGAATCTCCACCTTGGGAACGGTGATGCTGGCCAGTGCATCCCTTATGGCATAGCTGTAATGAGTAAAAGCCCCGGGATTGATCACGATTCCTTCTGTCCCATCAAAATAGGCTTCCTGGATCCGGTCGATAATAGCCCCTTCATGGTTACTCTGAAAAACTTCGATCTCACAGCCACAGGCCCTGCCTTTTTCTGTGATCATCTCCACCAGACCTTTATAGTCAACAGAGCCGTATATGCCCTTTTCTCTTATTCCCAAAAAGTTTAGATTAGGCCCGTTAATCACCAAAATTTTCATGCTTAAGTATCTCCTCTGCAATTTCTTCTATCCGTCTGCCATCCACCCGGATCACCTGATCTGCTGCTTCCAGATAGGCCGGCTCCCGCTGCTTTACCATCTCTTCTATCCGCTTTCTGGGATCTTCCGTCTGCAGTAAGGGTCTGCTGTGATCATTCCTGATCCGCTCAAATATGGTATCCGGGTCAGCCTGAAGATAGACCACTCTTCCCAGCCGCTTCATCAACTGCCGGTTTTCTTCCCGCAGGGGTGTGCCACCGCCCACTGAGATCACGCCCACAGATCGCTTCCTGATCAGTTCCTTCAGACAGGCAGTTTCCATCTCACGAAAGGCTTCCTCCCCTTTCCCGGAAAAAATCTCACTGATCGAACAGCCCTCCTGTTCCTCAATGAGATGATCCGTATCCAGAAAAATACTCTCCAGCATCCGGGCCAGAGCACGGCCTACACTGGTTTTCCCACTGCCCATATAGCCCGTCAGGATCAGATTATTCTTCAATCCCCATCGCCTCCTTCATCCTTTCATAAACCTCCAAAGCCAGTCCTTCTTCCACCTTTATCTGATTCCACAGCTCAAAGGCTTCCACGCCCTGATATAAAAGCATCTTTAGCCCATGGTAAGCCTTTCCCCCATGAGCACGTACCAGCTGCATAAACCGGGTATTGGCAGGACGATAAATCAGGTCATATCCTGTATGTATTCTGCGGTAAAAGGCGTCCTCTTCGATCACCACCCGATCCACCTCAGGGGCCAGCCCTACGCTGGTGGCCTGAATACACAGCATAGGTCTCTCGGGAAGACTGGAATAAGCTGACAGCTCCATAGCCTGAATACCTACTCTTCCAAAAGCAGTATTTACCTCATCAGCTACCTGTTCTGCCCTGGGAAGACTCCGGTTCATCAGATAAACTTTCTTTGCTTTATGGGAAGCCAGCAGATAGGCTACTGCCCTGGCTGCTCCTCCGGCTCCCAAAAGAATGATCTCTTCTCCTTCAATCCTGATCCCCTCACTGCTCATTGCCCTAAAAAGACCGGAAATATCCGTATTATAGCCTTTAAATCCCTTATTTCCTCTTACCAGTGTATTGACAGCCCCAATCCTTGCTGCCAGCTCATCACATTCCGAAAGGGCAGCTATTACCTCACTTTTATAGGGAACGGTTACATTCATTCCCAATACATTCAGATGCCAGGCTCCTCTGACTGCCGCCTCAACATCCTCTTCCACCAGAAAGGGGACGTAGACCAGAGGCAGCCCCAGCTTCCCGGCCAATGTATTATGGATCAGAGGAGACATGGTATGCTCCACCGGCTTTCCGATCAATCCACAGGTTCTCGTTTTTCCATTGATTATCATGTTCTTCTCCTCTGCTTTTCATAAGCATACAGAACGATCTTTTCCAGATACCGTTTAAGCACGATCTGAATCTCCTCTCTGGGGTCCATGGGCCGTACCAGAATGGAATAAATACCCAGTCTTTTTGCCCCCCAGACATCCGTAAACAATTGATCACCTACAAAAAGGGTGGTCTCCTGATCCGTTCCCATCAGCTCCATGGCCTTCAGATAATTTTTACCGGAGGGCTTTCCCGCCTTAAAAATGTAGCCTGTGCCCACCGGACCGGCAAACCGCTTCACCCGGGGTTCTTTGTTATTGGACAGCAGCATAGTCTGAAATCCCATTTTCCTGAGCCTCTCAAAAAGCCGGATGCTTTTCTCATCTGCATCGGCTCCATGGGGAACCAGGGTATTGTCAATGTCAAAGATCACCCCCCGGTATCCCTTTTCGTGCCAGGCTTCAAAGGGAATTTCGTAAGTAGAATTATGGATTTCATTTGGAAAAAAGGGTTCAAATATATGCACGTTCTTCTCCTTTTCACTGAGCTTTTATTATACCCCATCTGCTTTTACTTGCCAAGACAGCAATAATCCCCTTTTATGGGCAAGGCAGAACTCTCCTCATCGAAAGACAGGTTCTGCTGCCCACAAAAGGGGAACAGGTTCATCATCATTAAGACTGACTCATGACTTTTTTCAGTTCATCCATAAAGGTATTGATATCTTTGAATTCCCGATAAACGGAAGCAAACCGGACGTAGGCAACGGTATCCAGATCCTTAAGCTTATTCATCACCATTTCTCCGATGACGCCGCTGGGAATCTCCTTGTCCTCCCGGTTAAAAATTGCCGTTTCCACCATATCCACCAGTTCATTGATCTGGGTTGCACTGATGGGTCTTTTATGACAGGCCCGAAGGACACCAGCCTCAATCTTGGAGCGATCGTAGGTTTCACGATTATTATCCTTCTTGATAACGATCAGAGGAATAGTCTCCACCTTCTCATAGGTCGTAAATCGTTTGCCGCATTCATCACAGACTCTTCTTCGGCGGATGGAATTATTTTCATCTGCCGGTCTGGAATCGATCACTCTTGTGTTTTCATGGCTGCAGAATGGGCATTTCATAGGCTTCCTCCTTAAAAGTATGAGTATTTAGAGGTATTGTAGCTATTCAGAACAGGTTCAAAAATCCTGCGGATTTCCTCACTTTAGAGATCCATCCAATAGAAATATCCACAAACAGTCCTTTGAAAGCGAGCTTTCACGGACTGTTTGTAAATATTTCTGCTGTCCTGAATAATTACAAACATTATACCCAAAATGGATTTTTCTGTCAATTTTCCATGCCCTTCTTCTTAACAGCTTCTTCTTAACAGACATCTACCAGAATAATGTCCGGCCCAATCTGGCGGATGTCCTTAAAACAGATGGAAAACTCTCCCTCTCCGGAAAAAACAGAAAAAAGGCTGCAGAAGCAGGGCCGATCCGATACAATGATCTTATTGATACATCCGCTGCATTCATCAAATTCCAGATCCACTACATTGCCGAGAATCCTGCAGTCTCTTAGATTGATTACCTCTTTTTTACGAAAGTCAGAAAATAACATCTCATTTTTCTTCCTTTTTCTTTATCTTATGCAGACAGAAAACGTTTCATCACATTCAGGGCATTTTTTTCCAGACGGCTTACCTGAGCCTGGGAGATCCCTACCGTTCCTGCCACCTCCATCTGTGTTTTTCCCTCAAAAAACCGGAGACTGATAATCTCATACTCCCTCTCTCCCAGCTGCTTCATGGCCTCACTTAAGGAAAGCTGCTCCACCCAGTTTTCTTCCCTGTTTTTCCGGTCACTGATCTGATCCATTACATACAGAGTATCTCCACCTTCGGTGTAGACTGGTTCATAGAGACTCATGGGACTTTGAATGGCATCCAGGGCGTACACTACTTCCTCCTTGGGAAGTCCTATCTCCTCTGCCACCTCTGCTATGGTGGGCTCCTTCATTCTCTGTCTGGTCAGATTTTCCCTGGCATAGATGGCCTTATAGGCCGTGTCCTTTACGGAACGGCTCACCCGAATACAGCTGTTATCCCGTAAAAAACGCCGTATTTCTCCCATGATCATGGGTACGGCATAGGTACTGAATTTTACATTCAGACTGATGTCAAAATTATCAATCGCCTTCATCAGACCGATACAGCCGATCTGAAACAGATCATCCACATTTTCATTGGAAGCCGAAAACCGTTTGATCACACTCAAGACCAGACGCAAATTTCCTTTAATGTATTCCTCCCTTGCCTCTTTATCCCCTTCTTTTATCCGGATAAACAAAGCCTCCTTCTCCTGCTGCTTCAGGAGGGGAAGCTTCGCCGTATTTACTCCGCATATCTCCACCTTTCCCTGCACCTTTGTTGTCTCTCCTTCCCGCTTGTGTCTATGCTAAAAGGATTTCTCAAAGTGAGGAAAATTATTCTTCTATTCCGCCTTCAACATTTCTTTTTTTAATCGTTTCATGATCTTCTTCTCCAGGCGGGATATGTA
>JAFSIS010000040.1 GCA_017439665.1 Lachnospiraceae bacterium
CCCGTTCAATCCTCCACTCATTTTCTCCAAACAGCTCCGTCAATACAGCCTCTCTATTTTCTTCATCATAATAGAGTACAAAACGACTCCAGTCAAAATAATCCATAAAAGTGGAATTAAAGTAGGTGTCGGATAATATCCCCTCTATGGAATCGAAATAAAAGGTGTAGCGTGCAGGATTGCCAGTGGTTATGCTGATCTCATAAAGATAAGTAGTCCCCTCCACTCTCTCCACAGAAGGTTTCTTAGGATATTCCAGAATACTCACCTCTTGACCATTTTGGTCAAATAGTCTGAGTACATATTCTCCATTTACTTCCAAAACTGACACCTCCGGATAGAGATAACTTGCTGCAATCCTCTCATCTCTTTTGATTACTTCAGCTTCTGGCTGGCTGACACATTGTTTATGATATCGATTCAAAATAGATGACACCTTTGTCATAACTTTAATATCTATCGTTTTTCCCAGACTGATCTCCTTCTCCCATACAGCCGTTTCTGTCTGATAAACTCCCCATAACAGTAACAGGGCTGCTATACAGGAACATATCCGTTTAGCCATATCCTTCCTCCTCTTTTGTCCATACTTCGATCCTGATGTGCCGGTTACGATTTATTTTAATGGGACGGTCCTCTTCCGTTGAACTCCATGACCAATCCGGTCAGGCAGGTATCCTCATATTTTGTCCCCGGATAAACCTCCTCAATGACAAATTCACAATCCAGCATATCTCCACCTTTAGCAACGATCCCTTTCTCCGGCAGGGTAAAATATTGGGGCTTAATGGTATCTGCAAGCTCCAGATAAGCATAGGGCTGTCCATCTATCAGCATCAACAGTCGCTTCACCCTGCCATTTTCCGCCCAAAGCTTCTGGGTTTTGGCATAACCGTTTACTATACATATTTCCACATAAGGATAGGTTCCGTCTACCATATAGGGCTCACGTCCATCCTCCGGCTCATACAGGTATGGCTCTTTTATCTCCCCATCATAAATGAAGCTGACACACTGCCGTAAGTGGATGCTCTCTCCTATCCCATGGCCTTCAACTCCCTCTGCCCAGGCCGTCTCCCTGCCTTTGTCATAATCCAGCTGATCTGCACTGTATTTTCCTGTACCCTGGTCCAGCTGGGATGACGCAGACAAATACCTGTCAAAGCAGGTACAGCTGCAGAACTCACTGCAGCCAGGAGCATGCCATTCCTGAAAACCATAATCGGTGGCATCATCTGCATACGTTCCAAATAAGCCCTGATCCCAGATATCCTCTTCTCCATCCTCAATATACCAGGAAGTTTCTCCATAGAAAAAATTGCCAATTTCCGGTGTCAGCACATAAGGAGTTTCAGGATAATCCACCACAGGCTTTGCCTCCTTCAGGGAAAAAACCTCCTTCGTCAGCTCCCCGGCCGTATCAGTATTTGCTCCCACCTTTCCTGCCAGCTCCTTCAGGCTGTAGATTATCTCCTGCCCCTCCCTGGCCGGGATTTCCTGTACTACAGTCTCACTCTGTTCCAGGGCTTTTACCTGGCCGGAACCATCCCCGTAAACCAAAGCCGCTATTCCTGTAAATAAAACTGCTGCCATAAGTGCCACTGTCATCAGTTTATTTTTCCTCATCCCGCTTACTCCTCATCCTTTGTGTACATCACAGATTTTTTCAAATAAAACTACCCTCTTCTCCAGTAATCCAATTCTGGATATAATCGACCTGCTGCCTCATAGGCATCTTCTCCCGCCGGCAGCTTATGCACCCGGACCAGACTACCGTCTTCATAATAGGAAAGTTGGAAAATATACTCTGTCTTTCCCTCTGTCTGCAGGGTCTCCATCGTAAGAAGCAGCTGCTGGGTCAATACATATTCTCCATTCTCCAACTGCCAGACATCGATGCCTTCCTCATCCATACCCAGCCTCCATACCTTCAAAAGCCTGTTTTCCTGCAACTCTACATGGGAAATTCTGTCCGGCAAAGGAAAGGGTTCATACTGCTTTGTCTCTTCGTTCCAGACCAGACCATGAAGGGCCATCCATGTACCGCCGCTTCCTGATATAACTCCCTCATAAACCAGAAGATCTTCCTGTCCGTCCCCATCGATCTCTGCTACCGTCAGATAATAACCCGAATAATAGCTAATGGAAGAAAAGGTAAAATGCTGGAAAGACAGCTTCTCCCCGTTTCTATAACCACCAATGAACACATGAAGCTCATCATCATCCTCCAGGGAAAAAATACAGCTGTCCACTCCTTCCTCAAGCTCCTGTAAGTTGACCAGTCTCAGCTTTCCTCCCTTTTGATCCAGAAGCTTTTTCAATACTGCCTTTCCCTCTTCTCCAAAGATGTACTCTATTTCCTCTCTGGAAGCAGCATTCTGGTCTGTATAAAACCTTTCTGTAATATTCAGCTCTTTTACCAGACTCGTCAAAGAACCACCCGTCTCTATGGAAAAATCAAAGCCTTCTATGGTATATCCGTTTCCCAGGATGGTCCCCGTAAAGGGAGATTTTTTGCTTCCCAGCTTTACCCAGTCCTTCACTCTCATATTCCGGCACAACAGGTAGCCTGCTTCTGCCGCCTTTACTCCCGGTTCAAGCTCTCCATCGGCAGCAATCAATTCCGAAAGCAGCTCGATCTGGCTTCCTGAGGTGAGCAGATAGCGTCCCTGCCATTTTTCCAGCCCATAGATTTCTCTATCCAGTCCTGCTGCCTCCAGGATCGGCCTGTACAGCTCATTTAACACCTCTTCGTAACTCTTCTCAGGAACCATGGAGATAAACTCCTCATCCCGCAGCAGCTGATCATATTTCTCCTCGCTGATCTGGGGGGAAGTCTCCCAGGATGGACTTCCTTCTGTCTCCAGATAATAATGCCAGCTAAGTTCACCTTCCGGTTCATTTCCAAAGCCATCCGGCTCCCCCTTCTCGTCCAGAAGAGCCTCGATCAGGGTATAGCCCCCTCCCCCGATCCGGCTTACATAGGTGTAGGTAATATCTCCTCCCAGATCACTGTCCTGAATACGGATAAGATTCTTACCAGGAATATATTCACCCGGTCCCCGGCCACCTATGCCATAGTCAAAGCTGTCCACCCTCTTTACTCCCTGACCCTCCACATAGGTATACAGCTCGAGCCACCAGCCATTTTTTCCGAGCACCAGCTCCGGTATATCATCCTCATCCACATAGATCAGCCCAAAGGTTCCTGTTTCCGGATCCAGATTGATCTGCCTGTTCCGGATTATCCCGGCATAGACCGGTACATACCCGTGTTCCTGATCCACTTCCAGGGAATAATACCAGGGCTCATCTGCAAATACCCCTGTCCAGCCGGGATAATGATAAAAAAGATTTTCTCCTGCTATTTTGCGGTACTGTATCAGAAACTCCTCTTTCTCAATCCTGTTTTTTTCTTTTATTATATGCTTTATTCCATTCTCTTTTATCTGTTTTTCCGACCAGAAACAGTAAAGACCGGCTCCATATTTTCCATAGGTATCCGGATACCACTCTTTAAGCTGTTCTTTATCTTCCTTACTATAGAGTCCATCCTCATAAAAAATGACGGCCGATAATGTTCCTCCGGTTTGTGTGATCCCTTCTGTCCCCAGTTCACAGGGGGTAAAGGAAAGGCTGGCATACCGGCTTAGGCGGTTTTCTCCCTGAACCTGATAAATAATCCTTCCGTCATCAGTCAAAAGAAAAGCCTTACCGGTTTCTCCTTCGTACATGAATACAGGCTCCATCCTGCCCTGATGCTCAGAAAGAATAAGGTAGATCGCCTTATTTTTATTCAACCCCTCTTCTTTCCAGGAAGAAAGATCGTATACGAAGATCAACTCATCCACCCCATCCTTCGTAAGATCCAGTTTAAGCCAGCTTTCATAATTCTCCTGAAAACGGTCTTTCTCCCATTTCATGATATCCCCCAGGTATACCCTCGTCCAGTCTCCTTCTCCCATTTCTTCATAGATCTGCTGTACACACTTCTGCCGTTTTTCCAAAATTTTCATTCTGGCTCTTACCTCTTCTGCTTTCCCAATCCGGCCTGTCTCCTTCCCGACTATCCCATCACTCATGGAAAGCTCCGGTTCACCAGCCAGACTTCCCCAGAACCACAGTAAAAACAGGATAATCAGAAAACAGCCAAACCCGGGTATTTTTCTTTTTTCCATAATCCCCCTCCTTCTGCTGTCCTGGCAGATCTTCACTCATCCGCAATCATTCATAAACTGGAAGCCTATTCTTTCTTCAGTCTTCCTTCCAAATTCCAAAATCTTTCAGTGAAAATCTGCTGTTTTTCTCCCAAACCACCGTTGCTGTGATGTCTGTCCCATTATAATACGGTATAATATATTCATCCCTCATCAGCATAAGCTCTGCACATATCTGGATTCCTTCCTCCGTATCCCAAAAGGCAATTTGATCTCCCACCGTTACATACCGATATGGTTCTCTCTCCTTAGGGTGTTCAACGAAGGGGCCTGCTGCTTTTTCATCCACTTCAGGCTGGATTCCCGTCTCATCTATTTCCCAGGAAATATGCCGCTGCAATAGAGGAAGATAGTCCTTCGCCTCAAACTCATAGACCAGCAGATCTCCCTGCTCATCCCGGTCTGCAAGCAGTAAAAACTCAATGGATATTCCGGTACCATGAAGGGTATGTAAACAGATGGCCAGTTCCGAAAATCCATCCCCGTCCATATCCTTCTCCCACAGCCCTGGAAGATACATATAATTTGAGGTATAGGCATAATCCAGCCGGATATATTCGCCTCCCTGCTCTAACAGCATGGATCTGCAATCACCCTTTCCGTATAGGCGGTAGTTATCCGTAACACCGATCAGACAGGTATCCTGTTTTAATTCCTCATCCTGCTCATAAACGTATCGATACAAAGTATCCTGATCCTCCCTCACATCCACGATTTCCTCCATATTCCATCCCTGGCCCTTTGGATTGTTAAGGCGGATACTCACCGGCCCATCCACAGCTTCTCCTAAAAGGGCATCCCAGGTAAGATAAAGCTCATAATAGTCTGCATATATAAATCTGGCAATCAGGATAAATCCTGTTTTATCCACATACCAGTCCATGGGATTAAATTTATCTTCTTTATTCAGGCTTCCTTTTAACCTTCTTCTGGTCTCTTCCGTATTTTCCTCATATACCCTGTTTATAGGATTCTGGTCTAAAATGCCATCCCAGGATTTGAGATTTTCATATTGCCCCTCCAGCAAAAGATCCACCAGCCTGTCCTGGTCTATCCCCAGATCCGAAAGCTCCATCACTCGCTCCGTTTTCAGGTCAACATTTACCGACAGGCAAAGCCAATCCCACAAGCCTCCGGCACCACTGTGTACAACCCTTCCACTTCTTCCTCTGTAGCAGATACTGATCATTTTCTCACTTACATAAGTTACCCGGTAGTCCATCTCAAGGATAAGATTACTATCCTCCAGGGAATTCGGCAGACAGGCTTTAAAAAGTTCTTCCTTCAGCAGCCTATTGATCCGTTTTTGCTTCTCCTGATTCTCCATGCCTGTGATCTGGGGATAGCAGATCCTAATGTCATGCAGCTCTCCCTGACTTTGGTAGACCTTCTTCTCATAAGTGATTACCTGCTTTGTCTGCTCTTTCTCATCTGACACCAGGCGGATATTTTTCAGATACAGCTCCTCCTCTCTCGGTTTTTCACCGTATCCGCTTCTATATCCGGTCAGTCCCTTTCCCTCTTCCCAGATAAAAGTCTCCCAGTATTCGGTCTCTCCCAGGTGATTTAAGGAAAAGCTATGGGAAGTGGTGGTCTCCCCCTCATGCACAATGGTGGAATAGCATCCGGACTGGCCGGTCACAGGACTGCTCGTCATTTCTTCCTTCTGGTAAATCAGGCGGCTGTTTTGGATCAGCTTTTCATCTGTATCCAGCTTCCCTCTGATCACTCTCTCTTTACCGGTAATTTCCAAGAGCCTGCCATCTGCACAGATTTCAGGAAACAGGCGGTAGATTTTATCCGCAGTAACGTAAAGATAAATATTGAACCTCTCCGGTTCATTGATCTCAAAGATCCAGTCTTTTATTTCCAGCCTGTAAAGGCTTCCCTCCCGGTAGTGCTTCACCAGATTGATTTGGGCCTCTGCATCCTCATCCCATATGATACGTTCTGCCGAACTATCAAGATAATAATATTCATAGTTGTGTCCCTCCGCCAGTTCCAGCAGACTGCTCTCTCCATAAGGAAAAGCTGCATTTTCCCTGATAAGGGGAGCACTTCCCTTAACGCTTTCTCCCAGACTCTCCAGAACCGGCTCATAAAGCTCATCCAGAATATCTGAGGCAAATTTATCCCTGTACAGCCCTCCTTCTACAGGCTGATAGTCTCCTTCTATATGATAGGAAGCATACTCCTTTTCACTGAGCTTTTCATCATCATCCCCGGCATGCAGAAGAAAAAATTCCTCCTCCTGATCATAGGTATGGTATGGACTCGTATTCTGCTGTAAGGAGGCATGGTTGATATATTTAAGTTCCCGGATCGTTTCCCACTGCCCATTCCTGTCCATCCGTCCATAGGTGGTATATCGCTCTGCCCCTGCATAATCATTATTGATTACATAAATCACATTTTCATAGGGCAGATATTCATAACCAGGAACACCAGCGGCCCCATATCCCCTTTCCTCCAGAAGGGTAGTCAGCTGCCCGTTTTTCCAGCTGTATACACTGACCCAGTATCCCCGTTGCCCCAGGCTCAGCTCAGGAACACCGTCATTGTCGATATGGATCAGCTCATAGGTGTAGGAATTCTGCCATGTTTTTTCTTCCTTTTCTTCCTCTGTTCCCTCGAGATTTTGTCTTTCCCTCTCTATTTCCACGATCAGCCTGGCATAAGCCGAGACATATTCCAGCCCCTGGGGAACCTCCAAAGCTGTATAGGGATTGAAAGAAAGCTCCTCTGCTCTCTCACGAATCCTTTCCCAATGTACCTTCCCGTAAGCTGTACTACTTCCATACACTACCGCCACCGGTTTTGGCAGTGCCTCCTTTTCCTCTACCGAGTCCTGCCTTCCTTCTTCCCTTGGTTTTTCTTCCCATTCTTTTGCTTCCTGGCCTGATTCCCCTTGAACACTTCTATTTGCTTCCCCCGCCAGCATACTTATCCTGGCTTCCTCAGGATATATACTGATTACAAAAAAGAGAAAGAGTAAACATACAAGAAAAAACCTGGCTATCCGTTTATTTTCTTCCATCGCTCTACCCCCCTCTTTTTCGGCTTATCCCAATTGTCCGGAATTCTATTTTGGAAATCGCTTCTCCCAAGGAAATGCTGATTAAATCAGTATTTCCTTGAGCTTTCCTTTTCACTTATGTGATCACTTCGCCATATGAACTGATGAAAACACCTTATGCAAACAGGCATACTCAATCTGCTTTCATCAATTGGCATGGCTCTGAACAATTACAGCTTACCAGATAAATGCATCATTTTTGCATCATCAGGAGGCATTGGAGACAGATTGTAATAAATTTTTCTATAAATAAAATACGGCACCGTCCCTTGACAAGGGCATACGTGTGCTCTTCCAAAAGACGGTAAGACCTTTCTCAGGAAACAAAAAAGGTGAAGGAAGCAATTTTTCTTCCCTCACCTGAAATTTTCGATTTCTTCCCACCTTTCAATCGCTTGTAGCACAGCTGTACCAGCCGTCCTCATACTCCTTAAATAAAATAACGCTACCCCAGGATTCAAAAGAAGCATTTTCCGGCAGCCTGTCCGTCAAATAGACATAGCCCGATGTGGAATCATAAAGGGTAGGCGAGCTGCAAAAATATATTCCTGTCCCCTTCTTCGTATGGATCAACGATACCTGTCCCATACCGTTTTCTGCTTCCTCTGTATACTCATATGGCAGAAGCACGCTGCCATTCTCTATGGCTAACTTACCCTGCTGAATCTCCTCCACGATTTCCTTGCGCCTGTCCCGATAACGATAGTAATTAAACTGACTCCGATCCATTTCATGAAAAAACAGATTTGCCACCAGTACTGCCACCAGCAGAATCCCTCCGGGAACTGCATAAATTAATCTCCCTGTTTCTTCCCTCCCCTTCTTCACTCCATAGACCAGTGCAGTTAACAGAAAGCAAAAGGTAAGAAAACAGCTTCCCAGCCAGATTCCTACATAAAAAATAATATGTTTATCCCATAAATAACCTTTATTTTTTGCGATGTAGATATATACTACGCTCCAGATCACTGCAAGAACACTGAAGATGAACAGTATTGCTGCAGAAGTGATGTCTGTTTTTTTCTTCTCCCTTATCATTCTTCCAACTCCTCCAGTAACTTGAAAAATGCCTCCTTTTCCGATTCCGGTATCTCAGACAGCTTTATGGCAATTCCCACAATGTCTGCAATGATGATTCCTATTAAAAAAATAACAGGTCTGAATCCATTTTGCACAATGCCAAGCAGCGTGAATAAGTACAGCATTGCACAGAACAGGGAAAAACTTTTTTATCCAGCTTTGCAAAAAATGTAGCCTTATCGAATCCATATACTTTTTGGTATTTCTCCATCCCTTCCTCTTT
The DNA here is from genome assembly GCA_017439665.1 of Lachnospiraceae bacterium. Classification (GTDB taxonomy): domain Bacteria; phylum Bacillota; class Clostridia; order Lachnospirales; family Lachnospiraceae; genus SFDP01. Next base: position 8,597 of record JAFSIS010000040.1, read on the forward strand.
CCCCCTACTTTTTTTAATTCTATCATATCTATCTCAAATCCTCCACTTTTTCCGGCTAAATGGGGGCAAATCCACCATTGACTACCCTGGCGTTCTGGTCTATGATAAACAAGATTAAAATATCTGCCGCAAGGTACTACAATAAGCGGGGCCTGCCAAAAACTGATCCGACAAAAGTTTTCCTGGTAAAAGCAGGCTTCAAATTGGGCTTTTCGGCAGCTACATATTTACTCTTGATTGGAGGACAACAATGGCAACAAGAATTCCTGAAAACTATGAATCCGCCCTGGATCTGCATGATACCCAGGTGGGAATCAAAACGGTAAAAGACTTTTTTCAGAATCTGCTGGCTGAGCGGCTGAACCTTCTTCGTGTATCCGCTCCCCTTTTCGTAGACCCTGCATCCGGTCTGAATGACAACTTAAACGGTGTGGAACGCCCCGTAACCTTCGGCATCAAGGAAATGAACGACTATGAAGCTGAGATCGTTCACTCCCTGGCAAAGTGGAAACGCTATGCCCTTAAAAAATATGGCTTCAACAGTGGGGAAGGCCTGTATACCGATATGAGTGCCATCCGCCGCGATGAAGATACCGACAACATCCATTCCATCTACGTGGATCAGTGGGATTGGGAAAAAATCATTGAAAAAGAAGAACGTACTATAGACACCCTTAAGTCCGTGGTTGCCACCGTATACAAGGTGCTCCGTAAAACCGAAAAATACATGGCCATCCGCTACGATTACATCGAGGAAATCCTTCCCCATGACATCCATTTTGTCACCACCTCTGAGCTGGAGGAAATGTTCCCCGACAAAACACCCAAGGAGAGAGAGTATGCCATTGCCAAAGACAAGGGTGCTGTCTGCATCATGCAGATCGGTGACAAGCTGGCAAACGGCAAGCCCCATGACGGCCGTGCTCCCGATTATGACGACTGGGCATTGAATGCAGATATCGTGGTTTACTATCCCGTACTGGACATCGCCCTAGAGCTTTCCTCCATGGGTATCCGTGTAGACGAAAACAGCCTGAAGGAGCAGCTGGAAAAAGCCGGCTGCATGGACAGGGCAGAACTTCCCTTCCAGAAAGCCATCCTGAATAAAGAGCTTCCCTACACCATCGGCGGTGGTATCGGCCAGTCCCGTATCTGTATGTTTTTTCTAAGAAAAGCCCATATCGGAGAGGTGCAGTCCTCCCTCTGGCCGGAAGAAACCATGCGCCTCTGTCAGGAAAAGGGCGTACAACTTCTATAAAAATAAAAAGAAGGGATTATTGCAAAATTCCTCCAGCTTACTATTTATCCATTTGTACGCATTTGCGAAGACATTGTATGCCAAAGAGCGGACTTTAGTTCGATATTTGGCTACAATGTCCGTAGCAACAAGCGAACAAAGGCTAACAGTAAGCAAAGGAAGAGTTTTGCAACATCCCTCTTTTTCCTATAAGGAGAAATCTATGAACATCAGACCCGCAACCAAAGCAGATATTCCCGGTCTTCGCCGGCTTCTTTTACAGGTGAATCTGGTTCACCATCAGGGAAGACCAGATATTTTTTCCTACGGTAAGGGAAAATACGATGAACAGCAGCTGGAAGCCATTCTGTCAGATCCCAGCCGCCCCATCTTCGTGGCGGTAGATGAAGAAGGTCAGGTTCTGGCTCATGCTTTCTGCCTCCATCAGCAGCATGAAAACAATCCCGTGCTGACTCCCATTAAAACCCTGTACATTGACGATATCTGCGTTCTGGAAAGCTGCCGTGGACAGCATCTGGGCCGGAAAATGTACGACTATGTGACAGACTATGCCAGACAACAGGGCTTCTACAACATTACCCTGAACGTCTGGAGTCTGAATGAAACAGCTATGCGGTTTTACGAATCCTGTGGCCTTAAGCCCCAGAAGGTAGGCATGGAGATGCTTCTGTAGAATTCCCATATAATTCCAGGATCTGTTCCTTGGTACAATCCCTGAATTCCTCATTTGACGTTATCTCCTGAAATACTACCTCTGCATCGGGAAGATATTTCTTTAGAGAATTGACCAGAACCTTCAAATCCTTTTCTTTCTGAAGCTCTTTGCCCTTTTCTCTGCCAATTTCTTCTCCTTCTTCCAGGTATGCCTCCTTAAGCAGGCGCATTTCCTTCTCTTCATCATATTCAAATATACTCACAGATACGACCTCCCTTCGGTTCTCCTCTAAAAACTCTGCCAGGATCCCTTCCTTGATACATTCTGTTACTGCCCGGTCTACTGCCTCATCTAATGGCAGCTCTTTCTGATCACTGTACTGCCTGATCCGCTCCACAAAGAGCATGTATTCCTTCAGGCTCTGGCAGGCCTCCTTCAGTTCCCAGTTAAAGCCTTTGTTGATATTGAAAAATTCCACCTTCAGCTCCAGCATGGGATCATCTTCCCGGATGCTATACAGATCTGACAGCTTTAAGATCTGCCTCTCCGGCTGCTTTTCACTTCCATTGTAAAAGACCACAAAGCGGGGGGCCGGTATACTCACCTTTTTGTCCGCATACAGGGATCGTCCGCCCACCATCTTTTCGTATTCCCTGGAAACATAA
>JAFSIS010000041.1 GCA_017439665.1 Lachnospiraceae bacterium
AGGACTTTGTACCTGCTGTAATCCTGAGTATCTGTTTTCCCACAGAGCAAGTAATGGAATGAGGGGGAATATGGGTGCCTTCCTAATGTTAAGAGAATCTTAATATTTATGGGCACTTTCTCTTAATGAAGTTGGAATAAACTTAAGAAGAAAGAAGTGAGGGTGTATGATGAACAGAATTCTTGTATGTGATGATGAACGGGAAATTGTAGATGCTATAGAGATTTATCTGATGCAGGAAGGTTATCAGGTTGTGAAGGCTTACAGTGGACAGGAGACTTTGGAAATCCTGAAAAACCAGGAGATTCATTTGATTATTATGGACATTATGATGCCTGGGATGGATGGAATCCGGGCCACCATGAAGATCAGGGAAAAGAGCAGTATTCCGATTATTTTTCTGTCTGCAAAATCACAGGATGCAGATAAGATTCTGGGACTGAATATTGGTGCTGATGACTATCTGACGAAGCCCTTCAATCCGCTTGAGCTGGTTGCCCGGGTAAAATCCCAGCTGCGCCGGTATACACAGCTGGGGAATATGAAGGTGGAAAACAGCCGGACCTATCAGGTGGGAGGATTACTGATCAATGATGATACCAAAGAAGTTACTGTAGATGGAGAAGGAGTAAAGCTTACTCCTATTGAATACAATATTCTTCTTTTGCTGGTAAAGAATCAGGGAAGGGTATTTTCCATCCAGCAGATTTACGAAAGTATATGGGAGGAAGAGGCTATAGGCGCAGACAATACGGTTGCTGTACATATTCGCCATATTCGGGAAAAAATTGAGATAAATCCTAAGGAGCCCCGGTATCTGAAGGTGGTCTGGGGAGTAGGCTATAAGATTGAAAAACAATAATGATCGCAAGTAAAACTTGCGGTATGCATGGGGATTAAGATGAAAAAAAAGGTATTGGGAAGCAAAAAAAGAGAATTTCTTCTGTTTATGGAAAGGATATTGGTGGTTCTGCTGGCAGTCAGCATGTCCATTGTGTTTATGAATTCTTTTTTGACGATCAATTCTTCTTATGGAACCAGTTATCGGTATATCATTTCTCCTTTGGAGCAGGATATGAGCTTTGAAGATAAGGAAATCTTCAGAATTCTGGCTCGGGGAAATATGGAGCAGATAGCCCGCTATGTGGTGATTCAAAGCCAGCTGGAAACGGATGGGAAATATGATGCAAAAAAGAAAATAGACATCAGCAGCTTTGCCAATCGTTCCCAGACGATGGTAGAGGAACAGCCCACGGCGCAGTTTTACCTGGATGATCTGATCAAATGGGGGAATTATGGATTCACCTACAATACGGTTATCGGAACCTGGGATGAGCTGAATCAGCTCTTTGCAAAAAATGAAGCAGTATATACAAGGGAAACGATTCCAGGAGTAAAAGAATACGATCATAGTGGTGAAGCAGATGCCCTGAGTCTTGGCCTTGTGCAGGGAGAGAATGATCAGTATGCAATGGAAGTTCTGGTTTCCCGCTATAAAACCGTGGATGGTAAGGAGCTGATGGAATGTGCCGAATCCGTTGAGGAATATGAGCAGCTGAAGGAAAATCTGGTGCTTACAGCAAAAAGCCTTTTTTCCAACTATACCGAATATACAAAAATGCAGGAGGAATATAGCAACGGAAAGACTAATATGGGCTTCTGCTTTCAGATTCAAACGGATGAAGGACTCGCTTATTACACCAACAGCAAAGAATCTTATGCCGGCATGTCGGCAGACAATATTACTGCAGGAATAAAGGAAAAGGGAGGAAGATTTCTCTATTTCAACCCGGATAAGCTGCAGATCAACACGAATATGGAAATTACGGCAGCCCAGATGCGAACCATATTAAAGCCCTATGAATATCTTTTTGGAGATAATACACGGGTATGGTTCTGGATAGATACGAATTATCCGATACAGGATGATTTTTATACTGTGCGCGAAAGCTTTACCCATTCCCTGCCTTTATTGTGGACGCTGATGCTGGTCAGCCTGGCCGCCTTTACAGGCAGTATTCTGATCATGTTTTATCTGACCAGAAAAGAGGGAAGAGTATTGAATGAGGAAGGTGAATTGGAATGGAGGATTCAGACGCAGGACAGGATCTTTCTGGGACTGTGGCTGCTGTTCACCTTGATTCCTCAATATCTTTTACTCCGTATCTCCTGGGAGTTATATGTAGGCTACAGGGCGGGTACGATCAACTATAGCTGGTTGCCGGTTGTAGCAGGAATGATTGCTTTTTTGATCAATGAATGGGGGATACGGCTATATTTCAGCCTGGTCAGACGGATTAAGGCAAAGGCCCTCTGGAGAACCACACTTTTAAGGAAAATATGGGTAGAAAGCAGGAATCTGGCAATAAAAACCTATGATAACGGAGGTTTAGTCTCACGTACCTGGATTCCCTATCTGATTTTTCTTATGGTGAATCTGATCATGGTACTTTTGGGATTTGGAGGGGTGGTAGGAGCCTTCCTTTTGGATATGCTGATCGGTGTCTACCTGTATCGGGATGCCAGATCCAGAGAGGAGATTATTAATGGAATAGAGATGATCAAAGATGGCAAGGTGAAGTATCGTATTGATACTACACACCTTCATGGAGAAAATCTGAAGCTGGCCAATTCCGTCAATACCATCGGAAGCGGAATTCATAAAGCAGTGGAAACCAGTATGAAGGATGAAAAGCTGAAAACGGATCTGATCACCAATGTTTCCCATGACATCAAGACACCGCTTACTTCAATCATTACTTATGTAGATCTGTTGAAAAGAGAGCAGATAGGAGATGAGAAGGTGAGAGGATATCTGGAGGTTCTGGATAACAAATCCCAGCGGCTGAAGCAGTTGATCGATGATTTAGTGGAAGCTTCCAAAATTTCTTCAGGGAATATCCATCTCCAGTTTGAAACCATTAATTTTGTCGAGCTGGTCAGACAGGCCCTTGGAGAGTTCAGTGAAAAATTTGAAGACAGACAGCTTCAGGTAGTGACCAGGCTGCAGTTAGAGCACGCACTGATCGAAGCAGACAGCAGTCAGCTTTGGCGGGTACTGGAAAACCTGTTCCAAAATATTGCCAAGTATGCCATGAAGGGTACTCGTGTTTATGTGGAAATGGAGGAGAGTTTTGAGGGGAATAAAAGGCAGGTAGTATTTTCAGCAAAAAATATTTCTGACAGTTTTCTGGAGGTCCAGGCAGAGGAGTTGACGGAAAGATTCATCCGGGGAGACAAATCCCGCCAGACAGAGGGAAGTGGCCTGGGACTTTCCATTGCCAAAAATCTGATCGAAGCCCAGGATGGTGAATTTGAGGTTCAGGTAGACGGAGATTTATTTAAAGTTATAATTTCCTTCCCTGTCCTGATTGAAAAATAGATCGGAAGATAAAGAAAAGGGCTGTCACATTGATTCTTTTTTTACTTACTGTTATCCCTTGTTCGCTTGTTGCTGCGGACACCTCTTTTAAAATATCTGCGAATGTCGGACTTAAGTCTGCCCTTCGCAGACATGTTAAAGAGAGTGTCTCCGCAAATGCGTACAAGTGGATAAACAGTAAGCTTTTTCAAGAATTGATGTGACAGCCCTTTTCTTTTACACTCATTTTTATTTTTCGTCCAGGGGAAGGCGTTTATTGTAGCGATCCAGTACCCGGCGGATCTTTTCCGCTGGGGTATATACATTTTCCATGGATACGTCGTGGTTCATAAAATCAATGATAGAAGCAATAAACTTGCTCATCTTGGCCTGAACATAATAGGGACGTTCATAAATTTCCGGAGGAAGGTAGTTTAAATTGGTAGTGATCACCTTTTCGAAATAACCCTTTTCATAAGCTTCATCGAAGGCCTTAAGACCGTTGGTAAAAAGGCCGAAGGTACAGCAGATGAAGACACGGTTGGCATGCATTTCTTTAAGCTGTCTGGCAGTATCGATCATACTTTCACCGGAAGAGATCATATCGTCCAGGATGATGACATCCTTTCCTTCCAGGCTGTCTCCCAAAAACTCATGGGCAACAATAGGGTTTTTGCCGTTTACAATGGTAGTATAATCACGCCGTTTGTAAAACATACCCGTGTTTACCCCAAGTACATTGGCAAAGAATACGGTACGATTCAGGGCGCCTTCATCCGGACTGATGACCACAAGATGATCCTTATCAATGATCAGGTCTTTTTCTTCATCCAGAAGGCCACGGATAAACTGATAAGGAGTAATGTAGTTATCGAAGCTGTTCAGGGGAATAGCATTGCATACTCTGGGATCGTGGGCATCAAAGGTGATGAAGTTGTCGATTCCCATAGAATATAATTCTTCCAGCATGAAAGCACAGTCCAGAGACTCACGGGTAGAGCGTTTGTGCTGACGCCCTTCATAGAGAAAGGGCATGATCACATTGATTCTGTGCGCCTTACCATTGGCTGCAGCAATAATACGCTTCAGATCCTGATAATGATCGTCAGGAGATTTGTGATTGAGGTGTCCGTTAATCGTATAGGTAATGCTGTGGTTGCAGATATCCACAAGAATATATAAATCCTTGCCACGGATGGATTCATAAAATACACCCTTGGCCTCTCCCGTTCCGAATCGGGGACAGTCAGCCTGAGTCAGGTAGGAATCTTCAGTATATCCTTCCCAGTCCGGCTTGTCCTGGAAAGTGTCCTGAAGATGCTTACGAAACTCAACCAGATAGGAGTTGATTTCTTCTCCCAGTTCCTTTGCGGAGTCCATTACCACCAGTTTTAAAGGGGCAACAGGCAATTTATTTTCTAACATTTGTACATTGGGCATGGTAAACCTCCATAGGGCTTGTTTTAATCTGAAACAATACTTACTATAAACTTCCTATTATTTAGTGTCAAGATTTAAGGTGACAGAAACTGTTTTTTCAAGTAAACTGTAGTTTAAGTGAAGAGTGACGACCGAAGGCCGAAACAGTTTTCTTCCAAAACATGCTCTCGCTCCTTTCGAACGCAGCGGACACTAAGATTTGTCCTTCGGGCAAATCAAGTGCCGGCGTTCTCAAAGGGTATTTGGAAGAATAACTTTTCGCCTTCGGTCTGTTATCCGCTTCATCTAAATCTAAATACCAGTTTAGCTTGAGTAAGACCAGTCCCGCAGGAGGATATAGGTTTCAGAGAATACCTATATCCTTTCGCGGGACGGCCATATTTAACTAAACCACAGATGGAGATTAAAATGAAAAAGCATGAACATAGAGTGACGAAAATTGTGCCGGGAGGCATTGCTGAGGAGCTGGGTATCCAGGTGGGAGACATTCTTCTGGCCATTAATAATGAGCCGATTAAGGACATTTTTGATTATCAGTATCTGGCAGAGGACAGCTATATTGAGGTATTGATCAGAAAGTCCAATGGAGAGGAGTGGCTTCTGGAGATTGATAAGGAGGCGGATGAGGATCTGGGAATGGAGTTCGAGCAGGGCTTAATGGATGAGTATCGCACCTGCACCAATAAATGTATTTTCTGTTTTATTGACCAGATGCCGCCGGGGATGAGGGATACCCTGTATTTTAAGGATGACGATTCCCGCCTGTCCTTTTTACAGGGAAACTATATTACTCTGACCAATATGTCAGAGGACGATGTGGAACGGATTATCAAGTATCGGCTTGCTCCTATTAATATTTCTTTTCAGACTACCAATCCGGAGCTGAGAAAGAAGATGTTGCTTAATCGTTTTGCGGGAGATGCCCTGAAAAAAGTTGATCGGTTCTATGAAGCCGGAATTGAGATGAACGGACAGATCGTTCTCTGTAGAGGAATCAATGACGGGGCGGAGCTGGAGAGAAGTATCCGGGATTTATACGAATATCTTCCCCATTTGAGAAGTGTATCGGTAGTGCCGGTAGGCTTGTCTAAATTCAGAGATGGCCTCCATCCGCTGGAACCTTTTTTGCCGGAGGATGCAAAACAGGTCATTGATTTAATCCATGAGTGGCAGAAAAAGGCCCTGGAGGAGTATGGACTTCATTTTGTCCATGCCAGCGATGAGTGGTATCTGCTGGCAGGAGAGGAGCTTCCGGGAGAAGAAAGCTACGATGGCTATCTGCAGTTGGATAACGGTGTGGGAATGCTGCGGCTGTTTATAAATGAATTTGAGGAGGCTCTTTGCAATTTGCTAAAAAGTAGAGAAGGCGGGCAGAGGCAAAAGTCCCTGTATAAGCAGGAGGAGATTTCCTGCCTCACCGGAAGGCTCAGCTATCCTGTGATCAGACAGATGGCTGAACGCATGATGGAGGTAGTGGAGGGACTGACCATACACGTTTATGCCATTCGAAACGATTATTTTGGAGAGCGGATTACCGTCAGTGGGCTGCTCACCGGAGAGGATATTATAGCTCAGGGAAAGGAACTGCCTTTGGGTACCAGGGTTTTGCTTCCTGAAAACGTATTAAGGAGTGGAGAAACGGTACTGCTGGACGATTATACCCTAAGTGACCTTGAAACTGCTTTACAAGTCCCCATAGATATTGTAAAATCAAGCGGATATGATTTTATAGAGAAAGTAATGAAGGAATGCCCTCCGGTGAAAGGGAGGGAATGACCTGTGGTTCAATGGAAATGCTGTAGTAGACGGCAGAAGGTGAGGAAATATGAGTACGAGAAAAGCAAAGCCCATTGTGGCAGTGGTAGGAAGGCCCAATGTAGGTAAATCTACTTTATTTAATGCCCTTGCCGGGGAAAAGATTGCTATCGTAAAGGATACTCCGGGAATTACCCGGGACAGAATTTATGCGGATGTGAACTGGCTGAACCGGGCTTTCACTCTGATCGATACCGGCGGTATCGAACCGGACAGCAAGGATATTATTCTTTCCCAGATGCGGGAACAGGCAGAAATTGCCATGGCTACGGCAGATGTGATCATCTTTCTTGTAGATGTTAAGCAGGGACTGGTGGATGCGGATTCCAAGGTGGCAGATATGCTGAGGCGATCCAAGAAGCCGGTGGTATTGGTGGTAAATAAGGTAGACAGCTTCGAGAAATTTATGGCAGATACCTATGAATTCTATAATCTGGGAATCGGTGATCCTGTTCCGATTTCGGCAGCTAACCGGTTGGGAATCGGAGATATGCTGGATATTGTGATCTCCCATTTTCCACAGGAAGCAGAGGGAGAAGAAGAGGATGACAGACCAAGAATTGCCATCGTCGGAAAACCCAATGTGGGAAAATCCTCCCTGATCAATAAACTCTTAGGAGAAAACAGACTGATCGTTTCTGATATTGCAGGAACCACCAGAGATGCGGTGGATACCGAGGTGATTCATAATGGAAAAGAGTATGTCTTTATTGATACGGCAGGCCTTCGCAGAAAGAATAAAATTAAGGAAGAACTGGAACGGTATATGATCATCCGTACCGTTACGGCAGTGGAACGGGCAGATGTTGTGGTACTGCTCATTGATGCGGGCGAAGGGGTGACGGAGCAGGATGCTAAGATTGCCGGTATTGCCCATGAGAGGGGCAAGGGAATGATCATTGCCGTAAATAAGTGGGACAGTATAGCTAAGGATGATAAGACTATCTATAAGTTCACCCGGAAGATCCAGGATACCCTTTCCTTTATGCAGTATGCTGAACTGGTATTTATCTCTGCCCTTACAGGACAGAGGCTTCCCAGGCTTTTTGATACGATTGATGCAGTGATTGAAAACTGTACTCTCCGCGTATCCACCGGTGTATTAAACGAGATTATGACCGAGGCAGTGGCTATGCAGCAGCCACCCTCAGACAAAGGAAAACGGCTTCGTCTTTATTATATTACCCAGGCTGCGGTTAAGCCGCCTACCTTCGTTATTTTTGTAAATGACAAAGAATTGATGCATTTTTCCTATACCCGATATATTGAAAATCAGATTCGGAATGCCTTTGGCTTCAGAGGAACACCACTGAAATTCATTATTCGAGAGAGAAAGGACAATCAGAAGTAAAATGATTCGTTTAGTTTGTTTACTCATAGGTTATGCCTTTGGTCTGTTCCAGACTGCCTATCTTTACGGAAAAATGCATGGAATCGATATTCGTACCATGGGAAGCGGAAACGCGGGAACAACCAATACCCTTCGTGTGCTGGGTGCCAAAGCAGGAGCCATTGTACTGTTGGGAGATATGATCAAAACCATACTGGCTATCGTGATCGTCAGATTATTGGTAGTACCCAATGTACCTGAGTTAAAATATCTTTTGATTTTGTATACGGCGGCAGGCGCAATACTGGGTCATAATTATCCGTTTTACCTTGGTTTTAAAGGGGGAAAGGGAATAGCGGCCACGGCAGGTCTGATCGCAGCCTTTCATCCCTTGTTTATCCCTGTGGGATTGATTCTGTTCATCGTTGCCTTTGTACTGACCCATTATGTTTCTCTGGGATCCCTTCTGGTTTATGCCGGATTCGTTATTCAGCTGGTGGTGATGGGACAGCTGGGAGCCTTTGGAGAGATGGAGCAGGCTGCGCTGAATGAAATGTATCTCATTGGCTTTTTGCTCTTGCTGATGGCCTATTGGAAGCATAAGGACAATATTAAGAGACTGCTCACCGGAACGGAACGAAAGACTTATCTATCGAAAAAAGAAAAAGCAGAAGAAAAGTAGTTTACGATGAATAGATGCCGCAAGCAGGCAGAAGGGAGTAAAATGGTAAAAATCAGTGTGATCGGAGCAGGAAGCTGGGGAATTGCTCTGGCAAAGCTTCTTTATGATAACGGACATCAAATTACGGTATGGAGTATTTTATCCGAAGAGATCAATATGCTTAAAGAAAAACACGAGCATATAGACAAGCTACCGGGGGTAAGGTTGCCCGAGGATATGGAATTTACTACTGATCTTAAGGTGGCCTGCGAAGGAAAAGACGTACTGGTGATGGCTGTTCCTTCTCCATTTGTCAGAAATACGGCGCATTCCCTGAAGGAAGTGGTAAAAGAGGGGCAGATCATCGTTAATGTAGCCAAGGGAATAGAAGAAAGTACCTTGATGACTCTGTCTGAAGTGATCGAGGAGGAGGTACCTCAGGCTCAGGTGGCTGTTCTTTCCGGACCTTCCCATGCGGAAGAGGTAGGAAGAGGAATTCCCACGACCATCGTTGTGGGCTCCAGAAAAAAAGAAACAGCAGAATATCTGCAGAATATTTTTATGAACCAGGTTTTCCGGGTATATATCAGTCCTGACGTCTGTGGAATCGAGCTGGGTGCGGCTCTGAAAAATGTGGTAGCCCTGGCTGCAGGAATTGCAGATGGACTGGGCTATGGAGACAATACCAAGGCTGCACTGATCACCAGGGGAATTGCAGAGATTGGAAGGCTGGGAATTGCTATGGGAGGCAAGATGGAGACCTTCAGCGGACTTTCCGGCATCGGTGATCTGATCGTAACCTGTGCCAGCAAGCATTCCCGGAATCGTAAAGCCGGTATGTTGATCGGTCAGGGAAAAACTATGGAAGAGGCCATGAAGGAAGTTAAAATGGTGGTAGAAGGTGTATATTCAGCCAAGGCTGCCATAAAGCTGGCGGAAAAATACCAGGTTTCCATGCCCATTATCGAACAGGTAAATTGGGTTTTATTTGAGAATAAACCGGCTGCTGAGGCAGTGAAGGATCTGATGCTGAGAGACAAAAAGCTGGAGCATTCTGACCTGCCCTGGAAATAAAAGAATAAGAAAGAAGGGCTGTTACAGGAATTTTGCGACAGCCCTTCTTTCTTTTCGCTAGTAGGAGGATCAGCGGACAGCGTTCATGATCTCAGTTCCGTAAGCAGCAATATCTACCTTTTTTGCCAGGGAATAATTCAGAAATCATAAAACCTCCGATTATTGGTAAAAGGATTGCCGCGGTAAACATTGGCTTGCTTTTATGTGCGAATTATCGTAACATAGAGACGGAGTTTTTTCAAGGGAGGGACGATAAAAGCCTTGAAAACAGATAAGAAAGTGTGTTGAAAGAGAGGAAGGATTATGGATAGCCATAAGCTATTTCAGGGAACCGGAGAGTATGTAGCTTCACCTGAGTTGTTGAGTGCAGTAAATGTGGCGATCGCCCTGAAGAAACCGCTGCTGATCAAGGGAGAGCCGGGAACAGGAAAGACCAGACTGGCGGAGGCAGTGGCTGCATCTTTGGAAAAAAAGCTGATCGTGTGGAATATTAAGTCTACCACCAAGGCTCAGGATGGACTCTATGTTTACGATACGATTCAGAGGCTTTATGACGGTCAGTTTGGGGAAAATGATGTACATGATATCGCCCGTTATATTAAGCTGGGTAAGCTGGGAGAGGCCTTTGCTGCCGAAGAACAGGTGATCCTTCTGATCGATGAGATAGACAAGGCAGATCTGGAGTTTCCCAATGACCTGTTATGGGAGCTGGATCAGATGGAATTCTATATTCCGGAGACCAGGGAAACTATCAGAGCAAAACAGCGCCCTATTGTGATCATTACTTCCAATGCGGAGAAGGAGCTGCCGGATGCTTTTTTAAGAAGATGTATTTTCCATTATATTGATTTTCCCGAAAAAGAGTTGATGGAGGAGATTGTAAAGGTGCACTATCCTCAGGTGGAAGAGAGTTTATTAAAACATGCCATGGATGTATTCTATGATATCCGGGGAATCAGGGATATCCGGAAAAAACCCAGCACATCAGAGCTGATTGACTGGATAAATGCTTTGCAGATCGGAGGAATTCCGGCTGAGAAGATCAAACAGGAGCTTCCTTTTGTAGGGGTGATCGTAAAAAAAGATGAAGATTTGGAAGTAGTTCGCCGGACGGCCTATTAAGGATCAGGGGAGGATATATGTTTATCGACTTTTTCTATGGGCTGAAAGAGGCAGGGCTTAAGGTGACCCTGGGGGAATGGCTGACCCTGCAGCAGGCACTCACCCTGAACATGGCAGAGAATAGTCTGACCGGTTTTTACTATCTTGCCCGGATGATTCTGGTGAAGAGTGAGACGGATTATGATAAATTTGATATGGTCTTTGAGTCTGCTTTTCAGGGAGCGGCTATGGAGACTCAGATTGGAAAAGCCATGCTGGAGTGGCTGGATAAACCGGAAATGAATGAGCTCTTACAGGAGAGTGACCGGGACTGGCTGAATAAGCTGGAGGAAATCCGGGTGGATAAGGATGAGGCAGAGGAAAGATTCAGGCAGCGGCTGAAGGACCAGGACAGTGAGCATAACGGTGGTGCTTATTGGATCGGCACTATGGGAAAAACCTCTTACGGAAACACTGGTGGAAATGTGGGAGGTATCCGGGTAGGAGGAAAAACCGGATATCAGTCTGCTTTTTCCGTGATTGGTGCCAGAAAGTACCGGGATTTCCGGGATGACCGGGTGATGGATAACCGGCAGTTCCAACAGGCGCTTCGAAGGCTCAGACAGTTTTCGGCAAGACTGGATATTCCGAAGACGGAACTGGATCTGAAAGGAACTGTGGATGAGACCTGTAACCATGGAGGAATGCTCCACATCGTTATGGAAAAACCCCGGAAAAATTCGGTCAAGCTGCTCCTTTTAATGGATTCAGGGGGAACCATGATCCCTTATACTACGCTGTTGAACGAGCTTTTTCAGTCAGTAACGAAGACCAATCATTTTAAAGAAGTAAAGGTGTATTTTTTCCATAACTGCATCTATAGTAAGCTGTATAAGACGCCGGAATGTGAAAATGGGGACTGGATCGATACTGATTGGATGTTTCGTAATCTGGACAGTGATTACAAAGTGATCATCGTGGGAGACGCGGCCATGGCTCCGGAGGAGCTGTATTCCAGCAGCGGAAATTACCGCGGTCCCAACGGAGGCTTAAGTGGAATGGAGTGGCTTAAGCTGGTAAAGAAGCATTATAAAAAGGTGGTCTGGATGAATCCCAAGATGGCACCCGGCCATGCACCCTGGAGAGAGGCTGAGACAGCCATTAAAGAGCTTTTTCCCATGTATAAGCTGACGGTGAACGGTCTGAATCAGGCCATGACGAAGCTGATGGTAAATAAGCGATAATAAGATAATGGTATTTTAACAGTAGAATAATTGCGCTGAATAGGAATGTGCCAGTGGTAGTAGCTGTGAAAATAGTTGACAGTTATCACTGGTAGCTGCTTAAGTCAGCAGAATGAGAGGAAGAAGATGAAAATTTTTGAAGAACTGAAGGCAAGAGGTTTGCTTGCCCAATTAACCGATGAAGAAGAGATCCGGGATCTTATTAATGAAGGAAAGGCTACCTTCTATATCGGCTTTGATCCTACTGCAGACAGCCTTCATGTGGGACATTTTATGGCACTCTGCCTGATGAAGCGGCTTCAGGAGGCAGGAAATAAGCCCATAGCCCTGATTGGCGGCGGTACGGGTATGATCGGTGATCCTTCCGGCAGAACCGATATGAGAAGTATGATGACCAGAGAGCAGATCGATCATAACTGTGAGTGTTTTAAAAAGCAGATGAGCCGGTTTATTGATTTTTCCGAAGGCAAGGCTTTGATGGTAAATAATGCGGACTGGCTGCTGGATCTGAATTATGTGGAGCTTCTTCGGGATGTAGGCGTACATTTTAGTGTAAATCGTATGCTTTCCGCAGAATGCTACAAGCAGCGTATGGAAAAAGGTTTAAGCTTTCTGGAATTTAACTATATGATCATGCAGAGCTATGATTTCCTGGCTCTTTATGAAAAATACGGCTGTAATATGCAGTTTGGCGGAGATGATCAGTGGAGCAACATGCTGGGTGGCACGGAGCTGATCCGCCGTAAACTGGGCAAGGATGCCTATGCAATGACCATCACTTTACTTCTTAATTCTGAAGGTAAGAAGATGGGTAAGACTCAAAAGGGAGCCGTATGGTTGGATCCTAATAAGACCACCCCCTTTGAGTTTTATCAGTACTGGAGAAATGTGGCAGATGCGGATGTTTTAAAATGTATCCGTATGCTCACCTTCCTTCCCCTGGAAGAGATTGAGAAGATGGATTCCTGGGAGGGCAGCCAGCTGAACCAGGCCAAGGAGATCCTGGCTTATGAGTTGACCAAGCTGGTACATGGCGAAGAAGAGGCAGTTAAGGCACAGGAAAGTGCAAGGGCTCTTTTTGCCAGTGGCGTGGCTGCAGATATGCCTACAGCAGCCCTTACAGATGAAGACTTTACTGAGGGACAGATCGATATTCTTACCATGCTGGTGAAATCCGGTCTTGTACCTTCCAAATCTGAGGCCAGACGTGCTGTAGAGCAGGGAGGCGTTACCGTGGACGGTGAAAAGGTTACGGACATCAAGGCTGTATATGAAGCTTCTTCATTGGAAGGAGAGGGTATCGTCCTGAAACGGGGTAAGAAGAATTTTAGAAAAGTAGTGAAGAGTTAAAGACTTTTTGTACAAAATGGGTGTTTAATGTTTTCAAAGATATAGGCATGGGTTCTATTCTAAATTATTTCTATAGATGGAACTCATGCTTATATTATTATTTTAATAGGAAATGTTGTTCTGTTTTAAAAGTTGTTTGAGTTGGTTAACTTCATTGGTGAGCAGATCATTTTTTTATGTCAGTTCCTGAATTTGGGGAAGGTACTTCTTTTTCTCGTCTTCTCTGATTTCCTCGGAGCTGGTACCGTACAGATTAAAAATGGCTTCACAAATCATGGGCTGGTCTCCTTTCGTGTGGGAAGTGATAAACTGGTTCATATAACGATTATAAAGTGCATTGTTTCGGTTTATAGCATAGTCATCGGCCAGAATACGGATCAGATGTTGACTGTTTAAATGCTGTTTCAGGAAGGCCAGATACAGGGAATCTTCGGGAGATAGTTTACCAATGACTAAAACCTGTGTGTCATACATTTCTTTTTTTATATTATACACTCCGGGAAATGGATTTTCAATTATTTTATTACAATCTTTCGTTATGAATGGCACAGGTAATGGCTTCGTGCCAATTGGTACGAGGTGGAGGCATAGACAGTACTGTTATACTGATTATCAATGTGTCAGTACACTGGTGTAACAGAAAAAAGATTTTATCAGTGAATAAAAGTGAGAATGATAACAGATAGAATTGATTTGTTGCGTGGCATGCGATTAAAATGGTACAATAATAAATACTATTTTAAGTGTGCAGTGAGGATAAGAGAAAAGAGTAATTAAAAAGGAGAAAAGAGATGAATATATTAAAAGAACTAAAAAGCAGAATCAACGGAGAGATTACCTTGCGGACGGCTCTAAAAGAGGAGGTCTGCACCTTTTCCTGGAATGAGGCCGCAACAGAGGAAGAGATCACAGCCTTTGAGGAAAAGCATAATTGTCGTTTTCCAGAAGATTATCGGGAATTTTTACTGGTATCGAACGGGGCAATTCTGTTTAAGACAGAGGATGGCAGTAATGGCTACAAGCTGCTCAGCCTTCAGGAGATGGAAGAAGAGACAGAGGAAATGAAGGAATACGGCTACAATCTGTCTGACCAGTGCATCTGCTTCTTTAAATTTTTATGCAGTGGAGATATGCTGTTCTTTGACTTTGACAAAAAGTTTAATTACATTCTGGACGGAAACATGAAAAGACAGGTTTATAAATGGGAATATGTGAATAAAGATATCAATACCTTTTTTGAGCATCTCTGCCAGTGTAACGGAGAGGTGTATTGGAGATGGTAAAATATGCAGGGATGATTGTACAAAGCTGAACTTGGAAAATAAAACACCAAAGGAGGAAAAAATAGGATTGTTTTTAAGTGTATTGATCGTAAAGAATACCAAAGAACAGGAAGTAAGAAAGGCCCTTGAAAAGCTGGGGAATAGTAATCCGGTCTGGAATTTGATCTGTGAAGTTTAGCTATCCCGTTGGAGAAAATTCTTTGACATATGAGATGCGTGGTGTTAATATAACAGTAGAAAGGTGCTGCCGATAGACGGTCAGCCCAAGTAAATTGGTTTGACAAAAATGCCGCTTAGTTTACCAGACGTGGGCGGCTATTTTTGTGTCTTATCATTATCCTTGCCAAAGGAATATCCGATTCCAAAGCAGGTTAAGCCGAAGCTCACTACTGCAACAAAGTCAACAATACTCATATGGCTTAGCCCTCCTTTCTTTAGATTCCCTTGTGAGTTTCTATGTAATCAGAGGGTCACAGTCCCCCTGTTGAAGGACTAACCGCCTGCCGTTATGGCAGCACCCATGAGCTGATTATAACAGACGAAATTCAATTCATCAATCCTTAAAATATCATTTAAAATATACAATAGTTCATAAAAAGCATGGAAGTCGATATTTTATCTGAGCTGGGAGCCGTGCTGCACAGTAATTCTTTGGAAAAATGTAGCCAAAAGGAGAAGAACTGAGCTATGTTCGGAATCTGTGAATATATTATTGACTCAAACTTCGCACTTTAAAAAGTGCCTATGCACCTTGAAAATTCAATAATAACTGGCATAAAAATAGCATGAAACCGAAGGTTTTGGTATAATTGAGTTGCTAGAAACAATTACAAACCGGAGGCTCATGCTATGAAT
>JAFSIS010000042.1 GCA_017439665.1 Lachnospiraceae bacterium
CAGCATACAGCCCTGCCCCTAAGACCAGGGCTTCTTCATCCAGGTCAAAGTTTCCGTTGTGCAGGCTGTTCAGGCTGTTTTCCACCTCAGGATTTGCCGTACCCAGATAGGCATAGCAGCCCGGCACCACTCTCTGAAATTCTGCAAAATTATCTCCTCCCAGGGAAAGGGGCCTGTCGGTGATCACCCGGATTTCTCCGCTGCCATTTCCGCCCAGAGCTTCTGCAACTGCCTTTACTTCCTTACTGACCTGCACATCGTTGATCAGTGCCGGGGTAATACCGGTCCAGATCGCCTCTGCTTCCGCCCCGCTTATGGCTGCTGTCTGCGACGCTGTCTCGTCTACCCATTTACGTACCTGCATCCTCATTTCTTCGGAAATGGTTCGGGTAGTTCCTTCCATTTCGGCCAGTCCCGGTACTGCATTATAGGTAGTGCCGGAATGCATCTTGCCTACACCGATAATCACCGGCTCTACAGGAGAGGTTCGCCGGGACACCAGCCCCTGTAAGGCTACCATGATCTGACATCCTGCATATAGGGCATCTGCTCCCAGCTGCGGTGTAGATACGTGGGTGGCCTTTCCTTTTACCAGAATACGAAAATGATCTACAGCCGCATTATTCAATTCAGGAGTAACTCCGATGGTACGGATAGGCAAATCCGGAGCAAGATGCAAGCCGAATACTCGCTCCACTCCCTCCATTGCTCCTGCTTCGATAAAATCAGAAGCCCCTTTTCCAATCTCTTCTCCCGGCTGAAAAATAAACCGTACCTCGCCTCCAAAACTATCCCGATTGGCAGCCAGAACCTTTGCCGCACCCAAAAGGCTGGCAGTATGAGCATCATGCCCGCAGGCATGCATGACCCCTTTCGTCAGAGAACAATATTCTGCCGTATTCGTCTCCACCAGGGGAAGGGCATCTATATCTGCCCTTAGGGCCACAACCCGGTTTCCTTCACCATTTCCTCTTAGGATTCCCAATACGCCTGTCTCTCCGATCCGTCTGGACAAAATTCCGAACTTCTCCAGTTCTTCTTCTATTACCTTTGCTGTCCGAACTTCCTGCATGGACAACTCCGGATACTGATGAAAATCCCTCCGTCTTTTGATCAGATATTCTTTTTCAGCCTGAAGCTGAATACTTAATCGCTCCATTCTTCCTCACATTCCGCTGCTCCGGCAGCCTTCTCACCTCGTTTTCTTCATCATATCCTCTCTTCTTGCTTCCGTCAATCACGATTCTTAATGGCCGGATTATCCAGTAATTTTCCTTTGCTGTCAAACCGGGAACCGTGGCAGGGACAGTCCCAGCTTTGCTCATCCCGATTCCGGGTAAGCTTACAGCCCATATGGGTACATCGGTGTCTTTTTGTAAACATACCTCCCGCTAAGCCTTTTACGCTTACTCCTGCATCTGCCAGGAAATTTTCCATTCCTGCCCGGATATGGCATCTTTGCGGAGTAAATACCTTTGCATAAGGATTTTCACGGCCACATATGGCATCACGGATAAGCTGTGCTGCCACCATGGAGGAGGTCATTCCCCATTTCTGAAAGCCTGTGATCACATAGAGGTTCGGTGTAAAATAAGAAAATTGGCCAATAAAGGGAATACCATCATGGGGCATACAGTCCTGGGCTGACCACCGGTCTTCTATTCTTGCCTCCGGAAAATACTTTTTTACCGCTGTTTCCAAAAAAGTGTATTTTCCTCCTTCCTGATTTTCACCGGTCCGATGGGATCCCCCTCCCAAAAGAAGAAAATCTCCTGCCTGCCGCAGGGATAAGCCATCCTGATCAATTCCCAGATACATTCCTGTATACTCTGGACAGCCCGACAACTTCAAAACATAGCTTCTTTCCTGATGCTGCCTGAGAAAATAGAAACCGGGCAGATTCCGGAAAGGATAATGGGCGGCTACCACGATTTTCTCTGCCTCCAGCATCCCTTCCCGCGTAATTACCCTGTTTCCTTTGATTCCTATAACCTGACAGTTCTCACGAATCTCCAGCCCCTCTGCCAGGGCTCCTACAAATTCCAGGGGCAAAAAACGGGCCTGGTCTTCAAAGCAGACTGCTCCCTCTACGGCAAAGGGAAGCTCCGTTTCAGTGGTAAAGTAAGCCGGTATACCCAGACTCTTTGCCGCATCTGCTTCCCGTTTCAGCAATCCACTGTTTACTTTAGCTGTAGTGTACAAATAGGCCGGACATCGCTTAAATTCACAGTCAATTTGATTCTCCTGAATCAGTTCTTCATAGGCATCGATTGCCTTCTGGTTGGCCCCGGCATAAAGGCCGGCCCGCTCTTTTCCTATTTTTTTAATCAGTGTATCATATTTCAGACCGTGCTGACTGGTGATCTTCGCAGTGGTTCTTCCGGTCTGGCCTGAAGCTACAGTGCCTGACTCCAGTATCAGTACCTTTTTTCCCGCCTCCTTCAGATACCAGGCGGTTAAAAGCCCGGCCAAACCTGCTCCGATAACGATTACTTCATATTCTGTCTCTGTTTTGCCCATCCAAGGTTCCTCTTTTCTTTTTCCTTAGTATGTGCAGCCTAGGGGAAAATAACATTGACAAATTATATTCCCGTCTTTGACAGTTTGATAGACAAAAAAATCGCTACAAGCCTTTAAATTCAAGGTCTGTAGCGATTTTTGGGTTTGTTTTACAAAGTAGTAATTTATCTCCCTTTGCTAATTTTTTGAATTTCTTTCATCTTTCGTTTGGTAATAAATTGATAATCAGTGTTAAAACCACATATATCGTGAAGCTTATCAGTAAGTTTTGTCCGTCTGTAAAGGGGCATAAAGCCC
>JAFSIS010000009.1 GCA_017439665.1 Lachnospiraceae bacterium
ACCTTACTGTTTTTAGGTTTTGTTCTTACAAAAACTCTTCGCTTTTTTCAAAGCTGCTTTTCTTCCCTCTAAATGACCAGAGGAGAAAAGCTTCTCTTTAAGAATTTTCGAGATTGCATTACTGTTTATTTGTCAAGGTTCTTTCGGAGCTCATATCCAAGCTCCGTTTGCCTGTTTCAGCGGCAACTCGTTTATACTATCATGGGCTTTTCTCTTTGTCAACACCTTTTTTCAATTTTTTATTTTCTTTTTTTATGCGCATTGAGTCCCTGCTAATATATAAATAGGAAAAACTTTTTTCACATCAGATAAAAAGATATTTATCTGAATCGCAGTCCTCTCCCCTACGCCGGAATACATTTATCAAATACATGTCATTTTGTTTTCAAACCCTCTTTATATCTGTACTCGTCAAATAATACAGCTTTTTTTCTTTTTTCTGTAATTTTTATACAATTCTATTTTTTTATCCCTTATATTACATAGTCATTATTGTTATATTTTTTTGGACTTTTTGTAAATAATAGCGAAATGTATTCTTTTCATTTTATTTCTTACCTTTTTTGTCCAATTTATGTTATAGTGATAACTACTACTATTGTTTTAGACTTTACTGTGGACTACAAAAGAAAGGGGGATATATAGATGGCACGTACAATTGATACGATTCAGCTCGGCGACAGCGCTTCCTTTAGCAAAACTGTAACGGAAAGCGATGTTACTCTTTTTGCCGGTATCAGCGGTGACTTTAATCCTGCACATCTTGATGCAGAATATGCAAAAAACAGTATGTTTGGTCAGCGTATTGCGCACGGAATGCTCTCTGCCGGTTTCATTTCCAATGTACTTGGCAATCAGCTTCCGGGACAGGGAACAATTTATCTGGGTCAGGAACTGAAATTTCTCAAGCCTGTGTTCTTGGGGGATACCGTTACTGCTACCGTCACCGTAACTGAACGTATTGTCGAAAAAAACCGTCTTAAGCTGGAAACAAATGTGACCAACCAGCGTAATGAGGTGGTAATCACTGGAACAGCTACTGTCATGCCTCCCAAGGCATGATTCCAATCAAACTGACTGCCATCCTGAAGACAGGAGGCAGAACAGGAAATTTCATTTTAGGAGGTATGAATATATGAATAATTCTTTCTGGGATCAGCAGCAGCAATTCTTTAAAGCCTGGAACGACACTTTTATGAACAAAATGCCTGGTATGGGTACTTATGAGAATATGTACAAATCCATGATGCCTGGCATGACAGATTATTGGACAAAGGTAAAAGAACTGATGCCCAATCCTCAGGATACATGGAAAACCATGTTAGGCGCAATGCCCAGCTTTGAGTCTATGGCCAGCTTAATGCCCATGAAGATTCCCGGCATGGATCTTTACGGAAAAGTTTTTGATCTTTGGAAGAGCCTTGGCGATCCTGCTGCTTTCATGCAGAGTTATCAGAATCAGTACAGCGAATTAATGCAGGAATTCTTTAAAAACTTTATGCCTGCAGGCAGCCTTAGCTTTTTCGAAAAGCCTCAGGAGCTGCTTGATGCCTGTGTAAATTACTATAAGGATGTTCTTAGCCCCTGGATGGAGATCGATACCAGCATTATGGAACGTCTTGCTATGGGTGACAGACGTGCATACACCGATTTCTTCCATGAGTTCAATCAAAAATATGAAGAAAGCTTCGCAAAAATGTTCAATATGATGGGCATGGGTGCAAACCGTGAGTCCAATCATGATCAGATGCAGGCAATTAGTACATATATCAAAATGCTGTTTGCAGCAGGTGAAATGGCAGGATTGATTCTTGACTCTTTCAAAGACAGCATGCAGCGTCTTGTAGAGCGCTACAATACCGGTCTTCAGGAAGGAAAAGTTCTCACTACTTTCCGTGAGTTCTACGACTTCTGGTATGGTGTAACTGAAGAAGTTCTTCTTGAGCTTCTGAACACAGATGAATTTGCAAGAATCTTCGGTGATTTTTCTGATAAATACAGCAAGTACATGATCGCTACCAACAAGGTATATGAGAGAATGTTATCCACTCTTCCTATCCCTACCAAAACCGACATGGACAGCTTGTATAAAACCGTTTACGATCTCAGAAAAGATGTTAGAGATCTCCGTCGCGAGCTGAATGCGATGAAGGAAGCAAAATAAAGGAGGTTTATAACTGATGAACGAAAATTTATATGAAAAAAATCTTCAGAAATTCGCTGATTTTCAGAGTAATCTGATGGAAAGTGTAACGAAGATTTATGAGCAGCTTGATTTAAAAAAATCTATTGATGAAATGACTGTATTCCAGGAGAAATTTACTAAGGGTATGAAAATCCTTATGGAAATGAAACCTGAAGATGCTGCATCTGATATGATGGAAAAAGAAGAGGTGCTGAGAATCGGAAAAATGCGTCTTTTCCACTACAAGCCTACCGTAACTGGCAGAAAGCTTTCCAAGGTGCCTACTCTGATCACCTACGCTCTGGTAAATCGTCAGTACATGATGGATATCCAGCCTGACAGAAGCGTTATCAAGAGCTTCTTAGACGGTGGTATGGATGTATACGTTATCGACTGGGGTTATCCTACTGCTGAAGATATGTATATGTCTATGGATGATTACATTAACTGGTACATGGGTGACTGTGTGGACTACATCCGCAAGACCCATTCCGTAGATGCCATCAACCTTCTTGGCGTATGCCAGGGTGGTACTTTCTCTACCATTTACACTGCCCTGAATCCTAATAAGATCAAGAACCTGATTACCATGGTAGTGCCCATTGATTTCTCACCCAATGATGCACTTCTCTTCCACTGGAGTAAGTTCATGAACATTGACTCCCTGGTAGATGCTTTCGGAGTAGTTCCTGGTGATGTAATGAACTATGCTTACCTCATCCTCAAGCCTTTAGAGTTGACGATGAACAAGTATATCGGTATGGTAGATAAAATGGATAACCCTGAATTCCTTACCAACTTCATGCGTATGGAAAAATGGGTATTCGACAGCCCTGATCAGGCAGGTGAGACCCTTCGTCAGTTCATCAAAGATTTATATCAGGACAACAAGCTGATTAAGAACGAATTAGAGCTTGGCGGTCAGAAAGTAAATCTGAAGAACATTACCGTGCCTCTTCTGTGCGTATGTGCAGAATATGACCATCTGGTACCTCTTTCTTCCAGCCGTCCTCTGATCGAGGCTGTAGCAAGTGAAGATAAGCAGTTTATTTCCTTCAAGACCGGACACATTGGTATGTACGTATCAAGTCAGTCCCAGAAATCCATTGCTCCTCAGATCGTAGAATGGCTTAAACAGAGATCCTAATTATTCTGGGATGCAATAATAAAAGAATAAAGGGCGGATACGAAGTAGCCTCTTGCCTCTAAATGGCAGGCATGGCCACCGGGAATAATTAATTCCTCGTACTCTCCGCCCTTTTTTTTGTACTCTTCAAAAAAATGACGGGTTTGGGAAAGCATAGGCTGGACAGGATAAAAATCTTTTCCCGGCCATCCGGGAATCATTCCAATACTTCCCAGATAACCAAAATCCAGGATTGACTGATCGCTGATAATATTATCATCCCGTCCTCGAATCCATAAGATGCGTGGCTTTTTTTCTATTTCCAGCATCTTGGAAAGATTTCCATAAGCAGGAGACATGGCATTTAATACACCATGTCTGCCGGCTGCTACGAAAGGCCATTTTATCACATAGCGATAATCTCCGGGATATTTATCTTCTCCAAGCTTTGTCTTCGCTATTCCTGATAACAACAGGCCCTCCAGCTTCTTATCAATATGGAAATTAGAGGTGAAATAGAATTGTGTTAAAATATTATGTAAAGCAAATTCATTTTTTGTAGAAAGAGCCATTAAAAAGAGATGATTTGCACTTCCTCCCCCGGAACCCAGACCGGTAGGAGACAAGGGAGTTCCCTCAACATCTGCCGTACCACCAAATCCATAGGGCGAGCCGGGAGCCAGTAAAATCAGCTTATCCAAACGATCACTGTGGTCAATTGCATACTGCATGGCAATATTCCCACCTAACGACCAGCCTACAACCGAGAACTTCTCCCAGCCCAGCTTATCAACAAAGGCAGCAATATCATCACTCCAATCACGATATCCTCGGGTGGCATCAATGGGACGAATCTCGCTGTCACCAAAACCTCTCAAATCCGGAATAGCCACATCAAACCATTGTGACAGTTCAGGAAGCAACGGCAAGAAAAAAAGAGAAGAAGATAGATTCCCATGTAACAAGAGGAGTTTATCAGACTTTCCTTCTCCGGAACGATAGTAAGTAGTTCTTAACCTCTCTGTGAGTACGGTCCGTTGAGTATATCCTTCCATTATGTTATCCTCCTGTCACTTTAGGTATAGCTGACGCCTAACCTCTGCTCTTTTAAGTCCTTAATTCATTCTGCATAAAATTTTTGCAATCTGTTCATCACTTGCCCCAACAGGAATTCTATGTGTACCCGACCGTAGTTTCCGGGAATACCCCTGGGAAATTAAATAATTATCATATTCTTCTGTAGAGTCGATCAATCCTGCTGCATACAGCTTTTGGGTTATAGAGGAGCTGGGTTCTCCTGATTCAATCGTGAAAATAATATACTCATCTTCCTGGGTAACAATTCCCTCCGCTTCCCGATTATTGGTGCCAGAATTAGAAGAAACTACCGTAGTCACTGTAGGCTCAGGTTTTGAAGCTTCAGCTACCTCTTCTGCAGAAGATTCTGCTTCGTCTGATACTGCTGCTTCTTCCGATCCCGCTTCTGATAATGTAGCTTTTGATGATTCCTCCTCTGATTCCGGCACAGATGATGCCCCTTCCTCCTCTGTATCTTCTTCTATGCTTTCATTGACAACCTCAGAGCTTTCCTGCTCAGTCTCCGATAAAGCTTCACTGCCATCCATCGGATTATTGCTTTCCTCTGATGCTTCCGTACCTGAAGCCAGATCAGAGAGAACCTTTTCCTCCACCATACCCAGTTGGGCAGCTCTTATCTTGATCTCTGCGTCTGTCATCTTTTCTGTTTTTCCGGTAATTGCTAAAATCACTGCCGTGATCAGTATTCCTATGCCAAGACCTCTTAGATAATGCTTTAAACTCATACTCTATTCATGCCTTTCCATCTTCATCTTATGCCGATAACCTATTCAAACAAACCGATGATCAATTTTACCTCACCGATACCCATGCCCAATTCTTTAGCAATAGCTACATCTGACATGCCTTCTTTGTGTAGCTGAAGAATTTTGTCTTTATTACCATTGCCATTTGCAGTATTTCGCACAGGCTCAAAATAAGCTTGAGGCTCATTCTCCATCTGTCCTCCCAGGGTAGATAAGGTTCTCGGATGGCTCTTTTTAACGGGTGTTTTCTTTTTTGGTGTGACTTTTTTTACCGATTGTACAAGAAGGGGCTGTTCCTCTTCCATGACAACCTCAGGCAGCTCAAAGGAAAAACCTTTAAATTCACTTTCAAGGCCTTCTTTATCATCATCCTTCTTCAATAATGCTTCTTTTGCATCAGAATCAATTATAAATTCCGGCTCTGCTTCTGCCGGCTTCTCAGAAAGTACAGCAGACTCCTCGACTGCCATACTTACCGACTGAGCCATAGTGGCAGACTGAACTGTAACAGAACTGTCTGAAACCGTTTCCTGTACCATTCTGCCAATCTCTTCTTTTATCACATCCATCAGGTTTCTGCTGACAGCTGCATGAATCTCTTCTTCTACAGCAATGTCAATTTTTTCCTGTAAGTTACTTTTTATAGAATTATCAATAGCTTCCTGAACCGTTTCCTGAAGCATATTCTGAATTTTTTCCACAAGGTTTTCCCTGATACTCCCTCTTAATAACTCACGTACGGTATCCTGAATTGTGAGATCCAGCTTCTCCCTGGCTCCATCAATAGAAATGTTAATTTCTCCGGCCGTATTTTTAATCTGATCATGTTTGTTATTCAGCATATCATATAGAAAAACAGCTTCTTCATGATTCTTATGTATCTGTTCCAAAACAGTATCTGAATATTCTTGGATAGCCATGATCTTCTCATTAGTAAGCCTTTCCATATAGCGTTCAGTTTTTTCTGTGGATGCGACCATGCTCTCATCTACTTTTTCCTCAATGCCAATACGGATATTCTGTAATCCCTTCTGAAAAAAAACTTTCAGCTTCTTCTCCTGTTCCTTAACATTTCCTGTATCCTTTTCGCCCAGTCTTTCCGGAATCAGAAAACTCGCTGCAAAGATCAAAACTCCGATGATAATTAATACTATTTCCGTTATTCCCATATCAATATTTCAGCCGGCCCTTGGCCGGCTGCCTCCATTATATTTTTACATCAAATCCGCCTTCTGTCTTCGGGATAACTCTTCCCTCCGAAAGCTGGTCTTTTTTTCTCCGTTTTCCACCATCACCGGAATATTGGTTACTCCCTTTTTCCTTGGCATCAAATTTCTTATTCTGGTATTCTGTCTCCTCAGACTTAACTACCTGTCTCAAGCTCATCGTAAGCTCTTTATTAAACTGATTCTGCAGCTGATTCTGTTCCACAAGACCACGAGTATCTTCATTATGCTTCTGAGTCGTGAAATCCTGAATTCTTGTCATCGCATTATTCAGATCAATCTGTCCTATTGCCATAGCCGTATTGCCTCCATTTAATTCATTCCAACCATGGTAACATCACCTTTTTGTTTGATAAAACGACAATATTGTACCTCTGTTTTAATTACCTTGGACACATCTGCAATGACCAGCTTCGTTCCGGGATAAATCTTACCCTGTACAATAATTTGTGCATCATTACCTACGGAAACCAGCTCCTCCATTCTTTCCAGCTCCTTCATCGCTGCATCAATATTTTTCTTCGTTCGTGTTACCACATTAGACAGTTCCTGTACATACTTAACCTGTTCCGGTGTCAGCTTTACACCTGAACGTATTTTGGTCTTGGCCGATTCCAGGACGGGACGGGCTGAAGAAATAGTCTTGTTATCTTTATCCAGCTGCTCCTGCAAATATTCATATCGCTGCTTCAATTCAGGCGATACTCCAATTTCTACAATCGTATTTGCACCAAGCTCAGATCCCAGTGTCTTTACTTCAACAAGGTTAGTCGCACATACGTAGCCTCCGGTAATAAATCCTTTTTTACCACCTACACGGATTTCTGTTCCTGCCATAACACGGCTGTGAAGAATAGAATCCGCCTGTACATAACCCATAGATTCTACTTCTGCATTTTCAATATATTTGGCAATGATATTTCCACCTGCTTTGATATGACCCTTGCTCATACCATTCACTCCACGGGCGATGGTTATATTGCCTCCGGCAACAACTTCAGCTCCCTCAACCACACCACGTACTTCAACATCTCCTTGAACCTTGACACAGAAGTTAGAGCATACATTACCATTAACCTGGAGATTTCCTTCATATTCGATATCACCGGTGGACAAATCTACATTCTCTACCGTCATCACATTGCTGACAAAAACCTTATTATCTACCAGAGTTACATGACCATCAACCTGACTGTAGATTTCCTTTTTGTCATCCGACAATTCTACATTTCTTCCAAAACGCAGTAATTCTCTTTTTACATTTTTAGGACGGATAACACCTCCACAGACATCCATACCATCATCACCCGGATCTTCCGGATGAAGCCTTGCCAGACAATCCCCTTTTTTAATATGATTGATCAGATTTAAATGGAAAAAGTCTACACTGCCATCAGCATTTAGTGTAGGTTTTGCCTTCAAATCTACATTGAACAGATATTCAATATAGGCATCACTGCCCTGTCGTACGGGTTTGCCGTTTGCAACAACTATACTTGTACAGTACTCTCTGCGCTTCAGATAGTGTCCGATCACTTCCTCATCAATTCCATAATTTACTCCTCTATGGCGTAAATCATCAATGACATCTGATTTGGTAAGATATTCTCCATCATTGGAAGGAGGATAAAATCTGGCAGTAGCCTGCATCTTGTCATCTGAAACAGTCAGCTGAAATTCCTCTCTGATCGGATAGCTTTTCTGCTGATTTAATTCAATTTTTCGTTCGCCACTCAAGCTGGTAATCACTTTGTTCAATTCACTCAGGTTAAATGAAATTTTATGGCGATCCAGATATTCTGCCACCTCATTAACCAGAATCGGTTCATTATTTGGAACCAGCTTCAAATAAGTTCTTCCGTCTTCATTAACAATTTGAAAATAAGAATGCACTGATTCTTCCCCCCTGTCTACACCATGCAGAGCCGATTATAATTGTTCCATGATACCCATATATTTTCCCATTTTTGTCTTCATTTTCTGCAGAGCCTTCGTATGCAGCTGTGATACCCTGGATTCAGTCACCTCTAACACACGACTGATTTCCTTAAGGGTTAAATCTTCGTAATAGTAAAGTTCAATTACCCTTCTTTCTTTTTCTGTAAGGAGCTTAAGAGCCTCTGCTAATATTTTTTTCAGTTCTTCCTGCTCAACAGCCTCCTCCGGCATGATAAAATGTTGACTTCCGGGAGTGCTGGGCACCTCACTTCCCTGTTCTAAAAATTCATTTAAGGAAATCACATTTGTGATCTTCATCTTGGACTGCCATTCCGTATATTCTTCACCCGTGATTCCAAGGCCTTCAGCAATCTCTGCATCCGTTGCTGCCCTGCCCTTCGTACTTTCTACCTCGCGCATGACCGTTTCAATCTGCTTCTGTCTCTGCCTGATAGTACGAGGAATCCAGTCCATCTTTCTGATCTGATCCAAAATAGCGCCTCTGATCCTTAAAGAAGCATAGGTTTCAAATTTGACTGCTTTAGTATGATCAAACTTATCAATGGCATCAATCAAACCAAAAATACCATAGCTGACAAGATCTTCATATTCCACATTATACCCAAGATACATGCTAAGTCTTCCTGCCACCAGCTTTACCAAAGGTGCATATTCCAGAATGATTTTCTCTCTGATAACAGGACTCTGATTACTTTTTTCGTAATCTGCCCATAGCCTGTTTCTTCCTGCTTCATCCATTCATCTTAACTCCTTAGTATGAAGATTATGCTTCAGCTCTTATTCGACAAAAATCTATTGCTCTTCGGCTGAAGCTTCCCCCTCTTCATCCGCATTTTCCCCTTCTGCATCCGGATTTATCTCAATAGGACCTTCATTTTCCAGGGCTGCCTGCTCTTCTGCACGTCTCTTTTCTTCATTCACCCGGTCAAAGTAAGCAATTATCTTTATCAGAATCTGTCCCAAAAGATAGAAAAGTAACAGGGAAGACAACAGAATCAATAATGCTGCCTTAATCTCATATTGGAACCACCAAGTCATAATGCTGACTATGCTACCGGCAATCAGCATAAGTATCAATGGAAACAGTTTTAATTTACTTTTCTTCATTTCCTTAATTCCTTATATGATTTTTGTTTCTTTTCCTACCCTTTTAATATGATACTGGCCGGTTTCCGGATAAAAGGTTACCGTCCTTCCATAAGACTCTCCCGTATCCTGTGCCTTCAAGGGTATACGAAGTTCTTTTAATTTTTTTATACTTGCTTCCACATTCCTGGTACCTACAGCGATCAGGTCTGACTTATTATTTACTGAGAACATCTGTGCTCCACCGGCAATCTTGGCAACAAGATTCTGTCTTCTGGCTCCCTTTGCAAGAACCCGCTTTAACAGTTCTTCAATTCCACTGTCAGCAAACTTTGCCACATTTGAATTATTCCTTATTGAAGTACTGTCCGGAAGCATTACATGAGCCATTCCACATACTTTCGTTGTCGGATCCCACAAGACTACTCCAACGCAGGATCCCAACCCCAGTGTTGTAATGGAATCTGTCCCACTGCAGACGTTCAAATCAGCCATTCCAACCTTAATTTCCATCTTTTCTCCTCTGTATAAACTATCACCCTTCTTTACGTTACCCTATTCTGCTTAAAGGCCCAGAGAAGAAAGGATTTTCTGATAGGAATCCAGATCCGGAACCATAATGAAAAATCCATCAATAGACATTTCGTCGTAAATCTGGGTCTGGATCAATAGCATTTCATCCCCCAGTTCTCCAAACTCTATTGCCGGTACACTTAATATCGCACCCGCCATATCGATACACAGATCCGGTATGGAGGGCACAATAGTAAGATTCGTCATACTGCTTAATGCATTCAGATAAGCTCCGGTAATAATATTGGATATTTCCTTCAGTGCAGACTTCTCCATCTCACCATAAAGGTCGGTTGCCATATCTCCCATCAGCTTTTTGATCAGGTGCAGGGCAACATCCTCCTTAACCAGGAACATAATACTGCCTTCAATATCTCCGGTAATTGCCAGATAAACACCTGCCATTACCTGTTCTTCTCCTCCCAGCATGGCTCCTACTTCCGAAAACTGTAAAAGCTTAACCTGGGGAACCGTCATATCCACTTTGGTCTGCAGCATAGTTGCCAGAGCTGTTGTAGCATTCCCGGCACCAATATTTCCGATTTCCTTCAGCACATCAAAGTATTCTTTTGACATGTTTTGTACCGTAATATCACTCATCTGAATTCCTCCGGATTAATTTACTCAAATGCAACTACTGAATTCACATCTAAAAGAGATACCAGGGATTCACCGTATTTTCCCACACCAAAGATGTAACTGTCTGTATCTTCCTTATTTTCAGTAACTGCTTTCTTCTCCACATCTTCGTCGTCTAATGTCAATACTTCTTTGACTTCATCAACGATAATCCCCAGCATACCTAACTGCTCCAGGCGCAAAATAATGATCCTGCTGGCTTTAGTCTCCACATCATCATCCATTCCCATCTTTCGTCTCAGACTCATTACCGGAATGATTTCACCACGAAGATTAATAATTCCTCTAATATAGGAAGCCACGTTGGGAACTCTGGTGATATGCTGCATTTTCACAATATTATCGATATATTTGATATCAATGCCAAACTGCTCATCGCCCATGCTTATCACAATATATTGATTAGCATCATCCATTTTTTTTGTCGTATCCATTCCCTAATTCCTCCCTTATCTTAGAGTAATGCATTGGTATCCAGAATCAATGCCACTTCACCATCACCGAGGATCGTCGCACCGCTGATTACCTTGCTCTTATTGATATACTTACCAAGGGACTTAATTACAATTTCAGCCTGTCCACTCAACTCATCGATTACCAGACCTGCCTGCTTATCACCCTTCTTAACGATAACTGCTGTAAGATTCTCAGAGCTGTCTTTCAGGGATTCAATACCCAGAACCTCATTCAATCTTACCAGAGGAATAACATTGCCTCTAAGGGTAATCACTTCTTTGGACTGTACAAGCTTAATATCCTCGGGAGAAATATCCTCAATCGTGTCGATCGCAGCAAGAGAAATTGCATATTTCTCACCGCCAACACCTACCATAAGTGCCTGAATGATCGCCAAAGTCAGAGGAAGGCGGATAATCCAGGTGCTTCCTACACCGAGCTTGCTCCTAACTTCTACTTCACCGCTTAAGGACTGAATCTTGGATCTTACCACATCCAGACCAACACCTCGTCCGGATACATCAGAAACCTGTTTTGCTGTAGAAAAGCTGGGCAGGAAGAGAAGATCGATGATCTCCTTCTCCGTCATATACTCTGCCTGTTCTTCTGTGATGGTGCCACGCTCTATGGCTTTCTTACGAACCGCATCTACATCAATACCATTTCCGTCGTCACCAACCTCGATCACTACATTATTTCCTTCCTGATAGGCATTCAGGAAAATGTAGCCAACCTCATTCTTACCACGTTCCTTACGTAATTCAGCTGATTCAAGACCATGATCTGCGGAATTACGCAACAAGTGCATCAAAGGATCTCCGATCTCATCTACAACGGTACGATCCAGCTCGGTTTCTTCACCGCTCATATGTAATTCCATCTTTTTACCCAGCTTCTTCTGCAGGTCGCGGATCATACGAGGGAATTTATTTACTACACTTTCGATAGGTACCATTCGTACCTTCATTACGGATTCATGCAGGTTAGTGGTTACGCTTTCCAGATATTCAATATGCTCATTTACACCGGCATTGGTTGCCCCTTCTACATTAGTAGCGGAAACCAGAGAGTTTTTCGCAATGATAAGCTCACTCACCAGATTCATCAAAACATCCAGCTTTTCAATGTCTACACGAACAGTACGATTGACCACAGGCTTATTCTTCTTTTCAGTGGCTTTGGTTTCCTTCTTAACCGGTTTTTTCTCAACCTGAGGAGCTTCGGGCACTTCATTAGCAGACGCCTCTTCGGGAGCTGTTTCTTCCTTCGCTGCTCCTCCTGCCACTTCCTCAGTATCCAAAAGGATCAGTCCGGCGCAAACTTCCTGAATCTCAGATACATTTGAAGCCGCTGCTACTGCCTTTTCGGCATCCGAATCAGATACAAGAATAATGCTGAAATCAAATCCAAACTTTTCATCTTCAATATCCTGTGTGGAAGGGTTGGAAACGATCACTTCACCCAACTCCTCAAGAGCCTTAAATACAAGGAAGGCTCTTGCTGCCTTTAAGATACAGCTTTCCTGTACATAGACCGTAAGACCGATTACATTTTTTCCCTGCTTGAGTGCTTCGCGGACCACATGCTTTTCAGGCTCTCCCATAGGAATGGTATGCCATTTTTCCTTACTGGCATCACTGACTGCAGCCTTGGCCTGCTGTGGTTTTGTTTCTGATTCATCAGCATTTTCAGCACCCAGCATGGCATTTAAATCCTTGATCAGCATCTCATTATCGTTGGTACCTTCATCCCCTGTGCTCTGAATGGTTGCCAGATAATCCTCCAACGCATCCAGGCACTGGAAGAGACAGTCGATCATAGATGCATTTACCTTGATATGACCGTTTCTCACCTCCGAGAAAACATTCTCCATATCATGGGTGAGAGTCTGCATTCTCTTATATCCCATCGTACCTGCCATGCCCTTAAGAGAGTGCGCCGCCCGGAACACCTCATTAATGGTTTCCATATTTTCCGGATTCTGTTCCAGTTCCAGAATCTGGGTGTTCAAGCTCTGTAAATGTTCTTTGGTTTCATCAAGAAAAATCTCGAGATACTGACTTACATCCATACTAATTTACCCCCACGTGTAAAATAATTTCCTGTGCAATCTGTTCCAAAGATACTACCTGATCCGATAAACCCGCCCGCTTGATGCTTCTGGGCATTCCGTATACCACGCAGCTTTCTTCATCCTGGGAGATTACATGTACTTTTTTCTTCGACTTCAGATTGGTGATTCCTTCCGTTCCATCAGCACCCATACCGGTCATTACCACACACACGACTTCATCATATTTGCAGCCGGCCAAAGACTCATACATGTAGTTTGCACAGGGCTTAACTCCTTCCCGGGTAGGCTCATCGGAGTAATGGATAACTGCTCTCCCCTGTTTTTCTACTACATTTAAGTGACTTCCGCCACGGGCTATATATACCCAGCCCTTCTTCAGTTCATCCCCTTCTTCTGCTTCTTTAACGTGTAGCTGGCTAAGAGAATCCAGTCTTTCTGCCATGGACTTGGTAAAACCGACAGGCATATGCTGCACCAATACAATAGGAGCAGCAAGATTACCCGGTAATCTGGGAATCACAGACTGTAAGGATTTGGGACCTCCTGTAGAGCTGGCAATGGCAACTACGTGCTTGCCTGAAAGACGGGCCCCGTTTTTCTTCACCAGTTCTACGATCTTTTTGGTATTGTTACTGTCTTCACGGGTGAAAACCTTAGTGAATACCGGCGGATTGGAATCAGTTACTGCATGCAGGGTTCTTAAGAAATTGGCTACAAACTCTCCCCCCCGGCAATCCGATGCACGATCCGGCTTATGCACGAAATCAAGCGCACCCAGCTCCAGTGCATCCAGCGTGGTCTTGGCTCCTTCCTTCGTATCTGTACTGGCCATCATTACCTTTACTGCAATTTTCTGCCTGCGAAGTTCCTTAAGAAGCTCCAGACCGTTCATTTTGGGCATATTTACATCCAAAACAACCGCATCGTAACTATTCTTTTTTAATAATTCCAATGCCTCCTGACCATTGGTAGCTCTGTCTACTACCTCAAGTGTCTTGTCACTATTGATTATATCACAAAGCACCCTTCTCATGAGTGCAGAGTCATCAACAATCAGAATTTTTTTCATCTTTTCTTTTCCCCTTATCTTCTTCTGCCTTTCTTTTGTCTCCGCTCATCTTCGAAAATAAACTGGATAATTTCTTCCCTGGTGAGGTTGGTTATCTCTTCAAACTGTACCCTTACTTCAAATTTATTTTCATACTTTCCAGCCGTGACTATGCTAAGTACGGTTCCCAGTATCTGGTATTCCTGCTCCCCTGTCGGAAAAGACAGGGTAAAACGGCAAAGGATCAAATCTCCTTTTTCATATTGCTGAGCCGTAATAAAACGGACACCACCTCCGCCCAGATCCAGCATATCTCCCTCTGCACCTTCGTTGCCCACATCCCAGATTCTTGTTTCCATCTCCTTCTCTGTCAGCAGACGGCTGAAGATCGGTAAATTACAGGAATAACGATAATACTCTCTTCTCTGGTACTTCTTGATCTGAGAAACCAATTCCAGACTGATCAGATATACTCTGGCTTTTTTATAACGACCTGTCACCTTTGTATCACATTGATAAACTCCTGTATGCGTATATACGACCAAAGTATAAACAGCATTTAAGGGCAGGAGAGTCAGCTGTGAATGCTCAATAGGCATCAGTACTTCTATGGTATCATCCTCCAGAATATCATAAATCTGACTGATATGCACCTTTGCAGGCTGCCCGTCTTTTGGGCTGCTACGTACCTTATGTCTCATTTCAATCTTTTGTCCGGGTTCCAAAAATTTCACACTCATAAGAATCTCCATTCTGAAGGAAGATAACAATATGTTCCGTTCTCCTTCTCAACTCATTTTTTTGCCTGAAATTAAATAGGAAAAGAAAGCTGCCATCCCTCTTTTTTTTACTTTTTCCGTCTCTTTGTCCATCAATATGGCTGCCAGGTGCTCATAAGCTTTTGTGGATTTTGCCCCAGGTGCCGACAGGGAGACGGGTATCTGACGCATAACGGCCTCTGCAAGACGGTTATCCTGCGGAATTGCTCCCAGGTAAGAAATAGGTGTTTTCAAATAACGGCTTACCACCGTGTTCAGCTTGTGAAACAGGATATCACCATCTTCTATCAAATTCACCCGATTAGCCAGAACCCTGATCATGGACTCTTCCGACAGGAATCTGGGGTGCTGATCCAATGCCTTTACCAATGAATAGGCATCCGTAATGGAAGTAGGCTCCGGTGTCGTTACCAAAAGAATCTCACCACTGGCTACCAGAAACTCCAATACAGAATCGGCAATTCCTGCACCTGTATCAATAATGATAATATCCGCAATAGCATCCAACTGCGCCAGGTTTTGAATAATATAGGTCAGATAATCTCTGCTCAGATTTGCAAGTCCCACAATTCCCGAACCGCCGGAAATAAAACCTACATCACCGGCTCCCCAGGTGATGATCTCTTTAATATTTTTTCCCTGATAAATCAAATCACAAAGATTATGCCTGGGAACCGTCCCAAACATAATTTCTATATTTGCCAGTCCGAAATCAGCATCCAGGATGATCACTCTCTGGCCCATTTTTTTGAGTTGTATTGCCAGATTAATTGCCACATTGGATTTTCCCACACCGCCTTTACCACTGGTGACAGTGATCACTCGTGCCAGGGGTCGCGGATTTTGCTGCCCGGCTTTAATGATCGCTCTTAATCCTTCTGCCTGATCCATAATTAAATCCTCTCATCCATTAATCATTACTGCTTAGGATCTGTTTTACTGTAGACTGAGGATTGAAGGCCTGGATATCATCCGGTACATTCTGTCCGCAGGTAACATAAGATAAAGATGCACCGGTATATAATTTAAGATTAAACAGATTTCCCAGGGCTGTAGTTTCATCCAGCTTGGTAAAAATTAATTTATAGTCTGTAATTTCTTTGTAGCTATCTGCAATCTTTTGCAGATCCCGGTACTTTGTGGTCGCACTCAGTACCAGATATACTTCCTGATCGGCCCTGTCTTCTGTACTCTTCAAAAGCTCTTTGGTCATATTTTTCTGTTCTGCATTATGGTGGGAATGTCCTGCCGTATCTACAAGGATATAATCGTATCCTTTAAATTCCTCTATGGCCTGAGCAACTTCTTCAGATGTATAAATAATCCTGAAGGGTACTTCCAGAATATTGGCATAGGTTCTCAACTGCTCTGCTGCAGCAATACGATAGGTGTCCGCTGTTAAAAGTGCCACCTTTTTCTTTTCTTCCACACAAAATTTTGAAGCAATTTTTGCGATAGTGGTGGTCTTTCCCACACCTGTAGGTCCAACGAAGAAGATCGTCTTGGGCTTTTTTTCTCCCTCCGTGATCAGCTCAGGCTGTCCCAGCTTTAAGATCATTTTCTGATAAACCGTGGACAGGGCAAAATCCAGCTGCATATTGGAAGTGGCAATTTTTTCAATCTCCTCAATGATCTGATCGGCATAAATATCGCGAACCTCATTATCGATCATTGTATTGTAGAGGAGCTTCATAAAAGTCATGATTTCCTTGGAAAATTTAGACTCCTTGACTTCCTCCTCTTCTTCCCGGGGGCGTTCTTCTTCCTGGCGTATTCTTTGTTCCAAAAGACTCTGAAGGTTTTCCAGTTTCTGCTCAATAGCCTTTCCGGTATCCTCCTTCTGCGCCTCTTCTCTGAGCGCCTCTTCCTTCTCCCAGATGGAATCCGGAACAATAGGTGCAGAGGTTTCCTTCTTGGGGGCAAATACTGCCGGGGGACGTTCACTTTCTTCTTCCAACGCAACCGTAACCTCCATCAAAGGAGATTTGAAAAAAGAGAAAAATCCTTTCTGCTTAACTTCCTTCGCATTCATGACAACAACGCCTTCGCCCAGCTCCTTTTTAGCCAGCTCCACCGCTTCTCTTTCTGTTTTTGCCTGAAACTTTTTAATGATCATCTATTCTGAATCCTTTCTGCATGATTTGCCTTATGCAGTGATCATTCCTACCGACTGCAGCTCCACATCCGAATCCACTTCATTATAAGAAACCACAATTAAATCCCGGTAATAATCCTCTGTCAGCTTTTTGAAATAAATACGGACAATGGGTGAGGTAATCACAATGGGTGTTTTCCCCATGTTCTCCAGCTTTTTCGTTTCTGTTTCCACAGACTTGATGATCGTTCTGGTCTTTTCAGGATCAAGAGAGAGATAAGCACCCTGCTCTGTCTGTTTCACACTCTTCATAATCTCCTGCTCTACTACAGGATCCAGAGTGACCACGCTGGTCATTTCTCTGGGCGGGAAATACTTACTGGAAATCGCACGCTTAAGACTCTGTCTGACATATTCCGTTAAAATATCCGTATCTCTGCTGGTAGAAGCATAATCTGCCAGAGTTTCGAAAATCGTCAAAAGATCTCTGATAGAAATGCCTTCCTTTAACAGGTTCTGAAGCACCTTCTGGATTTCTCCCAGACCCAGCACCTTGGGAACCAGTTCCTCCACAAGTGCAGGATTGGTGTCTTTCAGATTGTTCACCAGATTCTGTACATCCTGTCTGGTTAAAAGCTCAGATACGTGCTGACGGATTACTTCTGTTAAATGGGTGGCAATAATAGAGGGCGGGTCAACTACGGTATAACCCAGACTTTCCGCTCTCTCTCTCTGCCCTTCTGTAATCCAGATCGCAGGCAGATGGAAGGAAGGCTCAAAGGTAGGAATACCGGCAATCTCTTCCTCCACAAAACCGGGATTCATTGCCATGTAGTGATCGAAGAGGATTTCCCCTTCACTGACCTGAATACCCTTTATCTTAATAATATACTGGTTCGGATTTAACTGGATATTGTCTCGCAGACGGATGATCGGCACCACCATACCCAGCTCCAGAGCAACCTGACGCCGGATCATAACCACACGATCCAGAAGGTCTCCTCCCTGATTCACATCGGCCAAAGGAATGATTCCATAACCAAATTCCAGCTCAATGGGATCCACCTGCAAGAGACTGTTGACGTTTTCCGGCTGCCGGATCTCTCCTGCCTCGATCTCCTCGATACTGGTTTCCGCTTCTATTTTGGCCGTTTCCAGCGTACTTTCCGTAATCCTTGCGACGATAACAAAAATCATGCCCATGCCGACAAAAATGATGTCATTCAGAGGGGTCGCCAGTCCCAGGAAAGCCATGGTAAATCCCACCAGGTACAGCACCTTGGGAATACCAAAGAGCTGTTTTACCAGTACGGTTCCAAAGTCTGCATCCTTACTTCCCTTGGTTACCAGAATACCGGTAGATAAAGAGATCAGAAGGGAAGGAATCTGGCTTACCAGCCCGTCACCGATCGTCAGGATAACGTATTTATCCAGGGCTGCCCCAAGCTCCATATCCATACGGAACATACCCATGGCAATACCACCGATAATATTTACCAGGGTGATCACCAGACCGGCCGTAGCATCTCCTTTAACGTACTTAACCGCACCGTCCATGGAACCGAAAAAACTGGCTTCCTGCTGGATCTTGTCTCGTCTTTCCTTCGCTTCTCTGTCTGTGATCGCACCCGTATTCAGATCGGCATCGATAGCCATCTGTTTACCGGGCATGGCATCCAGCGTAAATCTGGCTGTTACTTCAGCCACACGCTCAGAACCTTTATTGATCACCATGAACTGAATCAGAATCAGAATAATAAATACGATGGAACCAATGATCAGGTCACCGCCACCCACATATTCACCGAAGGTAGCAACAACGTTACCCGGATCTCCGGTGGAAAGGATCAGCTTGGTTGAGGATACATTCAACGCGATCCTAAAGATGGTAGTAAACAACAGGATAGTCGGGAAAAAGGAGATATCCAGAACATCCTTAACAAACATACAGGTGAACAGAACGGCAAAAGCAATAGCGATATTAAAACCAAGAAGAACGTCCAAAACCCCGGACGGAATGGTTATAATCAGCATGGCAAAGGCAGTAAGTAAATAAAGTGCCACGCCCAAATCTGCTTTTTTCATTTTGTCCCCTCCTTCCTGTAAATAATTTCTTTTTTATCTTTATTCTTCTAAACCTTCCCCTGCAGATGGTAAACGAAGGCCAGTACCTCAGCTACCGCCTGATAAAGCTCAGGTGGAATTGCCTCTCCCACCTCTACATTGGCAAAAAGCATTCTTGCCAGAGGTTTATTTTCAACAATTTCAATGTGATTTTCTTTTGCTACATCCTTAATCTTCTGTGCCAGAGTATCCTGCCCCTTGGCCAGAACGATGGGTGCTGCGTACTTTTCAGCATCATACTGGATAGCCACTGCATAATGGGTCGGGTTGGTAATGACCACATCTGCCTGAGGAAGTGCCTGCATCATCCTTCTCTGGGAAATCTCACGCATCTTCTGACGGATCTTTCCTTTGATCTGTGGATCACCTTCCTGATTCTTATACTCGTCCTTAACCTCCTGCTTGGTCATTTTCATATCTTCGCTAAACTTATACTTCTGATAGAAAAAGTCCGCTATAGCAAGTACCATATAAAAACCAGATATTCTTATTCCCAGATCAATTACAATCTGTCCCATAAAAATAATTGCCTGCATCAGGCTGATATCATAAAGAATAAAAATATATTGATAATAATCCTTTAAAAAGCTGTAGGTTATATAGCTGATCAACAAAATCTTTGCAATGGATTTAATCAGCTCTACAAGCGAATTTGCAGAAAAAATCTTCTTAAATCCACTAATAGGATTCATCTTGGACATCTTAGGCATCAGCGGATTCATGGTAGGTCTCCATTTTACCTGAATCAGATCGCTCATAAGAGCTACAATGAAACCCACGATAAAAATGGGAAGAAGCATGATGATCAGCTGGCTGATAGCAAACTTGAAAAGAATGAACATTTCTCCATCAGGTGCAGTTCCCCCCAATAGCTTCGTCACCTCAGGAATACGGTTATAGACAGCACCAAAGATCTCTAAAAAAGAGTTTCCCATGTTTCCTATCCACAATTTTAACACCAAAAACAGAGACAAAAGTCCCAATCCGTTGGCAACTTCTCTGGATTTGGCCACCTGCCCTTCTTTTCTTGCATCATCTAATTTCTTCTGGGTAGCCG
Source organism: Lachnospiraceae bacterium (assembly GCA_017439665.1). Lineage (GTDB taxonomy): Bacteria > Bacillota > Clostridia > Lachnospirales > Lachnospiraceae > SFDP01. Next base: position 20,272 of record JAFSIS010000009.1, read on the forward strand.
GCTCAGTTTTTTCTCCGCCGGGGCCATCCTTGGCAAAAAATTGAAGATTATATTCCAGTATCACATCATCGTCTCCACAAATGTTACCATCATCGTTTTCATCTCTGTAAAGATTAACTCAGACAGCCTTGGAAGCATTCCTGTGGTGATAAACAAAACAGTTAATCCGGTTAACACCTTAAACTGTATACCTACTGCAAACATATTCATCTGCGGCGCCACCTTAGCCAAAATACCAAGTATGGCATTGAGCATGATCATTACCGTAAAAATCGGAAGGCAGATCCTAAAGGCAACAAAGATATAATCTGACATAAAACCTACCATTGCTTTCATCAGACCATCCGGACGGAATATGGCTCCGTTTATCGGAATCAGAGTAAAGCTTTCAGCCAATGCCTTCATAATATACTGATACATTCCGGAGATCATTAAGATCAGCATCACTGCATACTGGTATAACATACCACTGATACTGGTCTGCTCCTTCGTCAACGGATCCATAAGACTGGCCATAGATAAGCCTGTCTCCATATCGATGATCCTTCCCGAAAAAGAGAGAATCATTATGCAGATGTTGCATCCAAAGCCCATTAAAAGGCCAACCGCCGCTTCCTTCAATACCATGGTTGCATAGCCCATGATCGTACTGTACTCCAAAGGAACAACCGGCAGCACCTGATAGAGCAGCAGAGCAACAAAAATACTTAAGCCTATCCTTATCCTGGCAGGTGTATTGGTTGTTGAGTAAAAAGGTGCTATGAAGATCAGGCAGGAGACTCTGCTAAAAATCAACAGAAAATACTCCAGATCAGCCATCGAAAACGAATATTCAATCATAGTTTACCTGATATATATGGCAAAATCAGTCCATAATCCCACCATATATTCTACAATAGTATTCAACATCCAATGTCCCAAAATCATCAATGCCACAAAAATGGAAATGATCTTAGGTACAAAGGTCAGTGTCTGCTCCTGTATACTGGTCACCGTCTGGAAAATGCTGACGACCAGACCGACTACCAGAGAAACCAGCAAAATAGGAGCTGAGGCGATAACCACTACATACAGCCCCCGGTTAACGATCTGAACAACTTCATCTATTCCCATGTTTTACATCCTTTCTCAGCCTGCGTCGTCAGTAAAAGGTTTTGACCAGATTACCGATGATCAGATTCCATCCATCCGCAAGAACGAACAGAAGGATCTTGAAGGGCAGGGAAATGGTTGTGGGCGGCAGCATCATCATACCCATACTCATCAGAGCTGAAGCAACCACCATATCAATAACAATGAACGGAATATAGATAATAAAACCAATGATAAATGCCGTTCTCAGTTCGCTGACAATAAAACTGGGAACAAGAACAGCGGTAGAAATTTCGTCCAATTCTGTGGTCCACTCTTCTCCCGCAATATCCATAAACATCTTAACGTCCTTCACCTGTGTCTGTTCATACATAAACTGACGTAAAGGTGCCACTGCATTTTCCAAAGCTTCTTCCTGCGTGATCAATCCTTCATCAAAGGGCTTTAATGCCTCCTCATTAATCTGGGTAAAAACTGGATTCATAATGAAAAAGGTAAGAAACAGAGCCAGGCCGATCAATATCTGGTTAGGGGGCGCTGTCTGTGTATTTAAAGCGGCTCTGGTAAAATGAAGAACAATGATTACCCGCGTAAATGAGGTAAGCATGATAATCAATGTGGGACCAAGGGCGATCAACGTAAGGGTAATTAGAATCCTTAAGGTTGAATTCAGCTGCCCATTGTCTCCGCTTACCGTCACCGTAAGCCCATTGGCAATATTCGGCTCAGCCAGCTCATCCATATCATCCGATTCTCCGGGCTCGCGGATATTCGTCGGATTAATCGTTGTACCTGTCAGCGGCTGATCCAGGCTGTCTGCAGCCTGCACAGAAAATGTGGGGCAAATACAGAATATGCCTGCAATAACCAGCAGGCATATTAATTTCCCCATTCTAAATTTAACTTCATGTAACAAGTTCATCATCTGATGCCTATTTTCCTTTGTCTGTATCCCGATTGTTCTTTTGGCCGGACAAGAAGGAACTAATCTTCTGCAAGCTGTCCTTTCGATTGTTCCTATCAGAATGAAGCTTTTTTGCCTTATCCAGCAATCCCTTGAAATCAAGCGAAACAGCTTTTCCTTCTTCCAAAATAACCAGCTCATCTTCCTTCATCTGGGCAAGAAGGGTTACGGTATCCTTACAAACTGCCATTATAAGATATCGTTCTCCCACTCTGACAATCTGAAGATATTTATTATTTGATATCCGAAGACTCTCCAAAAGCTCCATATTTCCGCTTCTGACCATGCTTTTCTGATAGCCTGCTATATATCTGGTCGTAAGATAGGTTATGCCAAGTACAAAAACGAAAAGCAGCAATACTGTAATAAACTGTGCATATGAACTAATAGAATCCTCAATAGATAGCAACATGAATTAACCGATCACTTTCTTAACTGCCTCAAGAACACGGTCTGCCTGGAAAGGCTTTACGATAAAGTCTTTCGCCCCAGCCTGAATAGATTCAATAACCATCGCCTGCTGGCCCATAGCAGAACACATGATCACACAAGAGGAGGGGTCAGCTGCCTTGATTGCCTTTAAAGCCGCAATACCATCCATCTCCGGCATAGTAATGTCCATCAGAACCAGATCCGGCTTGAGCTCATTAAAACGCTCAACACCCTTCGCACCATTTTCAGCTTCTCCTACTACATTGTAGCCATTTTTGGTAAGAATGTCTTTAATCATCATTCTCATAAATGCTGCATCATCACAAATCAAAATATTCTTAGCCATTGTTTACTCCTTATTTGATAATTTCAGTTACTCTGATACCGAAACTTTCCTCAATTACGACAACTTCACCTTTAGCAACAAACTTACCGTTGACCAGTACATCTACCGGTTCACCGGCAATTTTATCCAACTCAATAATTGTTCCCGGTGAAAAATCCAGAATCTCGGAAATGGATTTGCTGGTTCGTCCTAATTCTACCGTAACCTGTAATGGTACATCCATAATCAGGTTGATGTTTTCGTTGCCGGCTACCGGATTTACATTGGATGCAAAACCGGTAAACTGAGCGGGTTGATAATTTATATTCTGCATCATTGGCTGCATACCCATCATTGGTTGCTGCATCGTTGGCTGCATACCCATCATCGGCTGCATGCCCATCATTGGCTGTGCGCCCATATTCATTCCTCCTGCCATCTGGGTAGGATCCATTGTCGGTGGTACAAAAGGTGCCGGCTCAGGAGCAGCTGCCGGAGCCGGAGCTGCTGCAGATCC
>JAFSIS010000043.1 GCA_017439665.1 Lachnospiraceae bacterium
ATTATACCGGCATCCGTCAGTACCAGTTCATTGGCCTTCCATAGATTCAGAAGATACTTTCCTGCTCCTTTTTCCCGTAGGATCTCTTCCTGGTGAGAAGCAAATTCCCGGACAAATTCAGCTGCTACGTCCTCACCGATTTCATAGCAGTCCTGACAGATCGAAGGCCCGATAGCAGCCCGGATATTTTCTCTTTTTGCTCCTAATAGCTCCATTTTTTCAATGGTTTTTTCAGAAATTCTTCCTACCGTTCCCCGCCAGCCGGAATGGCACAGGCCAATTACCCGATTCACTGATTCCACCAAAAAAATGGGGACACAATCAGCATAAAAGGTAGACAGAACCAGTCCGGGTACATTGGTCACCAATCCATCCACATCCTGAAAATCCAGATCTTTCGTCAGTCCCTTTCCCCGATCTTCTTCTGTTACGATCCTCACATTTGTAGTATGGGTCTGATGAGAAAAAACAAAATCGCCCATATCACAGTTAAGAATCTTAGCTATGCGGCGATAGTTTTCTCTTACATATTCCTCTTCATCTCCCCTGGTGAAGCTCAGGTTCATGGAGCTTAAATGTCCCTTACTGACCCCGCCCAGGCGTGTTGAGAAAAGATGTGTTACTGCTTCTGTTGCCTCGAGTCCGGGAAAAACCAGATACTCTGTTTCTCCCTGTTTTTTGATCAGAGAAAGTTTTTCTTTTTCCATTTTCCAATTCATTTTTTCTATGTCCTTTAATTGATTAATTTTGATGATAGAAGGCATCCTTAAACCATTCTATCTCCTCTTTGCAGATACTGATCACATCATAACGAACCTGCCTGTCTTCATGTTTTTGGTAACAGTAATGGGAAGCCGCACGACAGATTCGTCTTTGTTTCGTAATTGAAACGGCTTCCCAGGGCTGACCAAAGTCTGTATTCTTTCTGTATTTTACTTCTATAAATACCAGGATATCTCCATCCAACGCAATAATATCCACCTCACCCTGCCTGATCCGGTAGTTGACCTCCAGAATTTTCAGGCCCTGTTTTTCCAGATACCGAGTGGCGATCACTTCATAGGCCGTTCCCCGTTTTCGTTTATCCATGCTATTTTCGTTTTCCTCCTGATAATGAGGATGCTTTTGTATCCAGCCCTTTGCTGCGGATCTTATCCATGGCATCCACAAAAACAAGAATCTCTGCTACTACCTCATACAACTCAGGAGGAATCATCTCTCCAATATCGAGGCGGGCCAGAGTATCTGCCAGCTTATCATCCTGATGAATGGGAACATCTGCTTCCTTTGCTCTTTCAATGATTTTTTCTGCCAGAATACCACGGCCGGAGGCAATGACCTTAGGGGCATCCTCAGCAGGATCATATTCCAGGGCTATGGCCTGTTTTAGTCTCTCTTTTTTTTCCATATTCTTCCCATACTTCCTCTTAAGCTGATCATTCTATGCCCGCATGTCAAAAGCCTGTGTCGATAAAAGAACTGGCTGATTCTGACCTCTGATGATCTTCCCCATCACCGATTCTTCCCCGGCCTCTTCTTTACGCAAAGAGGTTTTTATACTGCATTCATAACCACGTTTATTCAAACGGCTGGTCAGCATATCCATATGCTCCTCCAGAAAATCCAGATACTCTTCTTTTTCCAGATAAAACTGGGTACTTACCTTTTGATTTTCCAGGGCCACATACACATCCATTTTTCCCAGATGTTCCATATCCAGATGGAGAAGTGCCGTCACCTTTCCGTCCTCCCTTGCCAGAGAACGCTTATTGGTGAAAACATATAATTCTCCCTTCGCCTCCTGGCCTGACAGCTTAAGAGGCAGCTGGATGTAGGCATGCATCTGGTTGATCTGATTCATAAAATCCAGATTGGAAGCCGTATTCTGAACAGCCTTTCCTAAAGCAGAGGAGGGCTCTGTGTGCTTATCTGCCAGCGCTCCCAGCTGCTGCAGCTGCCGGGATAGCTTCTCATAGTACTCCTGTAACTTTTCCTTATCTGCAACCTGCCCGATATCCATCATCAACTGAGGCTGCAATTCCTGTCCCCAAAGCTTCTGGAAAGCAGCTACATTTTTTTCTGTAGCCTTCCCCTGAGAGAAAAGCTGAATAAGCTGATCCAAGCCACCTGACGTCTGGGATGTTGAAGCTTTCTGTGGCTGCTCACCAAACTTCGTCACCAGATCTTCCTGAACTGCTCCCTCCTTAACCATATTCATCCCATCCTCACGGATGACAATGGGCTGTTCCCTTTCCAAGCCCTGTTCATTCAGATTTGCAGCCATAATATCAGTGGGCTTTCCCTGTAGGGATGCCTCCTGTCCCACAGGATTCTGTTGAAGCTGCTGTTCTCCTGCCGGAAGCTGACCAAAAATCTCTTTCAACCCGGAAAGGAAGGCTGCCGCCTCCTGAAAATTCCCCTGACTGATCCATGTCGAAAGCTGATTTCCTATAGCCTGACCAATGTCAGAAAAGGTCTGGGAAAGAAAATGCTGATTGTTTTCATAACGGGACAGCTGGGCCAGATTCTCTTCCGAAACCGGCAGATTCAGCTGACGCAGAGAAATAATATCTACCACCGGTGAATCCTTATAACCTACCACATCCCGGTATACCTCCTGCAGAGACTGCCTGTCGATGGGCAGTCCTCTCTGCATCATATTTTTTACCATTTCCAGAGTTCTGTCCGTGAGAGGGATTCCTGCCATATCCAATGCCTTCATGGCATTGGGATCCGCTGCTGTATTGGTAAAAAGAGGCATTAGGGAAAGCTCGCTGCTGCTATTACTTTTTACCTGAAATGCCATCAGTGTACCCGGAGTCAGACTGATACTCTGCTCCAGTCTGGCATCTACCACCAACTGATTGAGCAAAGCCAGCTGTACATCCTCCCCCTTTACTGCAAGTACCTCCCCCTGAATGGTCTGCCCTGCCTGAAGTGCCTGAACGGCTCTGGAAAGCTGCTGACTCTGAGAAGTTGCCTGTGAAGTTTGAGCAAGGGCATCACTCTTTGCCTGACTGGCTACTGCCTGCCCTTTCTGCAAAAAAGAATGTAATAAATCAATGGCCATAGGCTGCTCCTGTGGAAAAATAGAAATTTCCGGATCTAAATAAAATTTTCAATAAAACTGCGTCTGTGAATGGGTGTAGGTCCATATTCCTTGAGTCCCCTGATATGCTCTGCAGATCCATATCCTTTATTGGAAGCGAATCCGTATTCAGGGAAGATCCCGTCATACTCCACCATCATTCTGTCTCTGGTGACCTTGGCGATAATGCTGGCTGCTCCGATAGAAATACTTTTTGCATCTCCTTTAATTATGGGTACCTGCCTGCAGTTTATTCCCGGAATGGTTACTGCATCATTTAATAATATATCGGGTGGTACTGATAATTTGCTGATAGCCTCCCGCATCGCTTCATAGGTAGCATTTAAAATATTGATCTCATCTATCCGCTGTGGTGCAGCCATACCGATACCTACGGCAACCGCCTGTTCCATAATCTCTTTATACAGCTCTTCCCTCTTTTTTTCACTCAGTTTTTTGGAATCATTAATATATAAAATACCACAGTCTGCAGGCAGAATTACGGCACCGGCAACCACGGGACCGGCAAGTGGCCCGCGGCCCACCTCATCAATCCCGCAAATGCTTCTGTATTCCCTGTACTGATGCTCATATTTCCACAAGGCTGCGGTTCTTTCCTTCTCTTTTTGCAACTGAAGGAGTCGTTTCCGGGCTTTTTCGATTTCCAGCTTTACTCCTGCCCGCTCATCCTCCTGATACAAAAGGATAAGCTCCTGTAGCCCTTCTGTCGGTGTATGAGTAAACCTTTCTCTGATTGATGACAATTTTTCCTGCATTTTACGCCTCTTACTCCCGTGCATATCGCAAGCTTTACTTGCCTGATAAAACTATTGGTGGTCCAATATCTCCAGCTTATTCAAGGGCCATATCCTTATCCAGGCCTTTCCCAGGATATCCTTTTTGTGAATATTCCCCACACTGGCATCCCGGCTGTCACTGCTGTTATTCCGGTTGTCTCCCAGAACAAAATATTCATCCTCTGCCAGAGTAATTTCCTCCATTGCCAGTCCCGGCGACTTGATCACTTCCATTCCGTAGGACTCCTGAAGGATCTCACCATTGATGTAAATAGCTCCTTTTTCATCAATCCTTACCGTTTCCCCCGGCATACCGATAATCCGTTTGATATAAAAAGTATTTTTATCATACTGATAGGGGAAAACGATAATGTCAAACCGTTTGGGATCATTAAACCGATAAGTGATCTTATCCACGATCAGATTATCCCCATCACTCAGAGTGGTTTCCATGGAACTTCCCACCACCTCTGTTCTCTGTCCCACATATTGAACGATCAGATATGTCACAATCAATACCACCAAAAGATAAAGGCTGGTACTGAGAATCTCTTTTGCTATCTTTTTCATTAACTCTGTCCTTCTTCCTGCATGGGAGGCTCCTCCAGGGTCATCCTTCCCAGTCTTCCGTCACGAAAATCATCCATTAATATTGATGCCGCTTTACCAAGATCCAGTTCCTGCCCCTTTTTATAGCAGCCTCTGATCCTGGCAATCTCTTCCAGGCATACCAGATTATCTTCCTTCTGTACAAAACCATAACGCTTTTCTATCGCATCCGGATAGCTTTCCCGCAAAAACTTCAATAAATCCATAGCCAGCTCCTCCTCGATCAGAATCTCATCGTTGATGGAGCCGATAAAAGCCAGCCGCATACCTACCTTCTGATCTTCAAATTTGGGCCAAAGGATTCCCGGTGTATCTAAGAGTTCCAGCCCTTTCCCCAGGCGGATCCACTGCTTTCCCTTAGTTACCCCCGGCTTATTTCCAGTCTTCGTACAGGCCTTTCCTGCATAGGCATTGATAAAAGTAGATTTTCCCACATTGGGGATTCCCACCACCATCGCCCTGACAGGCCGATTCAAAATGCCCCGTTTCCGGTCTCTTTCCCGTTTCTCCTTACAAGCCTCTTCCACAGCCCCCTGGATAGCCTTCATTCCGGTTCTGTTCTTGGAATTCACCTCTACTGCTGTAATACCCTGCTGTTTAAAATAGTCCATCCATTTTTTATTTGCTTTTGGATCTGCCAGATCGGATTTGTTCAACAGAACCATTCTTCCTTTTCCCTGTCCCAGCTGATCAATATCCGGATTTCGGCTGCTTAAAGGAATTCTGGCATCCACCAGTTCGATCAATAAGTCAATAAGCTTAATATCCTCCTGCATCATACGCTTTGCCTTCGTCATATGACCGGGGTACCACTGATAATTCATAACTCTGTACGCTGTCCTTTCCTTTATTCAATCAGACCCATGTAGGATTCAGCACTGTTAAATTTAAACCAGGCCTTTCCTTCAATAGCCTGACGGCTTACCGGCCCGATATTTCCGGAGCGGCTGTCTTCACTGTTGTTACAGTTATCTCCCATAACAAAAAATTCATCTGTTTCCAGCAAAATCTCATTTTCTGCAATTCCCGGATCCATAATCTTGTCGTAACCATAATCGGTTATGGTATCATTCACATAAAGCTTTCCATCCTTGATCTGAACCCGGTCTCCCGGCCCAGCAACCACTCTTTTTACATAATAGTGGCTATTCCGATTTCCATTTGGCTGAAAAACGATGACATCACCGGGCTTAGGACTGAATACCAGATAAGAAAGACGATTTACCAGTATCTGCTGACCGTTATACAGGGAACCCTCCATGGAAACTCCGATTACACTGGTTCTCATCCCTACAAAATATACCAGCCAGCCTGCAGCAAAAACTGCAATAACGATATGCAGTGTCCAACTGATGATTTCTCTCAGGACATCGGCATTTATGGTTCTTCTCTTCCGATTGAAATTCAATCCGCCTCTTCGTTTTCTCATGGTAGCTCTCCAAAACCAATTCCGGCTGTCTGGCAGCTTCATGGTTATGTTTTATAACTCAATGCAATCTACCCCAGTATAACATGTTGACACAAAAAAAGAAACAGGCTGTCCCGGAAATGAGACAGCCCATAAATTCGATAGATAATTATCTTAATTCTTTAACCTTAGCACGTTTACCAACACGTTCTCTTAAGTAGTTCAGCTTAGCTCTTCTTACCTTACCTCTTCTGACTACTTCAATCTTCTCTATGTTAGGAGAATGTAAAGGCCAGGTCTTCTCAACACCAACGCCACCGGAGGTCTTTCTCACGGTAAAGGTTTCTCTGTTGCTTCCACCCTGTCTCTTTAATACAACACCTTCATAAACCTGAATTCTTTCACGGTTACCTTCCTTGATCTTACCGTAAACCTTGATGGTATCACCAACGGAAAAATCTGCAATGTTTTCTTTCAGCTGTTCTGCTTCAATACTTCTGATAATTTCGTTCATTTCTATCTCCTTTTCTCAGGATGTTCTTAATGCATACAGGCAACAGAGGACCATCGATTCATAACAACTTTGATAGTATACCATATCTTTTTTCTGAGAGCAAGCATAATTTCAGGAGTTATTGCTGTATCCTTCTTATTTCATTGCCATCCCTTACAGTAATCTTATTTCTCCTCACCACGTTCCATATAAGTCCGGTATAGATCAGGCCGCCTTTCCCTGGTCCGTCTAAGAGACTCTTCTTTTCTCCAGCTTTCAATATTTTTATGATGACCGCTTAGCAGTACGGAGGGAACCTTTTTCCCCTTCCATTCCTCCGGCCGGGTATACTGGGGATACTCCAAAAGGCCATTCTCAAAGGATTCCGTCTCTCCAGATTCCCTGTTGGTCAACACCCCGGGAACCATACGGGAAACTGCATCCACCATGACCATGGCGGGAAGTTCTCCTCCGGTGAGGACATAATCTCCTATGGACACATAATCTGTAACGATCTCCTCCAGCACCCGTTCATCGATTCCCTCATAATGCCCGCAAAGCAGAATCAGATCCTGCTCCCCTGCCAGTTCTTCGGCCAGCTTCTGAGTAAAGACCTGTCCCTGTGGTGTCAGATAGACCACCCTTGGCCGCTGCTTCGTCCTCATTTTTTCCAGAACCGATAAATAAGCATCGTAGATAGGCTGGGCCTGCATCAGCATTCCTGCCCCTCCTCCATAAGGGTAATCATCTACTTTCTTATGCTTATCCAAGGTAAAATCCCGGATATTTATGGCCTCCACTGACAAAAGTCCGGCTTCACAGGCTCTTCCGATGATACTGGTATTCAATCCCGTAAGGACCATCTCAGGAAAAAGGGTCAGAATATGAAACTGCATTACCGAAGTCCCTCCATGACATGAACCTTCATCCGTCCGGCAGAAAGGTCGATCTCCAGAATGCACTCCTTTATGGCCGGCAAAAGTAAGGAGGACCCATCAGGAAGGAGGATCTCATAAACATCGTTGGCTCCCGTTTCCAATACTTCCTTGAGCCTTCCCAGAAATTCCCCGTTTTCTTCATAGACCTCAAGTCCGATCAGGTCGGCAATAAAGTATTCTCCCTCTCCCAGAGAAACTGCATTTTCCCTGGTAACATAAAGAGATTTCCCCTTATATGGTTCGATATCGTTTATACTGTCTATTCCCTGAAACTTCAGGATCACAAACTGCTTGAAAAATTTGACCGTTTCTACTGTCAGCAGCCTGTCTCCCTTTCCAGTATCCAAAATTAGCTCCATTTTTTTCTTAAATCGATTTACATCATCTGTGGTAGGAAAAACCTTTACCTCTCCTCTGATTCCATGGGTGGAGCTGAGCACTCCTACTTGAAAACGCTGTTCCATACTTCCTTCCGTTCTGCTGCTTTTACAGCTTCTTTTTATAGAAGAAAAGGGATACTGCAATGAGCATCCCTTTATCGCTGATAACCGTTCAAAATTAGCAAATATCTACATCTACCTTTGTTTTTTCTCCTACAGAGGCAGCTTTTACCACAGTACGAATGGCTTTAGCAATCCGTCCCTGCTTACCAATCACCTTCCCCATATCAGAAGGTGCTACATGCAATTCCACGGTAATGTTTCTTTCATCACCCTTTTCGGTTACGACTACTTCGTCCGGATTATCCACAAGTGCTTTTGCGATAACTTCAACCAATTCTTTCATCATCCACCTCCAAAAGCATATTTCTCATTTGAATGATTAGTTTGTAATACCTGCCAGTTTGAGAATTTTGCTTACGGTTTCGGTAGGCTGCGCGCCATTTGCCAGCCATTTCTTTGCTGCTTCCTCATCCACCTTAAAAGAGCTTGGATTGGTGTTGGGATCATAGGTACCGATCTCATCGATACATTTTCCGTCTCTTGCTACTCTGGAATCTGCTACTACAATTCTGTAGACAGGATGTTTCTTGTAACCCATTCTTCTTAATCTGATTTTAACTGCCATTTTCATGACTCCTTTCTTATCGGGGAGGTTCTTCCTCCGTATCTTTGCTTAATTTATGCAGGATAAGTATCCTGTTTAAAAAGGAAAACGGAATTTACCCTTTCCTTTTCTTCCACCCATCAGGCCAGGCAGCTGCTTCATCATCTTCTGGCTCTGTTCAAACTGCTTGATAAAGCGGTTTACCACCGCAATATCCACACCGGCACCCCTGGCAATCCTGTGCTTTCTGCTGGGATTCAAAAGCTTTGGTTTCTGTCTCTCTTCCGGTGTCATGGAAAGTACAATGGCTTCCATACGGGCAAGCTGTTTTTCATCGATCATGGATTCGATATCTCCCAGCTTACTGCCCATTCCCGGCATCATACTTAAGATACTGCCAATACCGCCCATCTTGCGCATCTGCTTCATGCTTTCCAGATAGTCTTCAAAGTCAAACTTGCCCTTTTTGAGACGGGCAGTCATCTCTTTGCCCTTTTCTTCGTCAATATCCAGATTTTCCTGGGCTTTATCAATCAGAGTCAGCACATCGCCCATACCCAGGATACGGCTTGCCATTCTGTCCGGATAGAACTGCTCCAGGTCAGACAGCTTCTCTCCCATACCCACGTATAAAATCGGGATACCGGTCACTGCCTTTACGGAAAGAGCTGCACCACCCCGGGCATCACCATCCATCTTGGTCAGGATCACTCCATCTACACTAAGCTTTTCATGGAATTGTCCGGCTACATTTACCGCATCCTGACCGGTCATGGCATCTACCACCAGAAGGGTCTGATGTACGGTTACCTCTTCCTTGATCCGGCAGAGCTCTTCCATCATTTCTTCATCTACATGGAGACGTCCTGCGGTATCCAGGATCACTACGTTATGTCCGTTCTTCTGAGCATGCTCCAATGCTGCCCTGGCAATGTTTACCGGATCATGGTTCTCGCCCATGGCAAAGACTTCCACACCCATCTTCTCTCCATTTACCTGCAGCTGTTTAATGGCTGCAGGACGGTATACGTCACAGGCTACCAGCAGGGGCTTCTTTCCCTTCTTCACCAGTTTACCGGCGATCTTGGCTGTGGTAGTAGTCTTACCTGCACCCTGAAGACCACACATCATAATGGTGGTAATGGCCTTACCCGGCTGCATAGCGATCTCTGTGGTCTCAGAACCCATCAGACTGATCATCTCTTCGTTAACGATTTTGATTACCATCTGACCCGGATTCAGACCATTTAAGATATCACTTCCTACAGCCCGCTCCTGTACTGCTCCTACAAACTGCTTAACCACTTTAAAGTTTACGTCAGCTTCCAAAAGAGCCATCTTTACTTCACGAAGGGCCTGCTTAACGTCATCCTCCGTAAGCCTTCCCTTGCTCCGCAAATTCTTAAATACATTCTGTAGTTTGTCGGTTAAACTTTCAAATGCCATAAGTTACAGTTCCTCTAATATCTGACCGGCCAGTCTCCGGACTTCCTCCTGAGAGGTTTGGCCTTCTATCTCTTTTACCATTTCCTTGATTCGGGAAAAACGAGCCAATAATCCCAGTTTTTCTTCATAGGCCTTAAGCTGCTTATCACATCGCTTAATCAGGTCATGTATACCCTGACGGCTGATTCCGTGTTCTTCGGCCAGCTCACTTAAGGACATATCCTGAAAAACTGCATCTTCATAGATCTGTCTCTGATGTTCGGTCAGAAGCTCTCCGTAAAAGTCATACAAAAGCCCCTGCTCCACAATTTTTTCCATATTAAACCTATCCTTTTTGACTCGTACTTTGGTATCATACTGGAAAAAAAGGGAGGTGTCAAGTATTTTTTCTTGACAGGCGAAAAACAACCAGACACCTCTGGAAGTATCTGCCTTTATCCAGGGTATAATTTTACTGCAGTTTTACTCCTTATTTATATACTCATCTATGAGTTCTATAATTTTCTCTGCCGTTTCAACCTGTTCCGCTGCATAGGCCAATGTATCTTTATGTTTTTTAAATGCAACTGGTTCCAATGCAAGAACAGAATCCACCGCATGAAAAGAAGAATAATATGCTCTGTTATTTGCAGCTTTATATTTTTCTGCTTTTAACAAAAGTTTTGCAGAATCCAAGTCATCTTTTGCCTGCTCCAATTTATATTTCGCCACATCACGAAAACTTCCTGTTTGAATTTCTCCCATATTATATAGGCACTCCCTCTTCATCAACATTCCGATAAAACATATATGACTTTTTCCAATAATTGAAATGTTTCACCTCCTGTACAACAGGCATAATCTCTGTATCATGCTCACAGTTGAAATCGTATGTTACATCACAGATTTTACTTTCACATTCCCGCATATCTGTATCAGGAGTATCTACCAGAATCATAACGTCTATATCTGAATTGATTTTAAAATCTCCTCTGGCATATGATCCGTACAATATAATCTTCTTAATTTGTGCTCCAACAACGTTTTCCAATTGCTGTCGATATAGCTTTAAAAGCTCTTGAAGGTCTACTGACATAACTATTACCTCCCATGATTACTAAGAATCTTCGTATTATTATAATCAATTTCACCCTAAATGAAAAGCAAATTCATAATTTGGCCTGATGGAACTTCCTGATTTTAATTTGATTTTTAAAAGCACAAAATACCCATGACGTATAGCACAGGGATTTCCCGGAAGTATCCCATCTGAGGGCAGACTGGAATTGTCCAAATTTTTATGTTATAATCTACCCGGACAAAATGGCAGACCCAGAACAGATTTATTTTTAAACCATTGAACTAATACTCATTTATACAAATGAAAATGGAGGATTTACTAATGAGCCTTGTTCAACAATATTGGAAAGGACTGAAAAAAGCATACTGTGAATGTGGCAGCAGAGAATGATGGGCTGCTTTTGAAAAAATAGTACATGGAGCAAGTGAAGAGGATCTGGAACAGTTGCGGGCATTATACCCGGATATTCCCGATAGTCTATTGGAATTACTGAAAATTGCAGACGGAACCTACCATAGAGAATATGCTGGTGAAAAAATCTCTTTTTACTTCCTGGGTTCTGATGTTGAGGCATATCCTTACTACTTATTATCTGCCGAACAAATGAGGAAGGCAAAAGCTGATTTGGACTGGCTGACCGATTTTATCAATAGAAAATTTGATGGTATTGAAATCGATGATAAAATCATTGATCACGCAGAAAAAATGTGCTGGCTCCATTTCTCCGACTGTATGAATAATGGAGGATCATCCCAGTTATTCATTGATTTTTCACCATCACCCAACGGTGTCAAAGGACAGATCGTCAGATATTTAAATGATCCTGACCAGATTATGGTTATTGCAGACAGTTTCGATGAGTATTTGCGGATGCTTATGAACGATGGCTATGACTTTATCACCCAAAGCTATGACGAGTAAAAACGAGTATAACTATTAATTCGTATGGACATTTCCCACTACCGTAGATAAAGGTATTCCTGGAGTAATAATAACCTTGAATTCCTCACCCTATTTGGTAACTACATTTAAATATCCTACGTTCCAACTATGCCATAGAGCGGCTTAAGTGTTGAACCTGTAGTATCAAACGATATAGGGTATTTAATCTTGAACTTGTTATAGTATTGCGTTGCG
>JAFSIS010000044.1 GCA_017439665.1 Lachnospiraceae bacterium
CGGTCGAATAAGACACCATATGCCTTACGGCGTCCTGAAGGTTCGGAAATTACTGTAAGAGTTCCCAGAACATAAGGAAGGCTTTCCCGGTCATACCAGAGCAGACCGTCAAAGGTATAGCTTCCGGAGGTGTGTAAATAGTCCATCAGTGTTACAGGAACCTCATCGGAATCGGACAAAGTATGGGCATTGAGCAGTATTTCAACAAATTTCTCACGTTTACAGGAAAGGATTTTCAAACAGGCACTGCTGATAAATTCAGGCTGCCATCCATCGGTATAGGTAAGATGGAAGGAACCGCGAAGAGGGCTGATCGGCCTGGAAGCTCTTTTCTCTAAAGAAAAGGGAAATATTGTGTTGTTATTGGGTTTCTTCATCTTATTTACCTCATTTGTATAATTGTTTAATAATCTGACATTGTATATAAATTCAATACAATTTTGCAACAATATTATACACCTGTATGAATGATATTGACAAGACAGTGAGGGAAAGTTTGTTGATAATCACCAATGAAAATAAAAATATCCTGATTTTAATCCTAAAGTCAGTCAGTCCGTAAATAGGGATTGCCCGCAAAGAAGATATAAGATAAGATAGATTTTGATTTATAAACACTTGAAACCTTCAATAGAAAGGAAATTGAGATTTTGGAAATTACATTAGAAGAGTTGAGTTCATTAGATAAAGATAGTTATGAGCTTATCGATATCCGCACCGAAACGGAGCTTTCCTATGGGAAAATACCGGGAGCCACAGCGATTTCCAGCGAAGAACTTTTGGCAAATCCTCCGGCAGATAAGGGGAAAAAGTATGTGATCTGCTGCCATAAGGGCTGTTACAGTATCAAGGTTGCCGACCAGCTCTGGAATGAAGGCTATGATGCGGTAAGCCTGGCCGGGGGCTATATTACCTGGCTGATGGAAGAGGTGAAAAAGCAGGAGACGCAGGAAATCTGTGAGGGAGTGGAGCGAAGCCTTCAGAAAAAATTTAGGAAAACCATCTGGACCCGTTTTACCAGAGCCATTAAAACCTATGAACTGATCAAAGAGGGTGATCGAATCGCAGTCTGTATGTCCGGCGGCAAGGATTCCATGCTGATGGCCAAGCTGTTTCAGGAATTAAAAAAATACAGTGATTTTCCCTTTGAGGTAAAGTTTCTGGTGATGGATCCGGGATACAGCGCAGCCAACCGTATGGTTATTGAGGAAAATGCCAGAAAGCTGAAGATACCGATCCAGGTTTTTGAGTCGGATATTTTTGATTCAGTATATCATATCGAGAAATCTCCCTGTTATCTCTGTGCGAGAATGAGAAGGGGCCATCTGTACAGCTTTGCGAAGGAGCTTGGCTGCAATAAGATCGCCCTGGGGCATCACTATGATGATGTGATCGAGACGATCCTTATGGGTATGCTCTACGGAGCCCAGATCCAGACCATGATGCCCAAGCTGCACAGCACCAATTTTGAAGGTATGGAGCTGATCCGTCCTCTCTACCTGGTAAGGGAAGAGGATATTAAAAAATGGAGGGATTACAACCATCTTCATTTTATCCAGTGTGCCTGCAAGTTTACGGATACCTGTACTACCTGCAACAGTCAGGAAAATAAGTCCAAACGGATCGAGGTCAAGGAGCTGATCGCCCGGATGAAGACCTACAATCCGGAAGTGGAAAAGCATATTTTTAAAAGTGTGGAAAATGTAAATCTGGATACGGTGATCGCCTACAAACAAAATGGAGTGAAGCACCATTTTCTGGATGAGTATGATGAGAAATAGAAGAAGGCCTGGAGAGAAGTGTTTAATGATTCAGGGCAGCAGATAAAAAAGAAGAAAAAGGAGAGATTTATCTGCTGAAAACAGCCAAAAAGAGGAAACAGGGGCAGATAAAAAAGAAGAAAAAGGGAGATTTATCTGCTAAAAACAGCCGAAAAGAGGCAACATGGGCAGATAGAAAAGAGAAAAAGAAGAGATTTATCTGCCGACAACAGTGAAAAAGAGAGTTTCAAGGCAGATAAAAGAATGGAAATATAAAAATTTATCTGCTACGCAGCAAATAATCAAGGAGAAAGAAGATGAGTGAAAAGAAAAATATAATGTATGAGGCTAAAACACCTGAAGAGCTGGCATCCATGATGCAGGAGAGGGTAAAGGGAACCTTCAGTGATTTTCTGGAGATGAAGGTTTTGGAATACCGGGAGGGCTACTGCCGGTCTAAATTTGCCATTAAACCGGAGCATATGAATCCTGTGGGAAGCATTCATGGAGGATTTTTATTTACTATTGCTGATACGACAGGGGGAATTGCTTCCGTCATTCTGGGGAGTGACAGTGCCCTCACTACCATCAATGGAAATATGCAGTTTCTGAATGCAGCTATAAATTGTGATACCCTGCTTGCAGAAGCAACAGTGTTAAAAAGCGGAAAGCGTATCGTCTATACGGATGTAGTGATCAAGGGCGAGAATGGAACTGTATATGCGAAGGGCAGCTACACCTATGCCAGGATCGTTCTTCCAAAGAAGAAGCCGGTTGCGGAATAGGGAGGGATAAGGTGAAAATCTTTGATTTTCACCTGTTTGTCTAAGCAGTATTGCAAGCAAAGCTTGCGATATGCAGGGGGTGATTAAGATGAAAAAAGAAATAATCTATCTGGCCGGCGGATGCTTCTGGGGGCTGGAAAAGTATATGGAAGTGATTCCGGGGGTACTGGATGCGGTCTCCGGCTATGCCAATGGAAGCTGGAAGGAAGAAAGGCCCATGACCTATTATGATGTGTGTACGGGTGAGACCGGCTTTCGGGAAACCGTAAGAGTGGAATTTGATGCAGATCAGGTGAGCCTGGAAGCATTACTGTTTTCCTTTTTTTACGTCATTGATCCCACGGTGGAAAACCGGCAGGGCCACGATGTGGGAAGTCAGTACCAGACCGGTGTTTACTATATTAATGAAGAACAAAAGGCAGTGGTAGACCAGGTTGCAGCAGTAGAAAAAGAGCGGTCTCCCCGTTTTGTGGTAGAGCTGGCTCCACTGAACTGTTTTGTGGAGGCGGAGGAATACCATCAGAACTATCTGACGAAAAATCCGGGAGGCTACTGTCATATTTCTCCCAGCCAGATCGAAAGGGTGAGCAGGATGGTAGTGGATCCGGCAGGCTATCAGCGGCCTTCCCGGGAAGAGTTGAAAAACAGGCTGACCACAGAGCAGCTCTATGTAACCCAGGAGAGCGGTACGGAGCCGCCTTTTCGGAATGAATACTGGGATTTTTTTGAAAAAGGTATCTATGTGGATGTAGTGTCGGGAGAGCCTCTGTTCTCATCTGAGGATAAGTATCCAAGCAACTGCGGCTGGCCTGCTTTCAGCAAGGGTATTGATGCCAATGCATTTTTCCTGCTGGAGGATCATTCCCATGGAATGGAGAGGATTGAGGTAAGAAGCCGGGCGGCCAACTCCCATCTGGGCCACGTTTTTGATGGAGACCGTGAATCTCCCAACGGAATACGCTACTGTATGAACAGTGCTTCCTTAAGATTTATCCCCTATGACAGGATGGAAGAGGAAGGCTATGGAGAATTGAAAAAGCAGGTGTTTGGAGAGTAGTTTGCCAGAAATATCGTCTCTGGCAGGAGGTGACTTCCTGCCGGGAGATGTTGCCCACATACCCGGGCAGACAAAAGAGGAACCTGATGAACAGCATTTATCGTGATATTTTTCGTGCCATCCATGAAGGAAAGTGGCTGAAAATTGAATACAGAAATAGGGATGAACAGGTGACAAAATACTGGATCGGTATCCTGGATCTGAATATGGCAAGGCGCACTCTCAAGGTGGAGGGACTGCATCTTGCCAAATTTACGACGGAAACCTATGATTATATTTACCTTGATTCCATCCTGTCCTCACAGATTGTGGAGGGCTCTTTTTGTCCTGTCAACGAGAAGCTGGTAGAGGATATCTACCTGAATCCCCACAAATATAAAAGTATTTTTGACCATGCGGCCAACATGAAGATTCTGAACTATCTGGAGATGTGTAATCGGATGAATACCACTCCCTACTATTCAGACTTTGCGTTGGTCCATTTTTTGGACAGGGAAAGCTTTAACGGGGAGGGCTATGCCCTGAACCAGGAACAGTTTCAGACCGTTGTAAAGCATTTTCAGCATAAAATGGAAGAAAAGCCCCGCACCGACGGAAAGCTGGCTCTTCAGCAGCTGGCCATGAATGTGCTCAGCATCCACACCCAGAAAGGGCTCTATGTTCTGGCCTATCGCAAGCTGAATCTGGATGTCAGGCACAGGATCATGCGGCCGGAGCCGGAAATCAGCATCTGTACCGAATATATCATGGGGGAAAATCAGGAAAGTATCCGGAAATATCTGGATGCTGAGAATTACGAGCTGCTGAAGGACTTTGAAGGAAATCAGGAAAGGATCAAGGACTGTATTACCCGACACAACCGTCATATTATTGGCGTGGATGATCTTCCCTATGTGATCGGTCTGGGAATGGATATCGTTCTGGATTTACATAAGGAGTATCAGTCGATCATGGAAATGTACCGCCAGGATAAGGCTACAGTACCCATTAAAGCCTTTTTTGGAGATTTGGTAAGCCGCCCCAGGAGGAGCAAGGAATATCCCATTACCCTGATCGATCAACATATCAATCTGGATCAGCTTCTGGCCATCAATAATGGAATGAAATATCCTCTGGCCTATATTCAGGGGCCGCCGGGTACGGGAAAGACCAACACCATACTGAATACCATCATTACGGCATTTTTTAATGAACGGACGGTTCTTTTTACTTCCTTTAACAATCATCCCATCAACGGTGTATTTGAAAAGCTGACCTCCATAGAATATCAGGGAAAAAGGATTCCTTTTCCGGCCCTTCGTTTGGGAAATGTGGAGAAGGTAAAGGAAGCCATCGCCTATATTCAGAGGGTGTATGAGCAGGTACAGGGTATCTCTGTTTTTGAAAGCACCCTGGAGAGGAGAAAGGACAGCCGGATAGAAGAGGTAAAACGACTTTCTCTTTTGTTGAAAAAATATGAAGATATTCTGGAGTTGAAGGAACGCCAGGAGACCCTGGAGAGGATGTTAGAGTATCAGCAGCGTGTACAGGGAGTAAGCGGCATGCTTTCTTTTCAGGCGGATCTGCAGGGAAGGCAGCTGAGGCAGGTGGTGGGAAGGATTAAAGAGGCAGGAGAGATCACCGACCGGGAGGCACTGGCTCTTTTGGATAATGACTACGAACAGTTTTTACTCTATCTTTACTATACCTCTGCCCGTTATATCAAGAAGCTGGGAACGGCTCAGTACAAGGAGCTGTACGAGCTTATTTTTGATACACCGGAGGAAAAGCAGGTGGCTGCGTTTTCCAAATATCTGAGTAACGAAGGGAATTTGAGAAAGCTGCAGAAGATTTTTCCCGTGATCATCACCACCTGCATTTCAGCCCACAAGCTGGGAAGGCCGGAGCCCTCTTTTGATATGGTGATCATGGATGAGGCCAGCCAGTGCAATACAGCCATTGCCCTGGTGCCCATTATCCGGGGAAACAGCCTGATGCTGGTGGGGGATCCCCAGCAGCTGAACCCGGTGATCCTCCTGGATGAGCTGACCAACCAGAAGCTTCGGGCAAGATACAAGGTAACAGAGGAATATGATTTTCGGAAAAATTCGGTCTATAAGACCTTCCTTGCCTGTGATGCTGTAAGTGATGAGGTTCTTTTAAGGAGCCACTACCGTTGTCATGAGAAGATCATCGGATTTAATAATCAAAAATATTACCATTCTTTGCTCAAGATCTGTACCCATAATCAGGAGGCACAGCCGCTCATCTTTCAGGATGTCCGAAACGAATACTCTGCCATGAAAAATACGGCACCTCAGGAGGTGGAGCTCATCCTTGCCTATGCCCGCACCCATCCGGAAAAAAAGATTGGAGTGATCACCCCCTTCGTGAACCAGAAAAATCTGATCGAGGAGGGCTTGAAGCAGGAGAAGCTCACCAACGTAGCCTGCGGTACGGTTCATGCTTTTCAGGGTGATGAAAAGGATGTGGTGCTTTTTTCTACGGCGATCACGGATGATACCCACAGGGGAACCTATGAATGGTTAAAAAATAATAAGGAGCTGATCAATGTAGCTACCTCCCGGGCCAGGGATAGGCTGATCGTTCTGGCAGATCATCAGAATCTTATTCGTCTGCATCAGAAGGCGGAAGAGGATGATCTTTTTGAGCTGGTAGAGTATGTACGAAAAAATGGGGATTCTTATGTGACTCCGAAAAAGAACGGCTCCCGGGCAGCAGGGGTGAAGCCCTTTGCCAGTGCCGTTGAAGAGGCTTTTCTGGAAAATCTGAATCATGCTTTGGGGAATATCTGGCTGTCGGATACCCGTTTTACAGTGCGAAAAGAGGTGGGAATTTCCCATGTATTTGAAGAGAATTTCGGCTATGAGGATCTGTTTTATTCCGGCCGTTTTGATTTTGTGGTCTACGAGCGAAGAGGCAGCCAGCTTTTTCCCGTACTGGCTATTGAGCTGGACGGAAAGGAGCATTACGAGGATGAAGTGGTCATTCACCGGGATAAAAAGAAGCAGAAGATCTGCCGTGACCATCATTTTGAGCTGATCCGTGTGGAGAATTCCTACGCAAGGCGCTACAATTACATCAAGGAGATTTTGATGGATTATTTCTCGGTTAGGCATTAGGAGTAGAGATTGATTGAAAATAAAGAGTGACAAGTAAAACTTAACAACATAGAACAACATTAGAACGTGCTAATATATTCTTCGGGGGAGGAAAAGCCATGGATGCTATTCAGGAATTGCAAAATCTCAGGACTCAATTAATTCAGGAGATCAACCTATCGTTTGATCATATTATACAAAATTTGCGTATGCAAGAATCGACTATACGGAAAGAAGATGTGGAAGAGTCTGAAATAGAATATGTTTTAGCAGAATCTACAGGCCATTTTAAGGGAGAGAAACCGGTGGGAGTGATCTTGCCGAATGGAAACAGAGTTTATGTGCGCACGTGGAAAAAAGTTGTTGAGGCAATCCTACAGGATTGTATTAAAAATCCAACAATCCGCATTAAATTGGAAAATTTACGGGGAAAAGTGGGAGGAAGAGAGAGGGTATTTCTAGCCGATAGACCGGATACAATGAGGGGTCCATTAAAAATAGATAATCATATTTTCATGGAAACGCACTATGATACAGAAACACTGCTGCGAATACTGACAACACATATCCTGAGGCCGATTAATTATGACTATAGTAGGATTAAAATTGTAGTAAGAAACCGAGTGGACTAAACCGAGAAGGATAGTTTGCTTTTTATTTTATCTTGTTTACGGTTTTGGTATACGAAAGAGAGACTGATATGAACTCTACAGAAAAGGCGAAAAGAATCGATGGGCTTATGAGGCATCTTAGGGATGATTGTAATATTTCCATTAGTGGTCGAAAGGAAAAATTGCAATTGATGTTTTTGAAAGAGTATGAAGAGTGTATTAATGAACTATATCATCAACTCCCGTTACCTATATATAATAAAATTGTATCAACAGGTATTAAAGGAAAATTGATTAAATTAAAAGCTTATATTGGAAAATAGTCAGGGGATACTTGCATAATTTAGTGTAATAGTGTAAAGTATAGTTAGAGATTGAGGCGTATGTTTACGGACTGCGCTGAGGCGAGGCGGATAGATTCTGACCTCGCCGTTTTTAAATTTATAATTTATTTGACTACAAGAAAATAAATCTGCCGGGATCAGTTGTCCCGGCAGATCATTTTTCTAAAAATATGGTTCAATTCCTCCCAGCTCTTGTTATGGTCATCGGCCATATTGTCGGCACATTCCTTCTGACGGGTCAGCTCAGAGACGATAAAGTTCCGGATAATAGGGATCTGTGGATTCAACTCTTTTTCATCGGTAATTTTTTTAATTTGGACTAATTCCTCAATCGCATTTTTTAGCTCCAGCTCCAGAGGAAGGTTTAGCAGATCGTCGAACAGAACCGGGGGAACAGTATGGAATTCTTCAATATATCTGCAGGCTAAGAGGGGACGCAGGGCATAAAAATACTTTTTGTATTTGATCTGATCACCGGTAAGATGTGTCAAAAAAGTATTTTGTGCTGTTCCATAGTAGTGATGCAGGCTGGACTTAACTGAAAAATAGCTTTGAGCAGTCTGATAAAGCTCGTCCCACTCGGGAGCCTTCCGATAAACGATGGGGGAATTGCTCCATTCAAACAACGTGGCATTACCCCGGCGAAACTGGATCAGTGCCTTTTTCAGATCCCAGCCATTGATGTCTAAAATCTCGTCCAGCTGCCACTCGATCACATCTTTTTTCTCATTAAGGCAGAGATAATCCTCAAAAGGGCGAAGGTAGATAAAGCGGACGTCATAATCGCTGTCGGGGGAGGCAAAGCCCCAGGCACGGCTTCCGGATTCCACCGCAAGAAGAATACGGATATTTTCTTTTTCTTCTATTTCAATCAGTTTTTCCTGAATTTCTTTTTCTATAGTGTTCATATTAATCCTCATGCATATTGCAAATTTTATTTGTGAGATTAAGAAAGTACTTTTCCACAAGTCAGTCTATTGCGATGGCTTTCCGATTTACGTATTCCACAAAGGCTTCTACCTTTTCCATGTCGGGGTTGTCAGGAAGAATGCTGTTTTTTGTAGCTGCTTCCAGACGGGTCTCATAATCGGCAAGAATTTCATAGAACTCGGGGTGGAAGGTACGTTCTTCAGTAAAAAAGCCACCGTTACGGATTTTTAATAAAAGTTCCAGATCTTCTTTTCGATGGGTGCGGATAATTCCTTTTTCCAGAATATCTATAGCCATCATAAACAGACGGATAAGATGCATGGCATGCTTATTCAGATGGTTGTCATCTTTTTTATGATTCCGTTTGCCAATCTTATCGTATTCCCGTACTACAGTATTCATGGTGGCCCACATCTTTTCGTAATCCCGCAAAGGAAAATGGGTATAGCTTGCATCCATGTAGATTTCCGTTTCCAGCTGGGGATTGAGGGCCTTGTCAATATAGAGGCGAATACTGCCATTGGGGAATTCAGTATATCTGCGGTTGAAATCCTCAAGAGAGTTCAGGACGGCTCTTAAAATATGCTTCTCCTTTTCCGGTTGGGGAAGGCTGTCTCTGGCAATGGCATTCTGCAGCCTTCTCAGCTGCGCCCCGCATATCCGCCAAAGGACTTGGCAGCCCGTTTGGAAAGGAAGAGGCTGGTATGATCAATGAGCTCCTGTCCCAGATTAGTTCTGATCAGATACTGATCCTCGTCCAGCCCCAACAGTTCACAGGTGTTGGGATTACATTCCAACAGAAGCTTTACCATCTTATTAAAGGAATAGATAACGGTATCGGTCCGGTCATCTTCATACTGTTCAAAGCGGGTCAGACCCAGCAGATCGGAGGGCAGATTCAGGGTAATCCCCCTAAAGTCAATGTCGCTGCCGGCATTACTGGTACCATAGGCATGGCTGCCGCCCAGACCCAGCAGAATGATCCTTTTACCAAGCCGTGGATGGTTTCTTAAAAAGTCATATTGGGGAGTATGCATTAATTCATGAAAATTGATCATAGGAGCCTTTCTGTGAGACGAGGGTTTACATAAGGGAGATAGGTACATTTTAGCATGAAGCTGTAAGCTTATCCAGAATAGTTATCAGTTTTTTTAAATTATTCCTTGCAAAATAGAACAAATCGATGTAGAATACATATAGAACATATGTTCTATATTTTGAAAGGGAGGAAATGCAGATGAGAAGAAAAGAGATCGATAGTCAGATGTTTGGAAGTAATCTTCGATTTTACCGTAATTTAAGAGGCTATACGGTAGAAGAAGTCCGGGAATATCTGTGCCTGGGTTCTGCACAGTCTGTCTACAAATGGGAAAGTGGGAAGAATTTTCCTCAGGCAGATACTCTGATCGCCCTGATGGAACTGTATGAGATTGATTATAGGGAACTATTGGAAGAACCCCAGGAGAGGAATATCGATTATTTGCTTTGGCAACAACAGGAAACAGAGCAGAGAGGGGGACTTTTGATTGATGGTGACTGGAGCCGGGGACAGGGAATTGATTTGGCTGCATTCAAACGGGATCGTTTATGTGTTTATCGAAGACTGCTGGCTTAGGGTACTGTTCGAGAACCTTTTGCTTATAGGTGAATGAAGCCTCAAAGCGGCTATGGACAGTGTAACGGTTTTACCCGTTACATTAGTATAAGCCACTTCAAATAACCTTATGATTTACTGCATCTATTTTCGCGATAGCACAGGATAAAAATCCTCAGCGTAGCCCGCTACGCCTACGTTTTTTATCCTGCACTCTCACAAAAATACCTGGCAGAAATCATAAAGGTATTTATTGTGGCTTATACTCGGTTCCAATCTTTGCCCTTTTTCCTTCAAAAGCAAAGCCATATTTTTTGATCTGCTGAAGAGTAAAGCCTCTGGCGAGAAGGTCTGCTGCATATTGTCGTTTTTCAATCTGGGCAAGAGCGGTCTGCACCGTATCTTCGAGAGAATTTTCCTCATCATCCTTTACCTTGAATTCCAGGATAAAGGCATTCTTAGCTTGATCAAAAGGCTCGATTACCACATCATATCGGCCGAAGCCACTCTCACGGTTGGAGGTAACCGTATACTGGTTGCACAGCTCCGCCAACAGGCCCAGGATAAAACCATGATAGAAACGTTCGGGTTCATTTCCCACGGGGCCGGCACCCGTATCAAAGTAGCTGAAGCATTGCAGGCAGACCCGGTTAAGGTAATGGTTCATTGCTTTCAGGTCTCCCGCCAGCAATGCCTGAATGAAATCTCCGTAGTCGTCTTTAAAGGGAGAAAACCAACGGCGGACCATGCGATAAAACATCTGTCTGACTTCAAAATTTGTGATGACCAATTCGTATAATGGGTCTTCACCATAGATGGATTCTTCTGCTCTTTGCCAGCTTGCTACGGTTAGATAACCGCTGGCCAAAAGAAGACTCCATACGGCTTCTTCACTGCCGTCCAGTTGCCCATAAATAATTTGCTCATCAATAGAAGATTTAATGGATTTTCCCGTAAGCAGCCGTTCAAAGGAAATCTTAAGCTTTCGGTTTCCTTCCTGAAGCAGCTTGCTGACGAGTTGGTTAGTGCTGCTGTTAGCCCAATAGGTATCCAGTCTTCCCGTATCCAGAAAATTCAAGATTGACCAGGGATTATAAATATCGGAAGACTGGCCAAAGGTAAAGCCGTCATACCAGTATTTTACATTTTCTTTTTTTTCTCCCAGGCCGTATTCATCTAATGCTGCAAATACCTCTGCTTCGGTGAAGCCAAAGGCTGTGGAATACTCGTTGGAGGTAGTCGTAACCACTTTCAGATGGTTCAGATCAGAGAAAATAGACTCCTTACTTATTCGGGTGATACCGGTCATTAGCCCTCTTTCCAGATAAGGATTAGCCTTAAAAGCAGAGTTAAAAAGGCTTCGGATAAATTCGACCAACTCATTCCAGAATCCATGGACATAAGCTTCCTGCATAGGGGTATCGTATTCATCCAGAAGGATGATTACCTTTTTGCCATAATAGCGACAGAGGTAATCAGATAGTTGATAGAGAGAAGAGGTGATATCGCTATCACGCACATGAGTATCCAGAATCCGGTCAAAATAAGTTCGATCAGTATCGGTCAACCGATCACTGTCTTTTAAAAAGGAGAAATGATTATATAGATTTCGAATGATTTCACATAATTTATCATGGGCAGAAATATAGGTGGATTCTTTTATTCTGGCAAAGGACAGACTGATTACCGGCCAGGTTCCCTGAAGCTTTCGGTATTTTGCACTCTGCCAGATGGAAAGTCCTTCGAATAAATCCCCTCTGTCAGCATAGGCTACAGAGAAAAACTGCTCGATCATACTCATGGTCAATGTTTTACCAAAACGGCGTGGACGGGTGATTAAGGTTACCTCATCTTTGCTTTCCCACCAGTCCTGAATAAATGAGGTTTTGTCTATATAAAAACAGTTTCCACTACGAATTTTTTCAAAGCTTTGTATTCCGATTGCTGTTGTTCTTGCCATAAGACTCTCCACATATATAAGTAAATAGTGACTGCTATAATCAGTATAATTAATTATTCTGTATTATTCAATATCAGAAGTTTATCAATATTTCATTCTTTATTTCATCAATAAAGAGATAGATTCTCTGTTATAATGAAACAAAAAAGGCAGGAGCTATCGTCTGTATCATTGATATTCTGCCAGGTGAACATTATGTGGGGGATATCGGGGATAAGCAGCTCCTGATAAACATATAGTCTAAAATTCTCCTTTATGGGTTTGTGCATAATAAAAGATATACTGCTGCATAATGCCGGCCCCATCCTTATATTTGGGGAAGGGATTTTTGCCCTTGTACTTTTGCTCGATCACCTTTTTTATCCAGGTATCCACAGGAGCCAGGCGGGTCCGTCCGTAGGCAAAGAGGCAGATGCAGTTGGATACCTTTTCTCCTACACCATTTACCTGTTTCAGAGCCTCGAAGAGTTTTTTATCCGAAAGGGAAGCCAGAGCATACAGATTCAGCCTTCCCGAAGCAGCCTGGTTGACCGCATCCAGTACATAAGGTGCCCGATAGCCCAGCTTGTATTCCCGGAGGATTTCCTCAGTAATACCCGATAGCTGCTGAGGAGAAGGAAAGCTATAGAGCTCTTCTCTGTCCGTTTTCAGCTGTGTACCATAGTTTACGGCCAGGGTTTCTACGGCAGATTTAATGGCGGGGATGGTTTTTTGCTGGGAAATAATAAAGGTGATCAGCATTTCCCAGGGATCCTGTCGGAGGATGCGGATACCCAGTCCATTCTCAGCTGCTGCCAGCATATATTTGTCACGTGGGCCGATACGCCCGCGTACTTCCCGGTAGCTTCGATCCAGGTCAAAATAAGGATACCAGATTCTGTTCCAGTCTGCTTCATTGCAGCTGATCTCGTAATTCTCAGACTCTGCCTGTTTGATGTAGAGAATCTGATCACCGGTGATGAAGCGGTATGTACCATCATCGAAGGCCTTCACCCGAAAGCATTGTCCACTGTCGGCTATTTTTTGTAAATCAAAGTCATCAGTAATTTGAACGATCATCTTATTCCTCATGCATAGTGTAAATCTTATTTAGGATCAAGCTGATCCCTGTGCATATCATTTGCTGAATAGTTACCATATGGCATTCTATCATATCACTGTCTGTATTTAAAGATGGCAGGACTGTGGGAGTGCGAAGTACCGGGAAGCTGTAAGGCATCTTTAATCCAAATACCAACTAATTAAACAAGAATAAATGGAATATTGATAAAATAACAGAAAATAGCTGAAGCTATACATAAATACACTGATTTATTATAGAAGACACAAAGAATTTATGTTACAATAAAAGGACCTATTATCTTAGCCAGGATATTGAGGAAGATTACTATCAGTGGAGGATATCCGGGCCTGCACACAGGCAGAGTTTACTGTGGCAGGTGACCTGGGCTTTATGGTAGAATAATACACGGAGGAATTTATCACAGGATGGAGAATTTTACTTTTTACAGTCCTACCTACTTTGTTTTCGGAAAAGAAACAGAACATGAGGCAGGAAAGCAGGTGAAGCGTTTTGGAGGAAGCCGGGTACTTATCCACTACGGTGGAGGAAGTGTAATACGTTCCGGGCTTCTGGACAGGGTGAAAAAATCTTTGAAGGAAGAAGGGCTGACCTATGTGGAATTAGGTGGAGTACAGCCTAATCCCAGAAGCGGACTGGTGTATGAAGGAATTGATCTATGTAAAAAAGAAGGGATTGACTTTGTTCTGGCCGTGGGAGGAGGCAGCAGCATTGATTCAGCCAAGGCCATTGCGGCAGGAGCAGTCTATGAAGGAGATTTCTGGGATTATTACCGTGGGAAACCGGTAGAGAAGGCTCTTCCCATAGGAACGGTTCTGACCATTGCAGCCGCAGGAAGTGAAGGAAGCCCTGATTCTGTTATCACCAGGGAAGAAGGGATGTATAAGCGGGGAGCATCGGGAGAAGCCTTTCGGCCTAAATTTTCCATCTTAAATCCTGAACTTACCCAGACGCTTCCTGCCTACCAGACGGCAGCAGGGATTACGGATATTATGGCACATCTTTTGGAACGATATTTTACGACCACCAAAGAGGTGGAGGTGACGGACAGAGTAATTGAAGGCTTGCTGCTTACCATGGTTCATGAGGCACCCAGAGTGATCGAAGATCCGGACAACTATGATGCCAGGGCAAATATTATGTGGGCAGGAATGCTGGCACACAATAACTGCTGTGGTGTGGGACGGGTTCAGGATTGGTCAAGCCATAAGATTGAGCATGAGCTGTCGGCCGTTTATGACTGTGCTCACGGGGCCGGACTGGCAGTGGTTTTTCCGGCATGGATGACCTACAATATGCACCATGATGTTATGCGTTTTGCAAAGCTTGCTGTCAGAGTATGGGGATGTCAGATGGATTTTGACCATCCGGAGGTAACGGCTAAGGCCGGAATAGAAGCCTTGCGCAGATTTTTAATCTCTATCGGTATGCCTTCCAATTTTGCTGAATTGGGAGCAAAAGAGGAGGATATCCCGAAAATGGCACATACAGCCTGCTATGGTGACGGAGGATGTGGAACTATAGGAGGATTTGCAAAGCTTACCCGGGAGGATGTGGAGAGCATCTATCGTTTGATGTTTTGATGCAGTAAGCAAGCTGACAAATGGACGAAACAGAAAAAAACACGAATCAGTATAAAGTGCAAAAATATGGATGTCGATAATAGCCATGAGAGACTGTAGATTTTTAGGGGAAATGGATTTCCAAGGAGTAATCACACGGAGGAGATAAATGGTTCTCGCACATAACATAGAAGCAATAAATTCCAGCAGAATGCTTGGAATTACCTGGAAGCACAATATTGTCCTGTCGGAAAAGCTGTCCAGTGGTTTTCGAATAAACCGTTCGGCGGATGATGCTTCCGGACTGGCCATTTCTGAAAAGATGAGGCGACAGATTCGTGGTCTTACCCAGGCGGCGGCTAATGCGCAGGATGGGATTTCCATGGTTCAATCAGCAGAAGGTGCTCTTCATGAAGTTCATGACATGCTTCAGAGAATGAATCAGTTGGCTATTCATGCTTCCAATGGAACCAACAGTGATCAGGACAGGAGTTATCTTCAACAGGAAGTGGCGCAGCTGATTACAGAAATAGACCGGGTGGCCACCACTACCAAATTTAATGAACAGCCTCTCATGGATGGAAGATTTGCAAAAGAAACCGCGGGAGGGAAGCAGACAAATCCCAAGATCATCATTCATGATATGGTTTATGATATTACAACGAGAGTGAATCCTCAATATAGAGTAGATCCGGCCACACAGCCGGCCAAGTGGGATACCTTGAAAGCCACCTTAAAGGATGAAATGGTTCCTCAGGCGGTGACCAATCTTCTGAATACTTTTTCCAAAACCTTTGGTTATATGACCGGCGCGAACATAGGCGTCGGTCTTATGTTGACAGATAATCCCTACAGTACAACCATGGCCTCGGTAAGTATGAGGACGGCATATATTGCCGGATCGCCGGCCAAGGTAGACATTGGCTATACCTTAACCGTTAATGCGGGGAGATTGCCATTCGATGCGGCAAATAACTATGAACTGACGGATCAGGGCAGGAGAGATTTGGAAAGTATCATCGTACATGAAATGATGCACGGTCTTATGATGGAATCTCTGTCTTCGGGTATGGCCGGTGTGGATCAGGACATGAGCTATGTTAAGGGATTTCCGACCTGGTTTATCGAAGGAACGGCACAGGCAGCAGGAGGTGGAGCTCAGGATGTGACCACCTGGCTTGGTTTAGACACTGGTTCTACGGAGAATGAGATAGGAGCAGCTTTGCGAACGGATGCCTTGGGCAGTGGAACGACAGAGTCTCTGTATGGAACCGGTTATCTGGCAGCCATGTATCTGGGATATTTGGCATCTGGGGGAAATTCTCTTTCAGCAGGCAGCATTGCCTCAGGACTGGATCATTTGATGTTTGAGATCCGGGGAGGAAAAAGCTTAAGCCAGGTTATTGCAGAAAATACTAATGGCCAATATACAGGTCTGAGTGATTTTGAAACCAGATTTGCACAGGATGGCATAGCCTTTACGCAGCAGCTTCTTGGAGCAGCAGGAAACGGATATGGTGCAGTAGTGGGAGGCTTAACCTCGGAAAATCTACTGGGAGATAATGCCGTTACACAGCCGGTGTTTGCATTGAATCCGGATTATGAAGAAGTATGGAATGAGTATAAGGACGGATACGACATTATTGAAGGTGGACGAGCCGATGTTGCGGGAACGGCGGGAGCAGGACATCCAAACTATAATGCAAATGCAGGGACTGGAGGAACCGGCGGCAATGCAGGGACCGGGGGAACCGGCGGCAATACAGGGACTGGAGGAATCGGCGGCAATACAGGGACCGGAGGAACTGGCGGCAACACGGGAACCGGAGGGGGGACCGGAGGAACGACACCGGGAACCGGAAGCACACCGGGGACCGGTGGAACGAATCCGGGAGGAGGACAATCCGGAGGAATACCTACACCAGCCGGCGGAGGAATTTCCCTGCAGGTAGGAGCAGAACCCGGGCAAAAGATTACCGTATATATTGAAGCCATGGATGCTGCGGCGATTGGAGTAGATCAAGTAAACATCAGCACAGCCCAGGGGGCAAACCAGGCAATAGATTTCATCAAGGAGGCAATTACGAAGGTTTCTTCTCAGCGGTCGCACCTGGGAGCCTGTCAGAATCGCTTGGAGCATACCATTAATAATCTGGAAAATGTGATTGAAAATACAACGGCTGCAGAAAGTCAGATCCGGGATGTGGATATGGCCAGGCTTATGGTAGAATATTCCAATAACAGGATTTTACTGCAGGCGGGTCAGGCAATGCTTTCTCAAAGTAATAGCAGCAGAGAGTTTCTTTTGGCATTATTTTCATAGTAAACTGACATCCTTCGGCTTCCGGCATCGTCAGCAGGGCCGAATGGCTAAAAGTCAGAATAGTATCAACAGAAGGCGGGGCAATCATATTTGGATAAATGTGATTGCCTTTTATCGATAGAAAGGATGGAAGCTGGACGATGGGACAGATCAAAAAAATTACATGTAAATATTGTACGACGTCCTGGGAAGTTGCAGTAGGGGCAGGAAGAGCACATTGCAGGGTGGAGAATATTCTGCACTTTTTTAGAGATGATGATCAAAAAAAGATTTTGGAAACCTTAGGTGAAAATAAGAAGAAGGGGTTTAACTTTCAATTCATTCCCGGTTATTGTGAAGACTGTAAAAAAATAGTGAGTAAGCCCACAATTAAGATCTGTGAAACAGGGGAAGAATATACGGGCATTTGCAATTCGTGTGGAACAAAGCTGGGGACAGCATGTGGGAATCCGGAATGCCCGGAATGTAAAAAAATAGGCTGGCAGGAAACTTTGGAAGGATTTTGGGATTAAGCCTTTTCTTGGAGGGGAAAAAGTCAGCAGAGGGTTTGGGACAGACAGCTTGCCGACTCTTGTTAAATCCTTTTTAATATGCTACAATTCAGACTTGTTCGGGGAAAGAGGTGGAAAGCCTCTGCGAGCCCGTCGCCGTAAGATACATAAGACTTCTGTTGACTTGGATTTTTCTTGGAGCAGAGTCAGAACAGCCTTACCTGCAGCCACATGCAGGGACCGGTCATTGGAAATCTTCTGAGAAGGCCGGCTGTTTTTCGTATCAAGCCGGAATATCCGAACAAGGAATCCCTGTCCATATTGAGGCAGCTGCAGGAATCTTTATTCTGTTTGCTAAGACTCAAAGCAGACTGCGGGCGCCGGTCTAAGGGAAATTGAAAAATAAAGGAGAGATACAATGTATACGAATTTCAGGAAAAGAAGCCTGTCATTCATCCTTTGTTCAGTGCTGATTGTGGCTATGGCATTTATAACATCAGGATGTAATGATAAAACACAAAAGGAGTCGGAAGCGGCGGCAGTCGTGCAGGAAAGTATGTCGGAAGTTTCACAGTCGGAAGCTTCACAGAAGGCAGCAGATGCACAGATTGTGGGAGAGGGAGAGACGGTATTTCCCCTTTCGGTCGTGGATGCTTCCGGTAAGGAAACGCTGTTTGAAGTCCATACGGATAAAGCTACGGTGGGAGAGGCGTTGCTGGAGCTAAAGCTGATTGAAGGAGAAATACAGCAATATGGATTGTATATCAAAAAGGTGAATGGTATCACGGCAGATTATGATGAGAACCAGACGTATTGGGCCTTTTATGTGAATGATGCCTATGCCCAGGCAGGAGTGGATCAGACGAAGATTGAAGAAAGCAGCAGCTATTCTCTGCGGGTGGAAAAGTGAAGTTAAGCTTGAGAGAGCTGACGGTGTTTGCTCTTCTTGGAGGGTTGATGTATGCTTCTAAAATAGCCTTGGAGTGGGCTCCCAATATTCATCTGTTGGGAGTCTTTACCATAGCCTTTACGGTGGTTTACCGCAAAAAAGCACTTTATCCCATATACACCTATGTGCTGCTGAATGGTATGCTGGCAGGTTTTTCTCTGTGGTGGTATCCACATCTCTATCTGTGGCTCGTTTTGTGGGCAGTGGTGATGCTGCTTCCGCAGAACCTGCCTTCCGGGAGAGCGGCCATTATCTATATGCTGCTATGCTCTGTCCATGGCTTTCTGTACGGCATCTTGTATGTCCCCTTTCAGGCACTTGCCTTTGGGCTGAATCTTGAAGGGATGCTTGCCTGGATCGCAGCAGGACTCCCCTTTGATCTCATCCATGGAGTCAGCAATTTTTTCTGCGGGATTTTAATTATGCCGATGGTACATGCCCTGAGGCTGGGGGAACGGGCGATAGCCGGATAGATGCAGGTGAGGGGGCTGTAACCGTTCGCCTTCTGCTGAAGGGTTACAGCTATATTGTACCGCGACAGAGGATAGGGAATTTAGGGGGCATGGTTTGTAAAAAAATTATTCTTTGCCCATTCAGCTAATTTTAAGGGTAAAAAACAGGATTTTTGGGGATTAAGCAGTTATGTTCGGGTTTTTCTGAACAGGACTGCTTTTTCCTTTATCATCATATTGCTTTTTCAAGTTATGAAAAATATAATTAATTGTAACTGCTCACAGCTGTGGGAATTGACGAAATAAGAGCCTGGTAAGCTTGGCTTACAGAGGCCGGATACAGAAACCGTAAAAACAGGTCGAACAGGAGAAGGAGATGTCTTATATTGAATTTAAGCAGGTAGTAAAGGAATATGTTTCCGGAGAAACCAGGATCCATGCACTGGATGATGCCAATTTCTTCGTGGAAAAGGGAGAACTGGCGGTGATTCTGGGATCCTCCGGTGCAGGAAAAACCACTGCCCTGAATATTTTAGGAGGAATGGATGTACCCACTTCGGGGCAGATTCTGGTGGACGGAAAGGATATTTCCCAATATAAGAAAAAGCAGCTTACCGGCTATCGGCGGACGGATATCGGTTTTGTTTTTCAGTTTTATAATCTGGTTCCTAATCTGACGGCATTGGAGAATGTGGAGCTGGCAGCCCAGGTCTGTAAAAATTCCCTGGATGCTTCGGATACTCTGGATAAGGTGGGACTGTCAGAGCGTAAGGATAATTTTCCCTCCCAGTTATCGGGAGGAGAACAGCAGCGTGTGGCCATTGCCAGGGCCATTGCCAAAAATCCCAAGCTGCTGCTTTGTGATGAACCTACGGGAGCGCTGGATTATAATACCGGAAAACAAATTTTGCAGTTACTGCAGGATACCTGCAGAAAAGAAAAGATTACGGTGATCCTGATCACCCACAATTCAGCCCTGGCTCCCATGGCTGACAGGCTGATCCGTTTTAAAAGCGGAAAAGTGATTGAAATGACCACCAACGACAGTCCTACACCCATTGCAGAGATTGAGTGGTAGTCTGCGGAAGTAAGGAATGAGATGCTATGGAAAAGATGGCTGATATTAATGAAGGGACAGGCAGATGAGAAAAGCAGCAACGAAGGATATCCTGAGAACCATCTGGAAAGAAAAAAAGAGATTTATCTCCATAATGCTGATCACTACTCTGGGTGTGACGATGATGACAGGTCTGTCAGCCGGCTGTAAGGATCTGCGTTACTCGGCAGATTCTTTTTTTGATGAACAGAAGCTTTTCGATATCAGCATATTGTCTACTCTGGGACTTACCGATGCGGATGTACAAGCACTGGCCGGATTGGATGGAGTAGAGTATGCAGAGGGCAGCTACAGTGAGATTGTTCATACGAAAAAGGGTGACCTGAACAAAACGGCAGAGGTAAAAACGATCAGGCAGGAGGGGATGAATCTTCCTTATTTGCAGGAGGGCAGTCTGCCCGAAGCACCGGACGAAATTGCAGTAACGGCAAATTATATGAAGGATACGGGAAAGAGAATCGGGGACAAGGTCGTTATTGAGGAAATGCTGGATGAGGAGGATGCTGAGGAGGCAGAAGCCAAAGATATTGAGGAAAGCATAGCAGGAGAGGCACAAAAGAATACGGACAGTAAAGCAGAGTCAGAAACACAGAAGAGTACAGATAATGAGGAGACAGATACTGAAGATAAGGTAGAGGTTAAAGAGGACTATCTGGAGGAAGAGAAGGAAACTCCGAATTTTTTATCTACGGAATATACCATCACAGGTGTTGTAGTGGATGTGATGGATATTAACAATTCAGAGAGTGCGGCAGCCTTTCGTGCGACACCCAATGCGGACTATACCTTCTTTGTTTTGCCGGAAGCGATAGACAGTGAGGTATATACCACTGTGTATCTGTCTTTGGAAGGAACCAAGGAGCTTCTTTGTTATACCACGGAGTATGAGGAGCGGGTGAGCGGTCTGGTTTCCTATATTGAGAATGAGATTAAAGAGCAGAGGGAACAGGCCAGATACGATGAGATCACCGGAGAAGCCTATAAAAAAATCTATGATGCAGAAAAGGAAATGAATGAGGCTTTTGCAGATATCGAGCAGGAATTTGCGGATGCGGAGGAAGAGATTGCAGATGGCTTTAAGGAAATAGAGGATGGCCGGCAGGAAATAAAAGATGGCTGGCAGGAGTTAGCCAAAAAGGAACAGGAGGCAGCTGCTGAGATTGCCGACGCAAGGGCAGAAATAGAAGATGGGTATAGGAAGCTGGAAGAGGGAGAACAGGAAATTAAGGCAGCCTCCGATCAGCTCTATCAGGGGAATTTGCAGATGGCTCAGGGGAGGGCTGAGCTGGAGGCTAAGGAAGCCGAGACAAAAGAGCAGATTGCCCAAGGGGAGAAGCTTCTGGAGGCTAAGCAGCAGGAAAACAGCCAGGCAAAGGCAGCATTGGCAGAAGAGGTTGCCGGGGTTTCCGGCATGTTTGGAGCGGCCTGGCCAGCCGGTGTATGGGATGCCTATGTGTCAGCAGCCACTCAGATTGCAGCCCAGATTTTAGGACAGCAGGATATGACCTCCTCTGGAAGCATGACAGGGGAGCAGCAGGCAGCCTTGTTTCAGGCAGTAAGTAGTCAACTGGCAGCCAGTCAGCCTGGGGTGGCGGATACTTTTTATCAGACCTTTGAGGCAATGGCGGCATATATTCCAAACCAGGATGCAGGCAGCTTCGTGCAGCAGATGAACCAGCTTGCGCTTTGCACGGCTCTGTTCAATGCCACCGAACAGATTCTGGATCAGGCAGTGGATACACTGGCAGAGCAGAAGGCCTATGCAGAAAGGCAGTTTGCTGCCGGCTGGGCAGAAATAGCCAAAGGAGAGGAAGAGTTGGCAGCAGCCACAGCCCAAATTCACGATGCAAAGCGGGAGCTTACCGAAAATCGCCAAAAGCTGGATGATGCAGTTCGTGAGCTGGAGGAAAATGAAGAGAAGGCCAGGCAGGAATTTGCGGATGCCAGGATAGAGCTTCGTGATGGCGAGCAGGAGCTTCGTGATGGTGAACAGGAGCTTCTCGATGGTGAAAAAGAGCTTGCTGAAAATCGAATAGAGTATGAAAAAGAAAAGGGAGAGGCAGAGGATAAGATTGCTGAAGCAAAAGCTGAGGTAGAAGATATTGATATGACCCAGTGGTACGTCCAGGACAGAACCTCCCTTAGCGGCTATGTGAACGTGGAAAGTGATACGGCTTCCATTGAGTCCCTGGCTTCTGTTTTTACAATCGTGTTTTTCGTGGTGGCAATTCTGATCAGCCTGACTACGGTTACCCGTATGGTAGAAGAGGAAAGAGGACTGGTGGGAACCTATAAGGCGCTTGGCTTTACTGATGCAGAAATACGAAGAAAGTATGTGGTCTATGCGTTTTCGGCAAGTATGGCAGGAGGACTGCTGGGGGATTTTTGTGGTTTTGTGGTCCTTCCCAAGATTCTGTTTCTGTTTTTTGAGGTCATGTATCTGTTACCGCAGTATCATATTCAGTTTATTCCAAGCTCCGGAACCGTGGGAGTCATCCTGTTCATGGCAGGTATCGTAGGAGCAGCCATCTGGGCCTGTGAGGCAGAGCTTAAGCATCTGCCGGCGCAGTTGATGAGACCCAAAGCTCCCCGCCTTGGGTCAAAGGTGCTTCTGGAATGGATTACCCCTCTTTGGAAACGGTTCTCCTTTTTAAATAAGGTGACGGCCAGAAATCTTTTCCGCTATAAAAAGCGGCTTTTAATGACAATCATGGGAATTGCCGGCTGTACAGCACTGGTGCTTTTCGGCTTTGCCATCAAGGATTCCGTTGCAGAGCTGATGCCCATGCAGTATGAGCAGGTTTATAAATATGATCTTCTGGCGGCGGCTTCTTCTAAGGACAATGATAAGCTTCTTGCCTATGTGGAGGACAGCACAGAGGTAGACAGCTTCATCAATATTCAGGTGGAAACGGTAAAACTGAAAAATTCGGCAGGGGCTACGGAGAAGGTTCAGATCATGATTTTTCCCGGCGGTACAGATATTGCTCCCTATGTGAAGCTGACCAATGTGGAAGGTGAGGTCGTAAGTCTGCCGGAAGAAGGAATCTATCTGACGGAAAATGCGGTAAAGACACTTCGGCTGGAAAAGGGTGACAGTGCCAGGATGCAGAATCTGGATCTGGAAGAACGGGAAGTTCAGATAAGGGATGTAGTGAAGAACTATCTTGGCAACAATATTTATATGTCTCAGGAAGCCTATGAGTCTGCCTTTGGGGAATATTTGCCCAATGGAATTCTGGCAAATCTGTCGGATGAATGTGTGGATCAGATTGCATTTTCCGATACTCTGGCTATGGAGGACTGGATTCTTTCTTCTGTCAGTACCCAGGAATTGAAGGAGGGATTTGCAACGGCTTTTACCCTGATCAATATTGTGGTTTATGTGGTACTGGTTCTGGCAGCAGGTCTGGCCTTTGTGGTTCTTTTTACCCTGGCTACCACCAATATTTCCGAACGTATTCGTGAGTTGGCCACGATTAAGGTGCTGGGCTTTTTTGACCGGGAAGTACACTTGTATGTGAACAAGGAAACGCTGATTCTGACCGGAATCGGTATCCTGCTGGGGCTTCCTGTCGGTGCATTGATGAGCAGTGCGTTGACGACTATACTGGACATGCCTTCCATCTATTTTGCCGT
This sequence comes from Lachnospiraceae bacterium, assembly GCA_017439665.1. Classification (GTDB taxonomy): domain Bacteria; phylum Bacillota; class Clostridia; order Lachnospirales; family Lachnospiraceae; genus SFDP01. The sequence goes on from JAFSIS010000044.1 coordinate 23,757, forward strand.
AACGATCTATCCCAGAAGCTTCGCTATTTCTGCGGGAGTCTCTCTGGTATTTGCGTTTATGGTACAATTCTTGACGGACAGAACCCTGGATGCCATTGATCCCGTGGAAGCCTTAAAGAGTGTGGAATAAAAAGAGCAGGCCATAAGCCAATGTCAAAATTCGGCATCGGTTTATAGCCTGCTTTTGTCTTTTATCCTTTGAGGATGGAAAGGAGAGTGGCAGGCATTAAGGGTGATTTGTTTATGATGTAATTGAATTATTTGCCTGCCTATATGATATCAATGATATAGAATAAAAATATCAGGAAAGTCCACCTCAATAGAACTCAAAGTGGGTAATGGGCATATATAGGAAGCCGGAATTGAGAATATATCTGCCCGGAAGGGACCAAAAGAAGGGGGAAGGGCATATATAGGAAGCTGGAATTAAGGATTTATCTGTCCAGAAGTGGGCAAAAGAAGGGGGATGAGCATATATAGGAAGCCGAAATTAAGGATTTATCTGCCAAAAAGGAGCTAAAAATCAGAATTTGAACATATATTTTTTTAAAAAAGAATAGGGATATATGCTCAATATAGAAAATACCCCACTAAAAGGGCATATAAAAGTATCGTAAATTAGAATAATATATGCATTTTATTCTGATAAAGGAACCTAACACCATATATCAGAAAGTGACTCATATACTAACCCATGTAGCCAGATCTCAATAAATAAGATATCAGCCCATAATCTGCCGACACATTAAATATCAGCCCATTAAATATCAGTACATAGCCTGCTGACATATGATCCACCAATATATAATCCGCCAACACATGATTCACTAACATATTGGATATTAACATATAAAATATCAACAAATCAAATATCAGCATATAAGCAGCCAATTCATTTTATACCAATCTACAATTTCATCAGGAGGAACCTATATGGAACAAGTCAAAAAAATTCTTGAAGCACGTGAAAACTATTTATTACAGATAAAAAGGGAAAAAGAAAAAGCTGTGGGCGAGGCCCCGGACGGAACGATACGAATTTGCAGTCGTGAGGGCAGGACGCAGTATTATCTTAGAAAAAATCCCAAAGATTCCAATGGAGTTTATCTTCAAAAAGATAAGTTAAAGCTTGTTCAACAGCTTGTACAGAAAGAGTACGATAAAAAAGTCATATACACTATAGAGCAAGAATTGAATGCGATTAAAAAATATCTTTTAAAATATCCCCATGTGAATGCAGAACAGATATACATGATGCTTCATAAGGAGCGGCAGAAGTTGATCGTTCCGATCCGGGAGTCGGAAGAAGATTTTATTGCAAGATGGGAAGCTGTAGAATTTCAGGGAAAATACATGGATGAAGAGGCTCCGGAATTTTACACCCAAAAGGGAGAGCGGGTAAGGTCGAAATCAGAAGTAATCATTGCAGATATATTGAATAAAGAAAAGATACCGTATAGGTATGAGTGTCCCATTAACCTTACCGGTTTAGGGAAAATATATCCTGATTTTACTGTACTGAACAGGAGGCTTCGTAAAGAATGGTATTGGGAGCATCTGGGAATGATGGATGATCCTGCCTATGCAGAAAGAGCTGTTCAAAAAATAATCAGTTATGAACAAAATGGGATTTTTCCGGGAGAGAGTTTGATTTTGACTTATGAAACAAGGAAAGTACCTTTAAATCAAAAGCTGATTCAACTTTTGATTCAAAAGTATTTGGTCTGAGAAAAGTTACCGGCCAATCAGGCTGGAGGATAAAAGCTGATTTTCTATATAGTGGTTGGGTGGCATAAAAGGCAGAGTTTATGCTTCTTGCCAGGATGAAAAGATGAGTGTGGGTATTGGGAATGCTTACTTGCACAATAGGCAGGCCTATAATAAAATAGAGATAGAATAAACATTTATGAAAAAGAGGAATATCGGAAATAAAGCATATAACAGGAAACTCCAAGTAATTACCAATAGTTGAGGGGGAAAAGGATGAAGAACTTACAAAAGAAAAGAAAAAAGAAAGCCCAGAATAAGGTAAAAAAGATATTGCGGCTTTTTATCCTGTGTCTAATCCTGGGGATAGGGATTTTGTGGAATGAAAGCTCGATCAAAGTACAGGCATCGGGCAGAGCAGTGTCCATTGATTCCTGTCTGATCCAGGGAGGAGAAGTGGTCTGCAGCATAAGTGCGGACAGGCCGCCGGCCAGTGATGATGGTCTGTTTTACCTTTATGCAAACGAGGTATATCAGGATGGGCCTACAGGAAATATAGTAGCGACAGTGGAACAGGGAAATCAGGTGAGTGTCAGCTTTCCGCTTGAATATAATACCCCTCAGTCCAATCTGAGCCGGAAATTTTTAGTGGCAGTTAAGCAGGGCGGGCAGATGGTGCAGGTAAGTGATGAGCATTATATCACCAATCCGGAAGCTCTTGCAGCCCATACCTCAGTCCCTATGCAGGCAGGAATAAAGGGAATTCTTGCGGAGGGAGATATTACCGACGGACAGCTTAAAGAGCTGGGAGTACAGCAGGTTGTTTATAATATGATGCTGGATCATATCTGTGCCACAGCGGACACGCCGGGAGCGATTCTGTTCGCTTACAACGGACACAACTATTATTTCAACGGTCCGGTGCTTTATAATTATGATGCTATGATAAAGCATTTTAACAATATGGGGATCAAGGTGACCATGGTACTGCTAAACTGTGGAACAGAAGATCCGGCAAGGCATCTTGTACACCCGAGAGCGGTGGGAGGAGATTGTCCCGGCTATGCGATCAATGTTGAGGATGCACAGGCGGTAAATCATCTGAAGGCAATTGGAGCTTTTCTCGGTCAGCGCTATAGCGGAACTTTGGGATACGGTCAGATTGATAACTGGATTCTTGGTAATGAAGTGAATGCCCGTACTTCCTGGTGGTATACTGATTCGGATTCTCTGGACTTTAATGTGGGTATTTATGTAAAGGCATTCCGGATTTTTTATAATGAGCTAAAGGGAATGAATGCCAATGTGAGACTGTATAATTCCCTTGATCAGGAATGGAACAGGAAGTCCAATCCGGGTAGCTTTTTATCCAAAGATTATCTGGATCGCTTCAATTATTATATGGTAAGAGAAGGAAACATCGACTGGGGATTGTCATTTCATCCCTACAATTCTCCCCTGTATGATCCCTATGCCTGGAATGGTCCTTCCGTCTGGGTGAAAAACAGCCTCACTTCACCCTACATTACCATGCAGAATCTGGATATTCTGATCGATTACATGCACAGGGCAGAATTGTTGAATCCGGTAGGAGAGGTAAGAAGTATTTCACTGGCAGAGATCGGTTATACCTCCAGCTTTGGATATGCGGCACAGGAGGCCTCAGTGGCTTATGGCTATTTAAAGGCAGCCTCCCTTCCGGATATTGATGCCTTCATGCTGTTCAGGCAGAAGGATAATGCCCACGAGATGAAGACCTATCTGGCTCTGGGACTGACTGATCTGGAGGGAAACAAAAAGCCTGCCTATGAGATTTATAAAAATCTGGGTACGGAAAATGAGGCTGTGGCAAAGGCCAGAGTTTCTGAAATTATCGGTATGAATATCGATGAAATGATCAACCAGAAGATCATCTGGACAAGGGCAGACAGCGGTGTGGTCGAGATGCCGGAAGAAGAGTAAAGTATAAAGCAACAGTGAGGCACTGAGTGGTTATAAAGTAAGCAGGGCAGGAAAGTTAAAAAGGCGTCGCCGGAGTAAGTGCCGGAGGCGCCTTTTTCAACTGAAAAGATATATCAGGTGGCAGGGTGGTATATTATAGGAAAAAACAAAAGCTTTCGTAAAATCTCATTTCCACCGGAAATTTTCCTTTCCCGCTCCCACTTCAAAATGGTATTTTACGATTCCCAGATCGATTTTGGTATTGGGACCTAAGCCGGCTTTGGCAAGGACTCTTCCATTGGTATAGGTTAAGGTAAAGCTTTGTCTGTTCAGTCCGGTGGGGGCCAGAAGGGCAGCCTCCACACCGGCTTTAAACCAGGCGGGCTCCATAGTAGCCGGCAGTCTCCTCCAGATCGGGGCTCTTTTTTCCGACCAGGGCAAAGTAGTTGGTCACTCCGCTGAATTTGCCATAATGTGCCATAAAGCTGTCAAAAGCCCTGGGTTCGTTGGCTACAAGCTGGATATGTAGTCCGCTTTCCTGATTGCAGGCTGCCGCTTCTTCCTGTAAAATCTTCAGAATTTCGGGTTCGATAGGTTTCTCCAGATATTGGCGAACACTGTGGCGGTTTTTTAATGCTTCCATAAGTTCCATATGCTTTCATCCTTTCTTCATTAATCTGTTTCCCTGCTTCGTTCAGGAAGAATTTCCATAATCTTTTTCACATGAATAAGCACTTGCAAAGAGCTTCCTCCTTTCCAAAGCAACCGTTTATTGGTTTAAACCATTGTATCATATTATTTTTATAGTCGTTCATTGGTAAAGAAAATCGAGACGGACAGGATTTATCAGCCGTTACCGTGAATGTAATGGACAGTGTCCATTGTCTCTTGCCGGAGGTGGAGCAGTAATCATAAAAAATTTTATCAATATAGAAAAATAGATTGTGTTTTTATGTTGAATTAGAAGAAAAATTTGTATATAGTTTATATATGAGTTTATTATTCGGAAAATTATTTTACTCGTAACCGGGGGAGAGGCCGAACTATTACAAAACAGATGAAAGGGTAATTTTACTGATGAAAAATGTTCGTGTGCAACTAAAGATGTTTACTCTGCTTTTATTGACAATGATCGTCATGGCTGTGTCAATGGTGATTGCGATCAAGTCGTTAAGAAGTGCAAGTGAAGAGTCGGTAGCTCAAATTGAGGAGGCGGTCAGAAGTGATTATGACAGTGCCTGTAAGTCACAGGTAGAGACAGCCTTGTCGATCATTGATACCTGCTATCAAAAACATCTTGACGGGGAGCTTTCTCTGGAAGAGGCGAAGGAGCTGGCTGCTGATCTGATCCGTGATGTAAGATATGGAACCGGAGACTATTTCTGGATCGATACTTACGAAGGGGATAATATCGTTCTGCTTGGAAGCGCAACTGAGGGAACGAATCGTATGGATTCCGTAGATGCTAATGGACTGCTTTTGGTAAAAGAGTTTATCCGTCTGGGACAGCAGGAGGGAGGAGGCTGGCTGGACTATTATTTCCCCAAGGAGGGAGGAACGGAGCCCTTTCCGAAAAGGGGCTACAGCAAGTCTTTTGAGCCCTTTGAATGGATCGTAGGAACAGGAAACTATACGGATCATATCGATGAACAGATTGCAGTATTTGCAGAGGGGCTGAAAGCGGATGAGCAGTCCCGAATCGTCTTCCTTGCAGCAGTAAATATTGCACTGTTGATCCTGGTAGCTCTTTTCAGTGGACTGATCAGTCTGGATATTACGAAGGCATTGAAGGTATCTCTTCAGTATATTAATACACTGGCAAAGGGAGATTTCAGTGAAGCGCTTTCAGACAGCTTTTTGAAACGTAAAGACGACTTTGGTATCTTGTTCAATGGCCTGGAAAGTATGAGGGTGCAGATCCGGGGGTTGATCAATCAGATCTTTAGAGAGGGAAATACTATCTCTACAAGGGTTGAGGAAATCAAGAGTAATATATTCAGTTTGAATGAAGATATAAGGAATGTATCTCTGGTTACTGATGAGTTGGCCATAAGTATGGAGCAGACCGCCGACTTTACACAAAAAATTCAGTCTATGGCCGGAGAAATTGAAGAGGAAGCTCAGAATATTGCAGCCCGTTCCCACGATGGAGAGGAACAGGCGGCTGCTATCCATGAACGTGCAGGGGAGGTAAGGGCAGACAGCGAAGAGCAGATAGCCTATGCAGACCAGCTGCACGGATCTATCCACAGAAGTCTGAAACAGGCCTTAAAGGATATTAAGATCGTGGAACAGATCGAGGTTCTTTCCTCTGCGATCATGTCAATTACCAGTCAGACGAATCTTTTGGCCCTGAATGCTTCCATAGAAGCAGCGAGGGCAGGGGAAGCAGGACGAGGGTTTGCGGTAGTAGCCGGAGAAATCGGCAATCTGGCGGATCAGTCCAAAGAGACAGTGGCAAGGATACAGGAAGTAACGAAGCAGGTTACGGATGCGGTCAGAAATCTCTCCAATGACTCCGAACGGCTTCTGGAATTCGTCGCCACCGATGTGGTAAAGAGCTATAATACCTTTGGTGAAGCTGCCAAGAAGTATGATGAGGATGCTTCCAATGTGGAAGAGATCATGACCGATTTCAGTGCGGTGTCCAGGCGGCTTTCTACATCTATTGACAGTACAGCCAATTCCCTGCGTGAAGTAAATCAGGTTACTGTGCAGAGTGCGGAAGGAACGAAGGATATTGCAGACCGGACTACCAAAGTCTTGGAGGTGTCGGATAAGATTACAAAATCAGTAGAAGAGTGTGCCGTTGCAGCAGATAAGCTGCAAACGGAGATACGTACATTTACCATATAGTATGTGCACACAGGATAAGGAGGCAGAATGGAATTAGCAATCATTGCAGCAGTAATTTTAGTTTTATTTATCATAATCCTCTGTGTGGGTTATGTAAAATCACCACCGGATACGGCATTTTTGATCTCCGGTTTTCGGAAACCGCGAATTCTGATCGGCAAAGCCGGTATTCGTATCCCTTTTTTGGAGAGACTGGATAGGTTGTCCTTAAAAATGTTTTCTGTGGATGTAAAAACCACGGACTTCGTTCCTAATGCGGAGTACATCAATGTAAAGGTAGATGCTACCGTAAAAATCCGGATCGGGCAGAGTGAAGAGATGATGACATTAGCATCTAAATTCTTCCTGAATGAAAAAGAGGAAATGATCATCCGCCGGGTTCAGGATACTCTGGAAGGTAATATGCGTGAGATCGTAGGTCAGATGCGCCTGGAGGAAATGGTTACTGACCGTAAGGCTTTCGGAGAGCGGGTGCAGGAAAATGCCATTCCCGATCTGGAAAAGATGGGTCTGGAGATGATCTCTTTTAATGTACAGTCCTTCTCTGATCAGAACAATGTAATAGAGGACTTGGGTATTGATAATATTTCTCAGATTAAAAAGGGTGCAGCTGTGGCGAAAGCTCAGGCAGAGCGTGATATCGCCATTGCCCAGGCTCAGGCGGCCAAGGATGCCAATGATGCAAAGGTACAGTCGGAGATGGAGATCGCAGAAAAGCAGACTGCTCTGGCTATCCGCCAGGCGGAGCTGAAGCAGCAGTCCGATGTAAAAAAGGCAGAAGCGGATGCAGCCTATTCCATTCAGGAGCAGGAGCAGCGTAAGACCATTGAAGTGGCTTCGGCCAATGCCAACATTGCCAAGGCAGAGCGTGAAGCAGAATTGAAGGCTCGTGAGGTAGAGGTCAAGAAACAGACTCTGGATGCAGAGATCCGTGCGAAAGCAGATGCAGAACGTTATCGGCAGGAGCAGGAAGCCCAGGCGGAGCTGTTTAAGCGTCAGAAGGAAGCTGAAGCCCGGCGCTACGAGAAAGAGCAGGAGGCTTTTGCGGAAATGAAGATTGCAGAAGCACAGAAGTTTGCCAAGGAGCAGGAAGCAGAGGGTATTGAAGCTGTAGGTAAGGCAGAAGCAGCAGCTATCCGTGCCAAAGCTCTCGCAGAGGCAGAGGGTATTGATAAAAAGGCAGAGGCCATGAAGAAATATGGAGAGGCAGCCGTTGTGGAAATGGTTGTAGGAGCACTGCCTGAGATTGCCAAGAATGTGGCTGAACCTCTCAGTAAGGTGGATAAGATCACCATGTACGGAGAGGGAAACAGCAGTAAACTGTTAGCCGATATTATTAACGGAACTACTCAGGTTACGGATGGAATCAGCGCAGGAATGGGTATTGATTTAAAGAGTCTGATCCTCGGTGCCATGGGCGGAAAGCTGGTGTCTGATGCGTCATCAGACAGGAAGGCAGACGGAGTTTAAGATGTACAGGGGGCTGCAACAGCAGCCTCCTCTTTTATTCAATTAAAGGAGATTGCTATAGATGAAACAGTATTTAGAACAGCATAGGATCATTACCGACGGTTCCTTTGGTACCTACTATGCACAAAAATATAATACATTGGAGCTGCCGGAGCTTGCTAACACTGAGTACCCGGGCAGAGTAAAGGAAATCCATAAAGAATATATTCTGGCGGGAGCTAATCTGATCCGGACCAATACTTTTGCTGTGAATGTGGAGGCTATGTCAGGAAATCAGGAAAAAGTAGAGGAAACTATCCGTCAGGCAGTCTGGCTGGCCAGAGAGGCAGTAAAGGAAGTCTGTGAAGAGGTGGGGAAGTCAAAACAGCAGGTATTCATTGCCGGGGATATTGGTCCGGCAGAAGGGCAGGGAAGAGAGGATTATTGTGATTTAGTCCGTATTTTTTTAAAAGAAGGAATCTCTGTCTTTACTTTTGAGACCTTTGGAGCATTAGAGGACATTCTTCCGGCGGTCCGGATGGCGAAGGAGGCAGGAGCCACTGTATTGGTTACTTTCAGTGTGAACCAGTTTGGCTACAGTAACCAGGGGTTAAGTGCACGAAAGCTTGTGGAGAGAGCTTTCGATGTGGAGCAGATAGATGGGGTAGGTTTAAACTGCGGTGTGGGTCCCGGGCATATGGAAAAGATCATGCAGTCTATCGAGTGGCAAAAGGGGAAATTCCGGATAGCTCTTCCTAATGCAGGATATCCCAAGCGGCAGAAGGGCTATTTACTGTTCAATAATCAGCCTGATTATTTTGCCCATACCCTGCAGAACATGTGTGAAAAATATGGTCTGGATATTGTGGGGGGCTGCTGTGGAACCACTCCGGTCTTTATCCGGACGCTGGCAGAAATAATAGAGGTCAATCGAAAAAAAGAAGAGCAGACAGCCTGCATCAAAGTGCTGCCCCATCTCCAGGGAAAAAGCAAAGCCTTTTTCCTGGATGAGGAAGGTAAGGTAAAGAAGAAAAAATTGATCGCAGTGGAGCTGGCACCCCCTTTAAACGGCGAGGATGATCAGCTTTTGGCAGCAGCATTTCAGCTTAAGGAGTCGGTGGTAGATGTGATTACTTTCCCGGATTCCCCTTCAGGGAGAACACGGATCGATTCAGTGCTGATGGCAGCTAAAGTAAAACGGGAAACGAATATTGCAGTAATGCCACATATTTGCTGCAGGGATAAAAATGCTATTGCCATGCGTTCTCTTTTTCTGGGAGCCTCTATTAACGATATCCATAATATGCTGATCATTACCGGAGATCCTATCCCGTCACTGGAGCGTCAGTCTACCAAAGGAGTATTTAACTTTGATGCGGTAGGGCTGATGAACATTGCCAGAGATATGAATGAAGAGGGAATGACCCGTACTCCCATAAGCTATGGGGGAGCCATCAACCAGGGCAGAAGAAATCTGGAAGTGGAGATCAACCGGGTAAGGCGGAAAATGGATGCCGGTGCAGAGTTTTTCCTGACGCAGCCTGTTTTTTCCAAAGAAAGTGTGGAGCGTATCCGTCAGATCAAAGAAGAAACCGGGGCGAGGATCCTCTGTGGGATCATGCCTCTGGTAAGCAGGAGGAATGCAGAATTTATGCGAAATGAGATTCCCGGGGTCTCGGTTCCTTTGGAGGTGGTGAATCGTTATCCTGAAAAAGGAACCAAGGAAGAGGGAGAGGCTGTAGGAGTTGCCGTTGCCAAAGAAATGATTGCTCTGGCTGAAGATTTCGCAGACGGATATTATTTCTCCTTCCCCTTTAACCGGGTACATATGCTGGAGCGGATTTTAGAGTAGTGTGCTGCCGGTGAGCCGGCAACGGTTTCAGAACAGGATGTTGCAGATTAATCGGGTATGGTAATGACATATTCTTCATCATATTTATCCAGATAGTCATCGTAGGACAAGAGGATTTTTCGTGAAATAAGAGGGCTCTCCGGGGAAAGATTTAATGTGGAAAAGGATGTAAAAATATGAGTGAAAATATGAGTGAAAATATGAGTGTAAATGAGGCTAAAGAGCTGTTGTCCTACCATTCGGGCAGAAATGAAAATATTGATGATCCGAAATGGATAAATGGTTTTTTGGGAAGCCTGAGACCATTTTGTGGTGAACTGATTGAGAGTAATTTTATAGAAATTATGGAATGCATGAAGGTTCTGCAAGATGAATTTAAGCAGGATAAGGTTGATAAGTATATTGTGTCAGACATCGTGGGAATCACCCATTTGGCCAGAAATTGGGCATCGCCTGACGGAATGTTGGGATCAAATAAACTATTGTCTGAGGAACAAACTGTCAAATTAAATCTGTGGGTAGATATTATTCAAGAGGCACTTATGTGGCTTTTAGATGATACACCAGAAGAGGCATTTTGGTCGTATAAAATGTATTTGGAAGGGGAGTAAGTCATGAAATCAGAGGAAGTGATGGAGCCAAAGCAGATATTGGAGTATTGCCTTTCTGATTTGGAGGGAACGGTGCTTGTAGACAGCTGGGGCGAGAAAGGTATCTTTTATAATCCGGGATGGGTATTGAAGCGGGGTGTTTATGCCGGGGAGGACGGGGATGCCATCGAGGAAAACCTGGTCTTTTATGTCGGTGATATGATGGCTATTGTGGCTCTGATGACCATGCCTGTTCCGGACGGTGAGGCGGAACAGAACGCTGTAAACAACTATATGTGGGCACAGGCGGTGGAAGCGGCAAAAGCCCACCGTGCCCATCTTATGGTGTCGGTACTGGGCGGCATGCCGGACGGCACCAGTAATCAGCTGGAGCGGGGGGAGTTGTTCGTCAAGCTGATAGCCGCTTGCAGCAGGCAGAAAAATGCCCTTGGCATCTATGCCAGTGGCACGGTATTTGAGCCACAGTTTTACATAGCCGCCGCGGAGATGATGAAAAATGGCAGCCTGCCCATTCTCAACTGGATATGGTTCGGTCTGTACCGGAGGGAAGGCGGTGTGTGCTGTTATACTTACGGTATGGAGCAGTTCGGTAAAGACGAGATGGAGGTATTGGACGCGGACGGCCAGCCCTCTGAGGTGCGGGATTTCCTGCTTGATCTGGTTTCTTATGTGTTGGAGAGCGGTGTAGTATTAAAGGATGGCGAGACTATTGGCTTCTCGGCAGAGGACAAGCACGCCATCACCCGCAGTGAGGGGGTGTCTCTGCCAGGGATGACATTGAAAATCAGTTATTAAGAGTGTATAGAGCGGCGGGCACCACTCCGGAGTGGCTGTATTCATCGCTGTTATTGGGATGGAGTCCCAGGCTGCCTGATCAAAATTAGTATCATATTAGAAAAAACAGTAGAAAAATATTTTGCTTTATGTTATTCTGTCCTTAGAATTCCTCTGTCAAAGGAGGAAAAGATGAGTAATCGTAAAAAACTGCAGGATCTGACCATCCGTGACAATTTCATGTTCGCAGCAGTCATGACCCAGGAAGAGAACTGTAAACGCCTGCTGGAAATGGTGCTGAACATCGAGATCGAACGGCTGGAAATAAGCTATGAAAAGAGCTTTATTTACAACCCTGAGTATCACGGCATACGCCTGGATGTCTATGCAAAAGGAGATGACAATACCCGCTATGACGTAGAAATTCAGATTGCCAGAGAGTATTTAGGTAAGCGTGTCCGCTATTACCACAGCCAGATGGATATGGATCTTTTACTTAGCGGCCATAGTTATGAGGAGCTGCCACAGACCTATGTGATCTTTATCTGTGACTTCGATCCCTTTGGGGAGAAGCGGTACTGCTATACCTTTGAGAACCGTTGCCTGGAAAATCTGGATCTGGGTATGGAGGATGAGGCAAGGAGTATTTTTCTCACCACCAGGGGAGAGGATCCGGAGAGCGTGCCTAAGGAGATGAAAGAATTTTTAACCTTCATCCGGGAGGATACAGCGGCAGGTGACAGCCCATCAGAGGATAAGTTCGTAAAACAGCTTCAAAAATCTATCCGTAGCGTCAAAAAAAGCAGAGAAATGGGGCATAGGTATATGTTGATCGAAGAGTATATCCGGCACGAAGCAAAAAAAGAAGCCAAGGAAATGGCCCAGGAGATGGCCGAAGAGATGGCCCAGGAGATGGCCCAGGAGATGGCCCAGGAGATGGCCGGAGAGATGGCCCGGAAGATGGCCCAGAAGATGGCTGAGGATACAGAGCTGAATGCCAAAAGACAGAGTATCCTGGAGCTTCTTGAGGATTTTGGCCCAATCAGTGACCAACTTTATACCCGCATTATGTCTGAGGAGGACAGCCTTAGGTTAAAAGCTATGCATAAGAAGGCAGCCAGGGTTACCTCCCTGGAGCAATTCGAAGAATCGATTTCCAATCTATAACACTGTCTGTAAGACGAATCTAAAGCCATACTGAAACACGTCAATTTATAATCACAAAAGGGCAGAGGAATTCTAAAACAACGATTACATCAACTCCTGCGCTTTCCATATTTCTCCCTTGCAAATTCATAGGATTCCTGGATCATCAGCTTAAACTCTTCAAAGGTTTCATCAGATGGATTCAGGACGCAGACCCAACCCATCCAGGCATAAACCGGATGGGGAAGGATACAGTCCAGAGCAGTAAAATCAATATTCATAGCAACGGTTTTACCAGCAGCAGGACGCTTGGGGATAGAGCCAAAACGATCAAGAAAGGTTTCTTTTCTAAGGCCAATATTAATCCGGTATACTCCGTCTCGGTTAAGCCTGGAGGCCTTATCGTTCGCACCATCTTTTTCCTTGATGGTCAATACATAAACACCTCGTTTCAGCCTGTTTCCGGGATTATAGAATATTCCCCGTTCACCCCAGCTTTCCATCAGAACTACGTCCTCAAGATTAGATAAACAGTAGGAAAGAATGTTATCAGTAGTCATGCTTTTTCCTCCAGATAAAAAATTTTCATGTCCCCATTTTCTAAAGCATAGCAGTATTGCGTAAATTCATTCAGTTGGTAAATTTTTTCTAAGGCTACTTGTGCAGCCTCCAAAGATTGCCAGCAAATTAATTCCACCCACTGGTCGGACTGTGTGTCTTTAGTAAGTACGCGGGAGATGAAGCCGTCAATTTTCTGCTGTAATGCGGTATTGAATTGTTCAGATAGTAAAAGAAGCTGTTCTTCAGAGGTCTCTGGTTTTACTTTTAGAATAATCATTTCTACAATTTTTTTCATGTGTGTATCCTTTCTTTTGTTAATAAACGTCTTGTGTTTCATTGGTGACACTGGTATAGTATCATCAAATGGTGACAGATATTGTCACTATTATTTAAAGAAAATACCGATTAAATTTTTTTTGAAGAGACTCAGAAGAGAGTAGAGATTTATAGTGGAAAATATCAGCCATGTCCAAAGCACAAAGATTGATAGAAATGATGATTACCATAAATGCAAAACGAAAATTTACAGTAGGAGAGCTGGCAGAGGAATTTGGAGTTTCCAAACGTACCATATTACGGGATCTGCATAAGTTAGAAGAGGCTGGTTTTCCGCTCTATTCGGAGGTAGGGGCAGCGGGTGGTTACCGTCTGCTCAAGGAGAGGATTCTTCCGCCGATTGCTTTTTCGGAAAATGAGGCTAAGGCTGTATTTTTTGCTTGTCAGGCCTTGCAATTTTACCGGGATTTGCCCTTTGAAGAGGAAACCCTTTCTGTAACCAAAAAATTTTTGAATTGTCTGTCACCGGATATGCAGAATACCATTATGCAAATCCAGAAACGTCTGGTGTTTTGGACTCCTGACAGACATCGGAAGTCTCCCTTATTAAAGCAGATATTTCATTTGATTCTTGCGGAAAATACTGCTACGATCCGTTATGTATCTGCCCACAAGGAAAGCTTGAGAACCATCCGGCCTCTGGGACTGTATGCCATGAATGGACTATGGTACTGTCCTGCATATTGTATGGAAAGTAATCAGATCAGAGAATTTCGTGTGGATCGGATCCAGGACATTTTGGAAGAAAAATCCTATGAGGCAGAAAATTGCCCTGTTCCGGATTCTATTCAGGAATATTTATCCCATCTGGAGGAAGGAAAGGATTGCCGGGTAAAACTCCGGCTGACTGCAATGGGAGTAAAACGCTGTGAAACAGAATTTCTTCTGGCAAGAGGGTTGCAGATCCTGTCGGATGGATCGGGATGGATTGAATTGGACATTCGGGAGGCTACATTGGACTGGTTGGCTGATTATTTGCTTTCTTTAGGAAATCATGCTGTAGTTTTGGAGCCGGAGGAGCTTAACCTTCGAATAAAAAAGAAAGTGGAACTGCTGTATAGGCAGTATTGTGAATAGATGATAATCCTTTAACCCAAACAAATAAATTTATACAAAACAGATTTTGGTACGAATTAACGATGAAGGAACCAGATGGTTGCAATAAACCATAAAACTAAAACAGGAGCTCAAATCCAAGTTGCAGATTTGAGTTCCTGTTTTTTACTCTCCTTTAGAAATTCCCGGGAAAAAGTTCCAGAGCTCACTGTTATCCCCGGATAAATAATCATAGTCGCCTGTGGGAGTGCGGAAGGAAGCACAGCTGTCTGTGGCAGGATAGATGATTCCCACAGTACCATCGGCCCTGGTGAGATACATTTTATCGTAGAAGGGACAGGCGGAAGCCTCCTTTCCCATGAAAAAGGCTGTGGAAAAATACTCTTCAATATAGGCCAGGGCTTCCTTGTTGGTGGTTCGGTATACCTTATTTTCATAAGTCATTTCTGCCATTACCAGATTGGTAATATCCTCCGGTTCAAAATAGACGGTGTCGGTATAAAGAGGTGGCAGCAGCAGATAATGATTCAGTCCATTTTCATCGGTGTAGCCAATGTCCCCCAAGGTGCCGTATTGTCCACGCATAAGATCACTTACCGGGCCTTCCGGGGTCATGTAGGTGGCAGAACCATCGGCGGTCAGTCCATCGTAAAGCTCTACTCCTGTCAGATCATAGGCGATTTCAAATAAAGAATTATTCGTTACTTCATAGACATACATACCGGTATAATCAATAGGATGCAGATAGACCGTCTCCCCGTCTTCAGAGACAAAAATTTCACAATAGCTGTCTCCCTGGGTATAGTTGCAGCCGATGGGTTCCAGATCCACACTGCGGATCAGCCGTTCTTCATCCTTGGAGTAGACAAAAAGTCCAAAGTAGCCGCCGAAGATGATCCGGTGTTCATCTGCATAGTAAACGAAATATCCGTCTGCTCCTGTAGTGGCATCCAGATCGATGACCGGCTCCATAACGAGGATAGGGCTCATATAATCACTGGTAGTATTGCTGTCCGTGCCGGGTACACCACCTGTCCGTCCTTCTGTGACCTGAGTTTCTTCGAAAAAAAGAAGACCCTCCTTAGATCCGGTCGAAGAACCACCATCAGAAGAAGGCACCTCACTTGTACCAAACCCAAGGATCAGAAAGGCAAGAAGAAAAATCCCCAGGACAGCGGCCAGACGTCCCGGCTGGTGAAAATGAAGGATATTTTTGATCCGTTTTTCCGTATCCGATTCCCCAAAGGCCAGCGGACCGCCTAAGTTCGGACGCTGATTGGTGGAAAAGGACAGTAAAAGACTGCTGTATTCCTTTTTGAACTCATTGCCAAGAAGAGAGACCACTTTCTCATCACAGCTCATCTCCATATCCCTTTGCAGGAAGAACCAGGATATCCAGACCAGAGGATTGAACCAGTGCAGGCCAAGGGCAAGGAAGGCAATCAGCTTGATCAGGTGATCGCCACGCCTGATGTGGTATTTTTCATGGGTCAGGATAAAATCCTGTTTTCTTTTCTCCAGACCATAGGGAAGGTAGATCCGGGGAGAAAAAAGCCCCATTACAAAAGGAGAGGAAATGTTTTCACATTCATAGATATTATGCCGAAGGAGAGTGGCCCTTTTTACCCGTTTATGCAGCCGTACATACTGATAAAGGCTGTAGCCCAGGAAAATGGCTATTCCTGCAATCCAGATCAATGCAGCAACCTTCCACCAGTGGGAAGTGATAGTCTCCATGGGGATATAGCTGGTTTCCTCAGAAGCATAGGTGTGAGCAGTCTGTTCTGAGGCTGTCTCACCATTCATGGCAGGTATGGCGGTAGTTGTAATCTGCTCATTGGGAAGGAATTCCACCTCTGAAGATGGGGGAGAAATATCGGACCGCTCAAGGAAATTAGACCAATACCGGACGAAATTAAATATACTGAAAGCAGAGCCAATGGATATCGGGCAGAGCAGACGGAACAAAACCACCATCCACAGCCAATAAGAGTATTTTTTCGGAAAACGAATCAGTGCAAGACGGATCAGCAGTACCGCAATAACGGCTATGGATGCGGTCAGGCTCATTTCCAGGATTTGGTCAAAAAGCAAAACGAAATTATTCATCATTTTCTCCTTAGGTATAGTCAAATAATTTACTGTTTTTCTTCATAGTCATCGATGATCTTCCGGATTCTTCTGGCTTCTTCATCCGAGATACCCCTCCCGTTTAAAAAAGCAGTAATAAAATGGGGCAGAGAGCCGCCAAAGGTACGGTCCACAAAGGTGGCAGATTCGTTGGCCTGTGCTTTCTCCCTGGGGATCAGTACGCTGACAACGGCATTTTCATTTCTAAGATAGCCCTTTTCACTGAGCTTTTTGATGGTGGTGTAGGTGGTGGATTTCTTCCATCCCAGTTTTTCGTAGCACAGCTTCACCAGCTCACCGGAATTTATGGGAGCATACTCCCACACAATGGACATAAATTTGTAATCACTGTCACATAAAGTGTCCTTTCCCATAATCATATCCTCCTTTCAGATAGATACTTTGACAGATGCGAAATAAAAGTCAGATCTATGGTAATAGACTAATATATTCATAGTCTATTACTATAGACCAAACTTGTCAATAGGACTATTGAAAAAAAGAAGAGTATGTTATGATAAAAATGTAGTGTTATTCAGCCGGAAAAAAGAAGGGGACAGGTTTATGTTGACAGGGAAAAAAGGATCGGCTTTACTTTCAACGTGTATCGTATTGGCCATGATCACAGGATTGTTTCTGCAGTTTTCTTTCGGACCGAAGGGAGAGGCAAAAGCCGGTTATTTATGCTCCGCAATCAGCTGGAAATTGTTCCTTCCAGACATGAGCGACGTAAATCCGGAAAAGATTTTTCTGTACAAAGCATATTTGGAATCAAACTACCGGGATGGGGAATATCAGTTTTCCTGTTACGATATTGATGGAGATGGTGGGTGCGAGCTTTTGATAAAGAAGAAAGATTCTGACAGAATATCCGCAGATATCATGAAGGTTCGGGGAAATGGATTAGAGGACATTTATGCAAAGAATATTTTTAGTGGTTTTTTTGGCCAGCGAATGGAGCTTTTTGTATCTCGGAAAATTACTGATCAAAAAGCCCTATTTTCATTTTGAAGAGAGGGCAGTTTGTTCAGCTCTGAATGGGGTACTGCTCACAGTATTCAATATTTATATTGGAGAGTCGGCACCGGTGTTTATGCTGCTGGCGGCTCCTACGATTATTGTTATTGAGCTGCTTTTGATGTCCCGGGATGATTTTTTCTCCTATCTGTATTACTGGGTCAAAATTTTATGTAACTTCATTTGTATTTACTGGCTGCTGGTATCGATGATAGGACTCATCTCATCCGGACATGTTACCAGTGATACAATTTTTCCGCTTACCATTTTTTTCAGTGGCTGGTGGTGCTTTTTTCTCAGCAAAAATACTGTTTATCCGATCAGAGAGCTGAAAGTTATGGTTCATGACAGAAGAAAAGGTTTTTTTCATTTTGCTTTTTTATCTGTCTGTTTGGTGACTCAGATTTTTTCAAGCCTTATTCTCAGACCTATTCTGGTAGATGGGCTGGTTGATATGGGACAGGTTCAGAAGATCTTCTTCGTGGAAATGTTTTTGAAAACATCTTTGATCTTCGGAGCCGGTTATCTGCTGCTGTTCATGAAGGCAAGGGAGTTAAATGAAAAGGAAAATGTAAGGCTCCTTAGTCTGAGTCTGGAAAAGGAAGAGGACTTCAGAAAGAGTACCTGGAAGGAGGCCATCCTGTCCTTTTATGTGAATATTACCGGTAACCAGATTCAGGAGGGCAGAGATTATTTCACCCCTTTTATGTGGGAGAATGTAAATAATTATGCGGAAATGCTCCAAAAAATGGTGTTTTATTGTATACACCCTGAAGACAGTGCGGAATTCACGGCCATAAATATGATCAATAATATTGAAAAGAATCTGGAAAAAGGAAATAATTCGGCAAAGCAAAATGTGCGGATGTCCCCTAAGGAGATCCCGAGGATGTTTAAGCTTCCCAAGGGGCTAAGGGAACGGTACGAGAAAATGACCGAGGAGTGGGTATGGCTTAGGGTCAACTATGTTTATATAAGAGATTCGGCCACCCAGGATATATGTGCCTATGTCAGTATCAGTGACATAAATGAGAAGATGAAAAAATCTGAGAAGCTGGTAGAGGATGCTACTATTGATAAGCTGACAGGGATTTATAATCGTGGAACTCTTGAACGTCTGATCGAAGCCAGAATAGCCTTTGCAGCGGAAAAGAAGATTCAGGCGGGGACCTTTATCCTGGTGGATGTGGATTATTTTAAAAGTGTAAATGATCTGCTGGGGCATCCTGCCGGAGATGCCGCGCTGCAAAAGATTGCAAAAGCAGTAAAGGAAATCTTTCGGGCCGATGATATTGTAGGACGGCTGGGCGGAGATGAGTTCTGTATCTTTATCGACCATGTTACTGAGGGAGAACTCTTGAGAAAAAGGCTGGAAGAGATGAATGAAAGATGCAGGGAAGATTATCCTGTAGAGGGTAAGGAAACGATTCATTTATCGATCAGTATTGGGGCTGTAGCCTGCACACCTGAAATGAAAAGCTATGATGATTTATACAAATATGCTGATCTGGCTTTGTATCATACGAAGCAGAAGGGAAGAGATTCCTATACTCTGTACAGTGAATTGAAGGAAGGGGCGGCAGAGTAAAAATACAGGGAGTACCAAAATCGGTACTCCCCTTCTTTTTAATTTAATAATTGGATTTATGGATTTCGAAGTAGCTCTGAGGGTGTTTACATACGGGACAAACTTCAGGAGCTTTCTTTACACCTACTACAATGTGTCCGCAGTTACGGCATTCCCAAATCTGAACATCACTCTTCTCAAATACCTGAGCAGTTTCTACGTTTTTCAGAAGAGCACGATAACGTTCTTCGTGGGTTTTCTCGATCGCAGCTACTCCACGGAACTGAGCGGCCAGAGCAGTGAAGCCTTCTTCTTCAGCTTCCTTTGCCATACGGTCATACATATCTGTCCATTCCATGTTTTCGCCTTCTGCTGCATGAAGCAGATTTTCCGCAGTGTCACCAACCTCACCAAGAGCCTTGAACCATAATTTAGCATGTTCTTTCTCATTGGCTGCTGTCTCTTCAAACAGGGCGGCAATCTGCTCGAAGCCCTGTTTTTTGGCTACAGAAGCAAAATAAGTATATTTGTTTCTTGCCATAGACTCACCTGCAAATGCTTCCCACAGGTTTTTTTCGGTTTTGGTGCCTGCATAAGGATTATTTCCCATTTTTTGTGTCCTCCATTCCTTTATAAATAATTTTAATAAAGCACGTATTATGTATTCTGGTGCACTGACATGTTGATAATTAGCATAACAGTACACTAGTGCCGGCGGTTTAAGCGGTGTTTCTCGCAGCCACCGCAGTCACAGAATTCCTCTTCACCTTCACAGAGACGATACTGACCGCCTTCGATTCTTATAGGATGTCCATCTACAAGAGCCAGGGCAATCTTGTGTCTGGCCTGAGTGTAGATCTGCTGTATAGTAGTACGGGCAACCTTCATAAATTCACCGCATTGCTCCTGGGAAAAGCCTTCCTTATCAATAATGCGGATGGTTTCGTATTCATCTATGGTAAGTGTCAGTGGTTCCTTTGAGGATTCCATATTCAGTGGGCCAAATTCGATGTAGTCGGGTAACTGACATACCTTTCTGGATTTAACCGGTCTCGCCAAAAAAGCCACCTCCTAATCTAACGATATAGGTTGCAGAAAAGAAAAGACCATTTCCTGCATAATGTTATTTTATGCCTCTTTTTTGACATATGTCAATACAGCGGTAATGAAATTAAAGCTTATGAAAGCTTGCTGCCGGTCAGCATTTCATAAGCCAGCAGGTATTTTTCAATGGTTTTGTCCACAATATCCTGGGGAAGGGTCCAGTTATGGCCTTCATTTTCAGTAAGCCAGTCTCTGGCAAACTGCTTGTCGAAGGAGGGTTGTCCGTGGCCGGGCTCATATTCATCTGCAGGCCAGAAACGGGAGCTGTCAGGAGTCAGCATTTCATCACCTAAAACGATGTTTCCCTCTTCATCCAGACCGAATTCAAACTTGGTATCGGCAATGATGATGCCTTTGGTCAGGGCATAATCTGCACATTTTTTATATAAAGCGATGGTGTAGTCACGGAGCCTGGCCGCATACTCTTCTCCCTTTCCGGGAAAGGCTTTTTCCAGATGGGCAATGCTTTCTTCGTAAGAAATATTCTCATCATGATCACCGATCTCTGCCTTCGTAGAAGGAGTATAGATAGGTTCAGGCAGCTTGTCCGATTCCTTAAGCCCTTCGGGGAGCCGGATTCCACAGACGGTACCGTCTTTTTGGTAGCTTTTCCAGCCACTTCCGGTAATGTAGCCGCGAACGATGCATTCTACGGGAAGCATGTTAAGTTTTTTGCACATCATACTCTTACCGTCCAACTTCGGCTGTCTGAAAAATTCAGGCATATCTTTTACATCAGTGGAAATCATATGATTAGGTACAATGTCCCTGGTTAAGTCAAACCAGAAACGGGAAATCTGAGTCAGAACGGTTCCTTTTTTGGTTACCTCGTTATTCAAAATAACATCAAAGCAGCTGATCCGGTCGGTTGCTACCATGATCAGGCTGTCACCGTTGTCATAAATTTCCCTTACTTTTCCTTCTTTTATTGGTTTCATATCCTGCACCTCGCTTGTTGAAAATAAATATTGCTATTACTTTAATAGCTAACCAGATTTCTTTCCAAAATGCAATGCCTTTGGGGAAAAAGATAAAAAAATGGTAATAATGGATTTTTCTTTTCCTACGAATATGGTATGATATAAAAATTCATGATAAAGTTTTTTACACAAAGGAGGAATATATTTATGTTGGAAATTGGTACAAAGGCACCGGATTTTTCCCTACCGGATCAGAATGGTGTGGTACATTCATTAAGTGATTTTACAGGAAAAAAAGTGATTCTGTATTTCTATCCCAGGGACAATACCCCGGGCTGTACTAAGCAGGCCTGTGGTTTCAGCGAGCGTGGACCTCAGTTTCAGGAAAAGAATGCAGTAATCATCGGAATCAGTAAGGACAGTGTGGCCAGCCATAAGCGGTTTGAAGAAAAATTCGGCCTGAACTTTACCCTTCTGGCAGATCCTGAGCTGGAAGCTATTAAAGCTTATGATGTATGGCAGGAAAAGAAGCTCTACGGCAAGGTATCCATGGGAGTTGTCCGTACCACCTATCTGATCAATGAAGAAGGGGTTATCGTAAAGGCTTTTGATAAGGTGAAGGCAGCAGACAATCCGGAACAGATGCTGGGTGAGCTGGAATAGGCCGGAGGAAAGCAGTATGCGAATCATCATTTCCCCAGCCAAGAAAATGAACCATGACAGTGATACCCTGGCGGCCATGGGCCTTCCCGTTTTTCTATCGGAAACAGAGAAAATTCTGAACTGGCTGCGTGGGCAAAGTCCCGAAGCACTTCAGAAGCTCTGGGGCTGCAATGATAAGATTGCGGCACAGAATGTGGAACGGATCACTGCCATGGAGCTTAAGAAAAACCTGACTCCGGCTATCCTCTCTTACGAGGGAATCCAGTACCAGTACATGGCTCCTGCGGTATTTGAGGAAAAGATGCTTGCCTATGTGCAAAAGCATCTTAGAATCTTGTCCGGATTTTACGGAGTGGTTAAGCCCATGGACGGTGTCACACCCTACCGTCTGGAGATGCAGGCAAAGGCAGATATTGAAGGAAGAGGAAACCTTTATACTTTCTGGGAAAAGAAGATCTATGATGAGGTAATGGGTGAGGACAGAGTGATCATCAATCTGGCCTCTAAGGAATATTCCCAGTGCGTGGAGAAATATCTCCAGCCCCAGGATACCTTTATCACCTGTGTATTCGGGGAGTTTTCCGGAAAGAAAGTGGTACAGAAGGGAACCTATGCCAAGATGGCCAGGGGAGAGATGGTCCGGTTCCTGGCAGAAAAGGGAGCAGACCGGCCGGAAGCGATGAAGGATTTCGACCGATTGAACTACCGCTTTCATAAGGAGCTTTCTACTGCGGATGAATATGTATTTATCCGGGAGACGATAGAAGAGTAAAAGCGTACAAAAAGCTGTGCTGCTGTACAATATCCCTGTGGCCAAAAGGTTGTTGAAGCAGCAGAAGATGAGGAAGATATGGCAGGAAAAGAAAAACGACATGAATTTTGGAAAAAAGTGCAGATCGAGCTGACGGAAAACAGGAGCACCTTCCTGGTTTACAGCGGAATGCGTGTGGTGGTCATCCTGATGATGGTCCTGCAGTTTTTTAACCATAATTATGAAAATACCTTTCTCTGTCTGCTGACACTGGTGCTGATGATGATGCCCAGTATCCTGCAGGTAACGTTAAAGATTGAATTTCCCACCACCCTGGAGATCATTATCCTGTGCTTTATTTTTGCGGCAGAGATCCTGGGGGAAATTCAGTCCTTCTATATCCATTTTCCCTATTGGGATACCATTCTTCATACGTTGAATGGTTTTCTTTGTGCAGCCATCGGCTTCTCCCTGGTGGAGATTTTAAACCGGCATAAGCGGATTCAGTTTAATCTCTCCCCTGTTTTTCTGGCTATTGTTGCCTTCAGCTTTTCCATGACCATCGGTGTGCTCTGGGAGTTTTTTGAGTTTGCCATGGATACTTTTTTCAAGCTGGATATGCAGAAGGATACGGTGGTGAATATGATTTCCTCTACCTATCTGGATCCTACGAAGCACAATCTCAGGGTGCTGATCCCGGGGATCGAAGAGGTGGCCATTAACGGTGAGCCGCTGGGCGTGGGAGGGTATCTGGATATCGGTCTGATCGATACCATGATGGACCTGGTGGTAAATTTTATCGGTGCCTTTGTTTTTGCCATTATGGGTTACTTTTATATGAAGCATCAGAACAGAAAAAACGTGATCCTGAATCTGGTTCCCACACCCCAAAAAGAGGATAAATACGAAAAACTGGAAGAGGAAGAAGAAAGTAAAGAAGAAAAAGAATAAAGGAAAAAAAGCCAACCATACTAATCGTAGAAATCCGGCTCAGGTACGTAAAGATTAATGAAAAGCTTGAGCAAAAGGAGGAAGGACGATGAAAAAGAGTTGGCTTTTTTCTTTTCCTGCCTGTTCATCCATGACACTGACTTCGGCAGAAAACAGGCCTTACTGGTTCAGAACCTGTGATATTGAAAACGATCTGCGAAAAGAGGGGGCTCATCTGGTCAGAAAAAGCAGAGGAGATATCCTTATTTATTCCGGTGAAAAAAGACAGAAGGCAGAATATGCCTATATGGGAATGACCTATAACCAGAAGGACAGCTGGCTTCTGGATGGGATCAATGAAGCCGGTCTTACAGGCGGACTTCTTATGCTGCCGGGGGCTTTCAGTGTGAAAAGCGCAGAAGCAGGGTACGAGGGCTGCATGGGTATGGAGCTGGTAACTCATCTGCTTTCCACCTGCCGAAACGTAAAAGAAGTAAAGGAGAGGGCTGCCGGGCTTCAGATACTGGATATTCTTTATGGAGAAGGATATGTGCCTGCCAGCATGCATTATTTTTTCGTGGACGAAGAGGGGGAGGAAACCGTATTGGAGGCTACCGATGCAGCCCGTCCGGGAATATTGAAAATCTATGGAAGGCAGGAGGTGATCGGCGTGATGACCAATGCACCGGCTTACCCTCTGCAGCTTAAAAATCTTTCCTGGTTTATGTCCTGTTCACCGGAGTTGTGTCAGGGGCTTGAGGGAAAGCCGATAGAACGATTAATTTTTGACGGAAGAGAGATTGCGGCAGATTCTTTAGCAGAGCATATCTCTCTGGAGGGGATATTTCCCGGAAGCTACAGCTCCCATGACCGGTTTATCCGTCTGGCGGTGTTTAAGGCGTTGAATGATTGCGGGAACCACTTTTCTAAGGAGGAGCTACCGGCCCTGGGAAGTCTTATCATGAGTACGGTGACCACTCCGCCAAGCAGGGGACTCTTTCATTACAGCCACAGGGAAGAAGGAGGAAAGGTGGTTGGACAGAAAGAGAGCCGGACCCAGTATCTGGTTATCTACAACCTGTCAGAAAGATGCCTGCAGCTGCATTTTTCGGATGGGCTGATCTGGCAGGAGTATAGGCTGTAAAACTTGACAACGGTTTCTCATATTGGTAGGATAGCAACAAGCAGGAGAAACGAAGGAGGAAGAAGATGAATTACGCAGAGTTTTTCCAGGAGATAAAGAGCAAATTCGCAGGGACGGATGTAAGCGACATTCATGAGCATCTGGCCTTTCAGTTCAATATTGAGGACAGTGAGGCCGGAGGCATTTTTTATGTGGAGGTAAAGGACAGCCAGCTTCACATCGAGCCTTATGAATATTATGATCGCCATGCCATCTTTACCGCCAGTCCTGAGGTCTTTCGCAAGATTGCAGAGGGTAAGGTGGACCCGGTAGAAGAATTTGCGATCCATAAGCTTAAGGTGGAAGGAGATTTGGACAAGGCACTGAAGCTGAAGGAGATCATTGCCCGGACAAAAAAGGAAAGGAAAAAACGCAAATGAAGAAGGAGTACACAGAAGGAGATAAGAATAAGAAAAGTATCCTTCCTCTGGCCATGCTGGCTGCCGGAGGTATGGTGACAGCCAGTGCGGTGGGAACGGCCTGTCTGTATCTTAGTGTGATGAAGCGCAAGCATACTGATGTACAGAGAACCACCAGAATGGCCGGTGCAGACTGGGAGCAGTATAAGGAGTTTCTGGAGGAAAGAAAGGCCTATGTGTTTGCCCAGGAGCATGAGGAGGTATACCAGACTTCCTTTGACGGCCTGAAGCTTCACGCTTTCTGGTTTCCCCCAAAAGAGGATGAGAAGGGAAAGAAAAAGGTTGTAATCTGTTTCCATGGCTATACCAGCCAGGCACTGAAGGATTTTCTGGCATTGTCCCAGTACTATCTGGAGGCTGGCTATGGGATGCTCCAGCCCGATGCCCGTGCCCATGGAGGAAGCGAGGGAGAATACATCGGTTTCGGTTGTCTGGACAGGCATGATGCCATGAAGTGGATCAACTGGGTGATCGAAACCTGTGGAGAAGATGTAGAGATTCTGCTCCATGGAATTTCCATGGGTGGAGCTACGGTATTGATGGCCAGTGGCCTGGAGCTTCCGGATCAGGTAAAGGGTATCGTTTCTGACTGTGCCTTTACCTCTCCCAAGGAAGTCTTCACCCATGTACTGCACACCATGTTCCATATGCCGGCTTTTCCCATCATTCCCATGACGGATGTAGTTAACCAGAAGCTTGCGGGCTATGGAATGGATGAGTGTAATGCCAGGGATGAGGTGGCTAAGGCCAAAATACCGATCCTGTTCATCCATGGATCAAAGGATACCTTTATTCCACCTTCCATGTGTCAGGAGCTTTATGACTGCTGTGCTTCCCCAAAGAAGATGCTGATCGTAGAAGGGGCAGCTCATGCAGAGAGCTATTTTAAAGACAGAGGAGTCTATGAAGAGGCACTGAACCAGTTTACCAAAGAGATTTTTAAAGACTGACCGCCGTTATCCGCTAGCGGCAGGCAGCAGATTGAGAGGACGAATGAAAACACGCAAGGGCTATAAAACCTATCCATTAACGGTTGCACAGAAGTTCCATTTTTATTATCTGGATTACTGCCCCAAAAAAGAGGTAGTCAATGTGGGAACCAGCCTGACCATTGAATATGACATCGATCTGGATGTATTACATAAGGCCATTATGCAGGCGTATGAAAGAAGCGAGGCCATGAGGATCCGCTTTGCTTATGACAAGAAGGAAAAACAGTGGTATCAGTATATCGTGAAGCATGAGGACTTCTGGGTAGATTATGAGGATTTTACCGGAAAGACCATGGAAGAGGCAGAAGAGATCATGAAGGGCTGGACAAGGATACCCTTTAAGCGGGAGGATTCTCCCATGAGCAGGATCGTCATGATCAAGACGCCTGACGGCTTTAACGGGATTTATCTTCTGGGGGATCACCTGACCCTGGATGCCCAGTCACTGATCGCTTTTTTACGGGATGTGATCGAGATCTACTGCAGCACTAAGTTTGAGGGAGTAGAGTATCCCAAGCCTATGCGTTCCTATATTGAACAGCTGGAAAAGGATCTGGCCTATGAGGCGGGAAGCAAGGCTCAGCAGAGGGATCGGGAGTATTTCTATAAGCTGATCGAGCGGGGAGAGCCTATCTACAACGGAATAGACGGTCCCGCAGCCCTGGAAAGGGAAAGACAGACCAATCCCAAAGCAAGGGCGGCACAGTTTATTTCCAGGAATGTGGATGCCGAGCTGGATATTTTCCATCTGGAGGCAGAGCCCACGGCCCGGCTGATGAAGTTTTGTGAAGAGCAGCATATCTCCCTGCAGTGCCTTCTGATCATGGGAATTCGTACCTATCTGCAGAAGATGAATGGAAATGATGATGTTTCCATTAACGTGGCCTATGCAAGAAGAGCTACCCTGGCGGAAAAGAAATCGGGAGGAACCCGTATTCATTCCTTCCCCTTCAGAACCATTATTTCTGAGGATAAAACCTTTTTGGAGGGAATTTTCCATGTCCGGGATGAGCAGAACGAAACCTTCAGACATACCAACTTTAATCCTGTAGAGTATATGGGATACCGCAGAAAGCTTTATCCAGTGGAGCCAGGACGGACCTATGAGCCCATGGCCCTGACCTACCAGCCTCTTACCTTAAAGGACAAGGGACTGACCCAGATCGGGGATATCCGTTATAAGACCAAATGGTATCCTAATGGAGCCTCTACCCAGGCCATGTATCTTACAGTCATGCACAGGACCGATGATAACGGACTGGATTTTAACTTTGAACATCAGGTGGAGGCTGTGACCCGAGAAAAGCTGGAATATTTTTACTATTATTTATGCAGGATCATGTTCAAGGGAATTGAAAATCCCGATTTAAGTATTGGAGAAATTATTAAATTGGTCTAACTATTCAGAGCCATGCGAATGGGGTTCTGAATAGTTACAAATTATTTGCTGCCTTAGGCAGCAGAAACGGAGGAAGAGATGTTTGAACAGTTAGTGGACTTAATAACCGAATACGTGGAAGTGGATAAGGAGGATATTTATCCTGAATCCCGCTTTATGGAGGATCTGGGCTTTACCTCCTTTGATTTTATGAGCCTTTTGGGAGAAATTGAGGATCGCTTCGATGTGGAAGTGGATCAGGAGGAGGCAGCCGATATTCGTACCGTTCAGGAAGCTGTGGAGTATCTGGAGAGTATCGCCTAAGGTTAAACGTCGTGTAAACAGCAGATATCCGGGCGGCTATGTGCCCGTAGGAAAAGAAAGAGGAGAAAATGAGCCAGGCAAAGAGCAGTACACTGCGCCAGCTTCTGGTGCAGGCAGAAGAAACCTTCAGCAGTCAGGATGCTTTTCGTTATAAGGTGAAGGGCAGCAATGAGGAAGGAAAGAAAAACGTAGAGATTGAACAGAAGACCTATCAGCAGTTAAGAAGAGACAGCGAAAAGCTGTCTGCCCTTCTGGAAACCTTAAGTGAAAAAGGAAGCCATGCAGCCATCATTGGGGCTACCTCCTATTCCTGGGTGGTATCCTATTTTGGAATTGTGAACAGCGGCAGAGTGGCCGTTCCCCTGGATGCACTATTGCCGGAGGCAGATATCTGTGAGCTTTTGAACCGTGCAGATGTGGAGATCCTGATTTTTGATGGCAGTAAGAGTAATGTGGCAGAGGCCGCAAAGGCGACCTGCCCCGGGTTAAAGTATCTGATTTCCATGGAAGGAGAGTTTTCTGTGGAGGAAGCAGGAAAAACAGGGCTCTCCTTGTGGAAGGAGCTGGAAAAACAGGAAGCGGGCTATGATTATCAACCCCAGCCGGAGGATCTGGCTACCATTATGTTTACCTCGGGAACCACGGGAAAGAGCAAGGGGGTTATGCTGACTCATCGAAATCTGGCAGAAAATGCTACCTGTCTGGATATGGGCTTTGACCATGGTACGGTAGTGATGTCGGTGCTGCCTATTCATCACGCCTACTGTCTCAGCATGGATATTTTGAAAACCCTTTCTCTGGGAAGTGTGATCTGCATCAACGATTCTCTGATGCGTGTAGCAAAAAATATCAAGCTGTTTGAGCCGGAGATGATCCTCATGGTTCCTTTGATGATCGAAACTCTGGTGAAAAAGCTGGAGGAAGCGGCCTGGGTTCCGGCACCCTTAATTAAGGCCAAGGTATTCGGAAAGCAGTTTAAGTCTATCTGCAGTGGCGGAGCCTATCTGAATCCTGCCTATATCGATACCTTTGCCAAATTTGGAATTACCATTTATCAGGGCTATGGAATGACTGAATGTGCTCCTGTGATCAGCAGTAACTATACGGGAAACTATAAAGCCGGTTCAGTGGGTAAGCTGATGCCTAACTGTGAGGCTAAGGTAGTGGACGAAGAGCTCTGGGTAAGAGGAAGCAGCGTCATGCAGGGGTATTATAAGATGCCACAGGAGACTGCTGAGACTCTGGAGGACGGCTGGCTGAAAACCGGGGATCTGGGCTATGTGGATGAGGACGGTTTCGTTTTCCTCACTGGGCGGAAGAAGAATCTGATCATCACCCCTAACGGAGAAAATGTATCTCCGGAAGAAATTGAAAATAAGCTGGGTGAGCATCGCCTTGTGCAGGAGGTCCTGGTTCGGGAAAAAGAGGGCGTGATCGAGGCTGAAATCTTCCCTGATTATGAATACGCCAGGAAAAAGAAGGTAAAGGATATTCGTGAAACTCTCCAGTCCATTATCGACAAATATAATAAAGAGGCACCTTTGTATAAACGTGTCTATGCTCTGAAGGTAAGAGAAACAGAGTTTGAAAAGAATACCACACGAAAGATTAAACGGTTCTAAAGGAACCGTTTTTTCTGCTCATGGGGAGAGGGATTATAATGGAAAGAAAAAAGGAAAAAGGATTGAAAAACAGATATGCTCTTATCGATACCATAAGGGGACTGGCCCTGGTCAGTATGATCGGCTACCATGGGGCATGGAATCTGGTTTATCTTTATGGAATGGACTGGAAATGGTATCAGGGGAGAGAGGCTTTCTTCTGGCAGCAGAGTATCTGCTGGACCTTTATTCTCCTGTCCGGTTTTTGCTGGTCTATGGGCAGACGGCAGCTGAAAAATGGAATTACAGTATTTTTGTCAGGCCTGCTGGTCACAACAGTTACCCTGCTGGTTATGCCGCAGAATCGGGTGGTATTTGGGGTACTGACCTGTATAGGCTCCTGCAGCTTACTGCTGTTTTTGCTGCATCGGTTTCTGGCTCTTTTCCCACCGACACCGGGGGCAGGGCTCAGCTTTCTTTTCTTTATCCTTACCTACAGGATCAACAGCGGATGGCTGCAAATAGGTTCTTTTTTACGATTTGAGCTTCCGAAGGCCTGGTACCGGGGAAATGGGCTTATGGGAAACATCCTGACCTGGCTGGGTTTTCCTACGCCAGACTTTTATTCTACCGATTACTTTTCTCTTTTTCCCTGGTTTTTCCTTTTTCTTACCGGATATTTTCTGTATCATCTCTTCCAAAAGAGGGATTGGATGAGGGCAAAAATCTGGGAGTTGAATATCCCGCCATTAGCAGTACTGGGCCGAAACTCCCTGCTGATCTATCTTCTTCATCAGCCCCTGCTGTATTTGATGGAAGAAATATTCTTTCTTTTTTTCTGAAACTACCTGGGGCTATCGGGTAGTGGTCAATGAAGCCCTGCAGCTATTTTGATCTATCCAATGGAAGTATTTAGAAAAAAATCAAAATAGTGTATTGACTGCAGGGGAAAATTAAG
This sequence comes from Lachnospiraceae bacterium, assembly GCA_017439665.1. Taxonomy (GTDB): domain Bacteria; phylum Bacillota; class Clostridia; order Lachnospirales; family Lachnospiraceae; genus SFDP01. Next base: position 53,983 of record JAFSIS010000044.1, read on the forward strand.
CTATAAAGTAATTAGAAATATTTCTAAATAGATTTAGAGGCTGATAGGCAGCGGGACGAGAGGAAAAATGGGATTTGCGGAAACCTTTAAGGCACTTTCGGCGCCGGAACGAAGAGAGATTCTGGTACTGCTGAAAAACGGACGAATGTCGGCCGGAGAGATAGGAAGCCATTTTGAGATGACGGGAGCAACCATATCCTATCATCTCAGTACACTGAAGAAGGCCGGTCTGGTTTTGGAGGAGAGGGAAAAAAACTATATTTTTTATGAGCTGAATGCCTCTGTCCTGGAGGAGGTTATGCTGTGGATATCTGATCTGCGGCAGACTAATGACCAGGCTGGGGAGTCGAAAGAATAAAAGAACCATTTTATCAGAATGATAGTTAAATATGAGGAGAGGCCGATTAGCGGACAGGAGAAGACTATGGAAAAGAAGATTAAACAGATCATTTTGAATAGGGGACAGAATCTTTTAAGAATCCTGGTGATTCTCATTCCAATGGCAGCAGGGATATTTTTGTGGGACAGGCTGCCGGATCAGATTGCAACCCACTTCGGTATAGGAGGTGAGGCCGATGGCTGGAGCAGCAGGGGCTTTACTGTTTTTGGAATACCCCTTATCCTTTTGGTGCTTCAGCTGTTTTGTGCTGCAGCAACCCTGGCAGATCCCAAACGGGAGAAGATTAATGAAAAAATGATGAATATCGTTCTCTGGATCATTCCTGCCACGTCCATCATGGTGGGAGTGATGATCTATACACATGCTCTGGGTTATCCTGTGGATATAGAGAAGATCTGCCTCTTTTATGTGGGAATCCTCTTTATTGTGATTGGAAACTATATGCCAAAGTGCAGACAGAATTATACCGCAGGGATAAAAGTTCCCTGGACCCTGGCCTCTGAGGATAACTGGAATCATACCCACCGCATGGCCGGATGGACCTATGTCCTGGGAGGAATAGCAGTCATCCTGATTAGTTTTATCAAAATGGCATCCCTGGTTTTACTGCTTCCCATTATCCTGATCGTTGCACTTCTGCCCATTCTCTACTCCTTCCTCTACTATCTGAAGGAGAACAGGGAGAAAAAAGAGACTGATTAAAGCTGCCACATGAGAAAAGTACGATTACTATTATTAAGCGACCCTTTGAAGACGCCGGCACTTGATTTGTACAAGGTACAAATCTTAGTGTTCGCTACGTCTGAAAGGAGCGAGAGCGTGTCGCGCATAATAGTAATCGTACTTTTCATATCTCCAGCCAGTAACCCCGGCTTTCCACTTAATCTGTGAAATTATCAAAATACCCTTGTACCAGAATAATGGGAGTTCCCTTGTCACCGGAACCGCTGGTCAGGTCACATAAGGAACCTAAGAGATCGGTAAGCTGTCTGGGAGTGGTTCCCTGAGAAGCCATATTACCTACGAGGTTGTCCTGCTTTTCTTTAATGCTTTTGGAAATAGCTTCCTTTAATTCCTCTCCTCTCAGATCAGAGAAGTCATTGTCAGCCAGATACTTCAGCTTTAATTCATTGGGGGTGCCGATGAGTCCATTGGTAAAGGCGGGGGAAACTACCGGGTCAGCAAGTTCCCAGATTTTTCCCTGGGGATCCTTGAAAGCACCGTCGCCGTAAACCATGACCTCAACCTGTTTACCGGTCATTTTTCTGATTTCCTCCTGGATGGATTCTACCAGATCCTGACATTCTCTGGGGAAAAGCTTTACCTTATCCTCAGTGGATTTATTGGAGCCCAGAAGTCCGTATTTTTTATTGTAACCGCTGCCGTTTACAGAAGCGGTAAGGATATCATCCATTCCACAGACCTTCTTTGCCCCGGCTTCGGTCAACAGCCTTTTGGTTCGTTTGCGGGTATGAATATCACAGGTGAGTACACAGTCGGTATAGTTCAGAATGGTTTTTGCCTGATTGGCGAAAATGATCTCTACCTCCGCACCGGCCTCAGTGATGATGTCGGAGTAGTATTCCACATAGTCTACGCCGGTAAACTCATGCTTGTTTTCTCCGAAGAGTTCACGATATTTTTCCAGGGTAAGCACATCGCTGTAGGGATTGATTCCTGCATCATCCAGCTGATCATAGGTGAGAAGGGAGTTACCCACTTCATCGCTGGGGTAGCTGAGCATCAGAACCACCTTCTTGGCGCCCATGGCAATACCTTTTAAGCAGATGGCAAAACGGTTACGGGAAAGGATCGGGAAAATCACACCGATGGTACCACCGCCCAGCTTGGCGCGGACATCATCTGCAATATCTTCTACGGTGGCATAGTTTCCCTGAGAACGTGCTACAATTGATTCGGTCAAAGCGATAACATCCCTGTCTCTTAAAGAAAAAGGTTCGCTTGCGGCAGCTTCCATAACGCTGGTTACTGCAATGTCTACCAGATTGTCACCTTCACGAATGATGGGACAACGAATACCTCTTGAAATAGTACCTACTTTTCTTTCCATTTTGTACCTCATACTTCCCTACACGGTTATCCAGAAACAACGCAGCCGTTAAATTGCTTAACAGGCGCGGACAGAGCATTACTTTAATCTGCCAAAGTACATTATACATAGCCCGCTACCATCTTGCAAGAAAAACTGTCAATGTGATAGAATAAAACTCATCATGGAAAGAAAATTGAAGGACAGAACGAAAGAAATAAGGACTATTATCACACCACAGGGACCGCTGACCTATGAGCTCACCCGTAAACCGGTAAAAAACGTAAATCTGCGGATCGATAGAGAGAGCAGGATTAAGGTATCTGCTCATCCCAGGGTACCGCTCAGCTTTATTGAGGATTTTATTCGGGAAAAAGAAGGATTTATCCGAAAGGCTCTGGAGTCAGTGAGAAAGCAGCAGGAGGAAAAGCGGACAGAAGGTTTACAGGATGCCAAAGCCAGACCTTCCCGGGAGGAGCTTATTCGGGAAAAAGAATTGGCGGGAATTCTGCTGACAGACAGTATGGAAAGAATGGGCAGACTGGTAGCCCCCTATGGAATCCGATGTGAAAAGCTGCAGATACGCCGGATGACCTCACGATGGGGCTCCTGCATTCCCTCCAAGGGGAAGATCACCCTTAACTCCCGCTTGATTGAAGCGCCGGGGGAGGCGGTAGATTATGTGGTCCTTCATGAGCTGGCTCACATGAAATATCCCCATCACCAGAAATCCTTCTATGACTTTATTGCCAGATTCATGCCGGACTGGAAGGAAAGGCGGGATATGCTGAAAAAAATTTTGTAGGAAGCAGGAAGGGAGAAATCCTTCTGTATTGAGGAAAATTCAAAAGAGTAAACCATAAAGTGGATAAGAGATAGGAGAGAATATGAGTATGACCAAAAAAGAAAAAGCAATTGAGCTACATGATAAGAAATACAATTGTGCCCAGGCAGTGGCCTGTGCCTTTGCCGAAGAATGCGGAATTGATGAAAGGCTTCTTTTTCAGGCCAATGAGGGCTTTGGCCTGGGGATGGGAGGTACAAAAGGTGTCTGTGGAGCACTGACCGGGGCAATCATGCTGGCAGGGTTTAAAAACAGTGATGGAAATCTGGCAGATCCGAAGACTAAAGGTTCCACCTATCAGCTTTCCAAAGAAATGCTGAACCGTTTTGAAGAAAAATGTAAAAGTACGATCTGTAAAGAACTGAAAGGGCTGGAGACAGGAAAAATGCTGTGCTCCTGCCATGACTGTATTTTAGCAGGAGTAGAAGTAGCAGAGGAAGTTTTGGGTTTATAACAGGCAGATAATAAAGGGGCAGGTATCTGAATGATACCTGCCCCTTTAATCGGTCATTATACCAGAATTATGGAAGAAGAGAATTGAAATAGTAGAGAAATATGATATAATAAAAGCAACTGAAAAATAGTTGCAATAATAAAATGAGGGTGGTGATGCTCATAGATGCCTAAGAAGAAAGATTTGCTTGAAAAACTATGTAGAAAACCCAGGCCAAAGAACTTTACGACGAGAGAATTGGATTTATTAATGGGTAAATGTAATTGTGATAAATTTTCCGGTGGCAGAGGTTCGGGAATAGGTTTTGTGCATAATGAAACGAAAAGGGTTCTGCAGTTTGATCAGCCTCATCCGGGAAATGAACTGTATAGATATCAAATTGATAAGACCATACAGTTTTTAAAAGAGATAGGTGAAATAGAATAAAAATTTTTATTTTAGAAGTTTTAGAGTAGAATTTGCGATATATATGGAGATTGATATAATGAATTCAATGTTAGAATATAAAGGATATCATGCATCTATTGAATATGATGCAGAGGATAATATTTTTGTAGGGGAAGTGTTTGGCATTACTGATTCTTTAAATTTTCATGGAACTTCAGTTACAGAGTTAAAAGAAATGTTTGAACAAAGTATTGATAATTATTTAGAACTATGTGAGAAAATAGGAAAAAGTCCTGATAAAGAATTCAAAGGAACATTTAATATCAGAATACCTTCAGAAATGCATAAGAGAGCTGCATTAGAGGCTGCAAAACAAAAAATAACATTAAATCAATATGTAATGAAAGCAATTGATCAGTCTTTTCAAACTCAAGAGAATATCAAAGAAACTATTATATTTATACCATATGGGGCCAGGCAAATGAATTGGGAAAGTCATTCGGATGAAGGATTCATGGCAATGTTCCATGATACACCAATTTGGTCTAAGAAGGAGAAGTCAGTATATGCAGGAAATTAATGTGAAGATCGTAGATCAAAAAATTGTTACTTCTAATATTTTCATCTCTCATAATTTGTCAAAAATGTTTGAGCTCAGCATGGAATGCAGAGCAAAAATGAAAACAGCAAAAGATAAAGAAGATAAAAGTGTTCTATTAAATATCGAATTAATTATCAGTTCAAAAGATGAAGAATTGAAGATAGAATTAGTGTCGGATATAGTTTTCATGTTGGATCAGTTACCAGATGATTACGATGTGATTGCAGAGCAAAAATTAGTACCGATAGCAAAGGAATCTTTATTGAATTCTTTGGATGATATATTGGTTATCATGGGTTATAGTAGAATGGAATTGGCAAAAAAAATGTAATAATGGTTTTTTATAAGAAAAATCCCATAGTCACTGGATTAAACCAGTGATTATGGGATTTTTGATTTTATTTATCCTGAATCTGTGCGTGCAGCTCCTGCAAGGACTGGAGCTTTCCGCCGCCGTGGGCCTTCATGTAGCGAAGTCCTTCTACGGTAGCTCTTGCCGCTGCCATAGTGGTCATATAAGGAATCTTGGCCTTTACGGCAGCCTTTCTTAAGTAGCTGTCGTCATTGATGCTTTCCTTACCGGCGGGAGTATTTACGATGAAGTCCACTTCTTTATTGGTGATGGTATCCAGAATGCAGGGACGTCCTTCGTAAAGCTTCTTTACTTTTTTGGCAGGAATACCGGCCTGATTGATCATATCACAGGTGGTTCCGGTAGCAATGATATCAAATCCTACCTCATGGAAGCCTGTAGCGATCTCTACCAGCTCCTTCTTATCCCTGTTGTTTACAGAGAAAAGAACGGTACCGTCCATGGGCAGCTTGGACTGAGTGGCCTCCTGAGCCTTATAGAAGGCTTCACCATAGGAATCGGAAAGTCCCAAAACCTCACCGGTGGAACGCATTTCCGGTCCCAAAATGGGATCTACTTCCTGGAACATGTTGAAGGGGAAAACAGCTTCCTTCACTCCATAGTAAGGAATATATTTCTCCTTCAGTGCAGGGATGGGAGAAGGCTTACCGGTAATCTCTGCGGTGATGATCTCAGTTGCAAGAGGAACCATGCGGATATTACATACCTTGGATACCAAAGGAACGGTACGGGATGCACGGGGATTGGCCTCCAGCACGTAGACCTTGCCATCTTCAATGGCATACTGCATATTCATCAAGCCCTTTACATGCATTTCTTCGGCGATCCGTTTGGTATATTCCTTGATCGTAGCTACATTTTCTTCGGAAATGTGGACACTGGGCAGGACACATGCAGAGTCACCGGAATGAACACCGGCAAGCTCAATATGCTCCATTACTGCAGGAACGAAAGCGTGGGTTCCGTCACTGATGGCATCTGCCTCACACTCCATAGCGTGATTCAGGAAACGGTCGATCAGAATGGGTCTGTCAGGGGTTACTCCTACGGCAGCCTGCATATAGCCGGTCATGCTCTCATCATCGTAAACCACTTCCATGCCGCGGCCGCCCAATACGTAAGAAGGACGTACCATTACCGGATAGCCGATTCTGGAGGCAATTTCCAGAGCTTCTTCCACGGTGGTAGCCATACCGGATTCGGGCATGGGGATTTCCAGTTTTTCCATCATGGCTCTGAACTGATCCCGGTCCTCTGCCAGGTCGATAACAGAAGGGGAGGTTCCCAGGATCTTTACCCCGTTCTTTTCCAGTTCTGCCGCCAGATTGAGGGGGGTCTGTCCACCAAACTGGGCAATTACACCCACAGGCTGTTCTTTATGATAGATGCTTAATACATCCTCCAGAGTCAGAGGTTCAAAATAGAGCTTGTCGGAGGTATCATAGTCGGTAGATACGGTCTCAGGATTACAGTTGACGATAATGGTCTCAAAGCCCATTTTTTTCAGAGCCAGTGCGGCATGTACACAGCAGTAGTCAAATTCGATACCCTGACCGATACGATTGGGACCTCCACCTAAGATCATGATCTTGGGTCTGTCTGTATTTACCGGGTTTTTATCCTCGGCATTGTAGGTGGAGTAGTAGTAGGCACTGTTTTCGGTACCGCTTACATGCACACCTTCCCAGCTCTGAGTAAGCCCAAGGCTGAGCCGTTTGTTACGGATATCCTCTTCAGAAACTTCCAGGATCTGGCTTAAATATTTATCGGAGAAGCCGTTTTTCTTCGCTGTGATCAGAGCATCATCGGAAGGAAGGCTACCCTTACCTTTCAGCAGAGCCTCTTCTTCTTCCACCAGCTCCTTCATCTGTTCAATAAACCAGGTTTTTACTTTGGTGATCTCAAATAATTCGTCTACAGAGGCACCCTTACGCAGAGCTTCATACATGATGAAGTGGCGCTCGCTGGAAGCGTTGCCCAGCATCTTGCAGAGCTGTTCCTTGCTTAAGGAATCAAAGTTTTTGGCATGGCCCAGACCATAGCGTCCTGTCTCCAGGCTGCGGATGGCTTTCTGGAAGGCCTCCTTATAGGTTTTGCCGATACTCATGACTTCACCTACAGCACGCATCTGTGTACCCAGCTTGTCCTCCACGCCCTTAAATTTCTCGAAGGCCCAGCGGGCGAACTTGATCACCACATAATCACCGCCGGGAACGTATTTGTCCAGGGTGCCGTATTTACCACAGGGAATATCCTTTAAAGTGAGGCCGGCAGCCAGCATGGCAGATACCAGAGCAATGGGGAAGCCGGTAGCCTTACTTGCCAGAGCAGATGAACGGGAGGTACGGGGATTGATTTCGATAACGATGATACGGTCGGTTACCGGATCATGGGCGAACTGTACATTGGTTCCGCCGATCACCTGTACCGATTCTACGATTTTGTATGCCTGCTCCTGCAAGCGTTTCTGACACTCTTCAGAAATGGTCAGCATGGGGGCACTGCAGAAGGAATCACCGGTATGCACACCAAGAGGATCGATATTTTCAATGAAACAGACGGTGATCATATTGCCCTCTGCATCACGGACAACCTCCAGCTCCAGCTCTTCCCAGCCCAGAATGGATTCTTCTACTAAAACCTGACCTACCAGACTGGCCTGTAAGCCTCTGGAGATAACGGTTTGTAACTCTTCTTTATTATATACCAGTCCGCCGCCGGCACCACCCATGGTGTATGCGGGACGAAGAACGACGGGATAGCCTAATTTTTCGGCAATGGCAAGACCTTCTTCTACGCTGTAGGCAACCTCACTGCGGGCCATTTCAATGCCAAGCTTATCCATGGCGGCTTTAAATTCGATACGGTCTTCACCACGTTCAATGGCATCTACCTGTACACCGATGACTTTCACATCGTATTTTTCCAGAATACCTGCTTTGTGAAGCTCGGCACAAAGGTTAAGACCGGACTGTCCGCCCAGATTGGGAAGAAGGGCATCGGGTCTTTCTTTTTGGATAATCTGTTCCAGTCTCTCTATGTTCAGAGGCTCGATGTAGGTAATGTCTGCTGTTTCAGGGTCGGTCATAATAGTGGCGGGATTGGAGTTCACCAGGACGATTTCGTAACCCAGCTTGCGGAGAGCCTTGCAGGCCTGGGTGCCGGAATAGTCGAACTCACATGCCTGGCCAATGATGATAGGACCGGAGCCAATAATAAGTATCTTATGAATATCGCTTCGTTTTGGCATTGAATTATCCTCCTTTTTTCTTCCTTACTATTATTATAGAAAATGAAAAAAAGCACAAGCAGAAAATAACCGAAATTAAAAAATCTTTCTATAGATTTCCAGAATAAAAACTTGACAGATAAATCAGAAAGATATTGGAAAGGATACAAAAAAATAGTATACTGTATGAACAGAAGAGAAAAGGCAGACAGAAAAAACGAAACAGTAAGCGAACAGTTTTGTAGAAGAATGGAGGATAAAATGGGAAAACCTACTTTAGTGATTTTAGCAGCAGGAATGGGAAGCCGTTACGGCGGGTTAAAGCAGATTGACCCAATTGATCAGGAAGGACATAAGATTATCGACTTTTCTATTTATGATGCCATGCATGCCGGCTTTGGCAAGGTGGTTTTTATTATTAAAAAAGAGCATGAAGCAGATTTCAGAAGCTGTATCGGTGATGCGGTAAGTAAGCACATTGAAGTAGAATATGTTTTTCAGGATCTTCAGGACGTTCCTGCCGGATTGAGCATTCCGGAGGGCAGGGTGAAGCCCTGGGGAACCACTCATGCACTGATGTGCTGTAAAGAGGTGGTAAATGAGCCCTTTGCAGTGATCAATGCAGATGATTATTACGGAAAGAGTGCCTATACGACTCTGGTGGATTTTCTGTCTTCTCATGAAGATGTTTCTGTAGGAAATGTAGAGGACAAACCCTCCTATGCCATGGTGGGCTATCAACTAAAGAATACTCTGACGGACAAGGGAAGTGTGGCCAGAGGCTGCTGTGTTACGGATTCAGCCGGCTTTCTGGCAGAAATCGTGGAAAGAACCAGGATCATCAAGACAGATGAAGGAGCAGCATTCTCAGAGGACGAGGGGACTACATGGACAGCTATTTCTCCGGATACTCTGGTTTCCATGAATATGTGGGCCTTTTATCCTTCCGTCTTTTCCCTTTTTGAGAAAGCAATGGAGGAGTTTTTCCTTACCCAGGTAGAAAAAAATCCCATGAAGGCAGAATGCCTGATTCCTACGGAAGTGGGAGGACTGCTGGAAAAGGGCAGGGTAACGGTGAAGGTACTTTCCTCACAGGATAAGTGGTTCGGTGTCACCTACCAGGAGGACAAGCCCTTCGTGAAGGCTTCCATACAGGAGCTTAAGGACAGGGGTGTATATCCGGAAAAATTATGGGAATAAACCGGATAGTTTTTCCATAAAAATAGAAGCGGCTGCTAAAGCAGCAGAGTCAGGAGGAAGAAATGGCAATTTTAGTAACAGGAGGAGCCGGCTATATCGGCAGCCATACGGTGGTGGAGCTGCAGCAGGCAGGCTATGAAGTAGTGGTACTGGACAATCTCTGTAATTCCAGTGAAAAATCCCTTGAAAGAGTGGAAGCGATCACCGGGAAAAAGGTACCCTTTTATCAGGCGGATATTCTGGACAGAGAAGCTTTAGAGAATATTTTTTCCAGGGAGAAGATCGATTCCTGTATTCATTTTGCAGGGCTTAAAGCAGTGGGAGAATCAGTAGCAAAGCCCTGGGAATATTATGAAAATAATATTGCCGGTACATTGACTCTGGTGGATGTCATGAGAAAACATAACTGTAAGAATATTATCTTCTCATCCTCGGCGACGGTTTATGGAGATCCTGCCTTTATCCCGATTACAGAGGAGTGCCCCAAAGGCACCTGTACCAATCCCTATGGCTGGACAAAATCCATGCTGGAGCAGATTTTAAGTGATATGCAAAAGGCGGATTCTGAATGGAATGTGGTGATTCTGCGCTACTTTAATCCTATCGGAGCCCATAAGAGCGGAACCATAGGAGAAAATCCCAACGGTATTCCCAACAATCTGATGCCTTACGTGACCCAGGTGGCAGTAGGCAAATTAAAAGAGCTGGGGGTTTTCGGCAATGATTATGATACCCATGACGGAACCGGAGTAAGAGATTATATTCATGTGGTGGATCTGGCCAAAGGCCATGTGAAGGCACTGAAAAAGATCGAAGAAAAAGCCGGTCTGAAGATTTATAACCTGGGAACGGGAACAGGCTACAGCGTACTGGATATTGTGAAGAATTTTGAAGAAGCCAATGGTGTAAAGGTGCCTTATGTGATCAGGGAAAGGCGCCCCGGCGATATTGCCACCTGCTATTCAGATGCTTCCAGGGCCAGAGAAGAACTGGGCTGGGAGGCAGAGAACGGAATCAGAGAGATGTGTGAGGATTCCTGGAGATGGCAGAGTAACAATCCTAACGGATATGAAGCCTAAAGAATTGATAATCAAGGTATTTTCCTAAGAAAAGGGGCTGCTGCGCAGCCCTTTTCAGTCCTCTTCGATAACATGAATTTCCAGATAGTCAAAATCCACTTCTTCCATAAAAGCGTCAGCGGTAAACCTTGCCCGGGCATGGCGCTTGAAATCCTTGATGGTTGACTCCAGCCAGATAGGTTTGGAAAGGTTGAAGGCATAGCAACATTCCTCCACTGCCTGAAAGACCTTGTGAGTACGGGTATCGGCAGAATTATTTTCAATAGTGGTATCCATCAACAAGTGGTTGTCCTTAAAAACTTTAAACCAGATTCGCATACTGCCTCCTTTTGCCTTAGTATAGCAGATTAACCAAAAAGCATAAAGCTAAAAGTTTTATTAAATATTAGAAAAAAGTAACAATTTCTACCATGATTATGATAAAATTTTGGTGACAATGATTAAAGAATGGTATCATTATACATTGAGGAAGGTTAAATAGATTAAAATGGAAGAAACATATAATGAGAATTCTCCCGTGGAAAGCTGGACAGAAGTCACTCTGATCTATAATTCGGCGTTGAAACAGATCGGGACAAAGCTGGAAATCCTGAACGACGAGTTTCAGCATGTACACCGATATAATCCCATAGAGCACATTAAATCCAGAATAAAGAGCCCTGAGAGTATCGTTAAGAAGCTGAAGAGAAACGGTTATGAATCGACCATCCAGAATATGGTCGAATACATCAATGATATTGCGGGAATCCGGGTAATCTGTTCCTTTACCTCAGATATCTACCGTATTGCGGAGATGATCAGTAATCAGAATGATATCAAGATCGTGGGAATCAAGGATTACATAAAAAGACCCAAGCCCAGTGGCTATAAAAGCTACCATATGCTGGTGAAAGTGCCCATCTATCTGTCAGACAGGATTGTACATGCCAAGGTGGAGATTCAGATCAGAACCGTAGCCATGGACTTCTGGGCAACTTTGGAGCATAAGATCAATTATAAATTTGAAGGGAATGTACCTCAGCAGATCAAGGATGAGTTGGTGGACTGCTCCACCATGATTTCTGCGTTGGACAGAAAAATGCTTTCTCTGAATGAACAGATCCAGAATATGGCGGGAAAAGAACTGTAAGATCGGGAAATTCATCCAATAGAAAAAGAAAAATGCACTCTTTAACAAGCAAGCTTGTACGGAGTGCTTCTTTCTTTTTCTGCTGTCCTGAATCATGCTGAATTTGCACTGCGAAGCAGTAATTTCCTCTGCAAATTCGTGCGATCCTTCGGAGAAAATTAAGGGAATGCTGATTTAATCAGCATTCCCTTAACTATAATGAGGAGTGCCCAGGCACCTTTCGGCACCCGGGCTATTATGAAAAAATTCATCTTATTTGCTACTTCATGAAGTTGGGAAAAGTAGTTGTTTGACTTGAATTTAGTATAACAAAAGAATATGAATAAACTATGAACAGGATGTAAAGATGTGATTAATTAGAACAAAAATAAAAAGAGGAGATAAAAATTTGTATGCAATATATACAAAAACTAAAGTGTAAAAGGTATGAAGAAAGCAGAGCATTGTCAAAAACGAATGAGGTTTGTAAAATGAAATAATCTATGTTAAAATAACACAGGCTTATTCTTTCAACCTGGGATTTATGCTATTATGCAGAGTCCCTGTCAGCAAAAGGCTGCTACGGCAGCAGAATGAGAGGAAATGATGGATAATTTTATTGATAAATTGGCTCAGAAATTTACTGCAGGCGAAGTGATAAGAGCAAATCAGGCGGCAGAGGAGCAGGAGCTGAAGCGGCTGCGTCTTCAGGTTACCGAATATGAGAAATGTCTGCAGGAGATGAGGAAGCTTCAGCTCAGACAGACAGAAACTGCCGAAAGTTTGAAGCAGCTTGTGGAAGAGAACAAACAGACTGCAGAAGTAAGCAGACAGACTGTGGAAAAGCTGACCCGGGAGAGCATGGAAAAAATTTCCTCTATTAAAGAAGAGGGGGCAACCGGAGAGCTTGAAGCAAAGCTTACGGGGCTGCTGGAGACGATGGAAACGAACCAGAAGGCGATTGGGGAATGGTTCAAGCAGGCAGACGAGTATCTTCATAAGGAAAATGTTAAGGTTTACCGCAATGTACAGGCTGTTGTCGTAGAGGAAAGTAAAACGAAGTCAGAAGCCATTCTGGCCGGTCAGGAGGCTACCGCAAAGAAGTATTATCGTAAGATATTGTGGATAGCAGTGATCACCCTTCTGGCAGCGGTATCATCAGTGGTGATCCAGATTATGGATCTCAATGGAATGTTTTAAGAAAGGGGGCGGAATATGGCAAAACAAAGCTGGAAACCAGGAAATATGCTGTATCCGGTACCTGCAGTTCTGGTAAGCTGTCAGGGAAAGGATACCAAACCGAATTTGATTACGATTGCCTGGGCAGGCACTATCTGCAGTGATCCGCCTATGGTATCTATTTCTGTAAGGCCGGAGCGTTATTCCTATCAGATGATCCGGGAAAGTGGTGAGTTCGTTATTAATCTGGCTACAGAAGAGCTGGCCAGGGTTACCGATTACTGTGGCGTGGCCAGTGGACGGGATGTGAATAAGTGGGAGAAGATGAATCTGACTCCCATGCCTTCTACGGTGGTAGCGGCACCGGGAGTAAAAGAAAGCCCTGTTAATCTGGAGTGTAAGGTAACTCAGGTGATCGAACTGGGAACCCATCATATGTTTCTTGCGGAAATCGTAGCCGTTCATGTAGATGAGAAATATATGGATCAGAAAGGTAAATTTCATCTGGAGGACAGCCATCCTCTGGCCTATTCCCATGGAACCTATTTTTCCCTGGGAGAAGAGTTGGGAAGATTCGGCTATTCCGTACGGAAAAAATGAGTCCCGTTTTTCGGGGCTTTTTCTTTATCTTTATTTTGGCAGAATAAAGAACGGTTTGTCTATTGCAGATGGCTACCCTTGATCACTGCAGAATCACCATATTTATTCTTGATCCGGTTCAGGGCTGATTCCAGCTTTTTTTGTTTTTCCTGTACCAGCTTATCTTCGTTTTGTTTTTGCAGATCCATAAGATTCAGCTGGACAGGCTCATCTGAGGTGCTGAGCTTGGAAGTACGGATACCCAGCAGGCGGATGGGACTGCCATCCCAGAGCTCGTCAAAGAGAGTACAGGCTGTTCGGTAGATGATTTCCCGGGAATCTGTAGGGACAGATAAGGTAGTCTGATGGGAAACACTGCGAAAGGTGCTGTATTTGATTTCGCAGCTGATCATGGAGGCAATCTGCCCGGCTTTATTTAAGCGGGAAGAAACACTTTCGGCAAGCCAGGAAAGAACGGGCAGAGCATCCTCCCGGGTCAGGGCATCTGTACTTAAAGTAGTAGAGTTGCCTATACCCTTGGCAGCAGAAGGGGAAGCTTCCACTACAGAAGAATCCTCGCCGTTGGCATAATGATAGAGCAGAAGCCCATGACTTTTCAGGTGGGCAGACAGGATAGCAGGGTCTGTCCGGGCAAGATCGCCAATGGTGAGAATTTCCAGCTTGTGCAGAGCCTCCACACTGGAACGACCACACATATACAGTCGGCTGACCGGCAATGGCCAGAGCTTTTTTTGGATCTCTGAGGTAAAAAGGGTGTGAACACGGTCGGGCTTTTCAAAATCGGAGGCCATTTTTGCCAGAACCTTCTTATTGGATATGCCTACGTTTACCGTAAACTGGAACCGTTCCCGGATGGAGTCTTTGATCAGGGCAGCAGCTTCTTCCGGAGAGGAATAGTCCGGGCAGGCCCGGGTAAAATCCATATAGCATTCATCGATGCTGACCTGTTCAATATGGGGGCTGAAGGTGGACAGAAATTCCATCAGCTGCCGTGAGCGGGCAGCATACAGCTTGTGATCCGGAGGGGCAAGAGTAAGCCCGGGGCATTTGCGGAGAGCATTGGCAATAGGCTCTCCGGTCTGTATCCCATAGGCTTTGGCAGGCAGCGATTTGGCCAGAACCACCCCGTGGCGTTTACTCTGGTCGCCGCCGATAACGGAAGGGATTTTCCGTAAATCGACTGCCTCACCCTGTTCAAGAAGGCTCAGTGCAGTCCAGCTTAAATAGGCTGAATTTACATCAATATGAAAAATAACCGGTTCCATAATGCCTCCTTTTCATCTATCCATATTTTCTGATTCCTAGAGTATCACCATAACATTTACTTTACAAGAAAAAAAAATACTGCTATGATAGAGTTATTACAAAATTGTTACAAGGAATAAAAGATGAAAAGAAGGTTATAATCAAGGGTAGGATTCATCTTCTTTTCGTAGAATATAGATGGTTAGAAAGATGATAAATATTACAAGATACTACAAAAGACTTCGGATTAGTTTCTTAAGAACAGCGATTTTGGCCGCTTTTTTTTATGTCTTTTTCCTCCCCAATCTGGTGAAGCCGGAAGATGGCGGAGATAATTTTTTTACAATCTTTATTAACGGACAGGAAATTGGAAGCACTGATTCCCGGGAAAAAATTGATACTCTGGTGACCAAAGCCAGAAGAAATCTGGCAGGTGATTCTACTGATATCCAGTATATTCAGCTGGATATGAATATAGAATCCCGTCGGGTGGTTTTTGGAGAGATCGATCGGGACAAGGTGCTTTTGGAGCGTATAATGGCAGCAATGGCGGAGAGCTCAGCCCAGATGCTGCAAAGAGGCTATACGGTTAAGATCAATGATTATACGGTAAATCTTGCCAGCTCCGAAGAAGTAATTGCCCTCCTGGAGGAGGCACTGGATAAGTATGACGTACAGAATAAATACGGCATCAAGCTGATCCTGGATCCTACAAGAGAGCTCAGTGCCCTGACGGCTCAGGTGGTAAAAAATGAAGAGAAAGAGGAAGAGAGAATTCCTGCCTTCTGGAAGGGAGGCATAGAGGCCTACTTTGATGAGATGTTTGAGGATGTGGATTCCGGAACAGAAGGGGATTTTGAAGACTACGAGTATGGTCTCATGTCCATGATGTTTGCAGAAGATGTTGAGGTGGTAGAGGCCTTTCTTCTGGAGGATGAAATATCTTCACTGGAGAGCGCCATTGAGCAGGTGACCAAGGAACAGGAAGTGAACGTTACCTACGAGGTGGTGGCCGGAGATACCTTGTCGGGGATTTCAGAAAAGACGAACATTCCGCTGGATAAAATCATAGAATTAAATGAGAACCTTGTAAATGAAAATTCTACTATCCGGATAGGAGAAGAGCTGATCGTTACGGTACCTGAGCCGGAGCTTTCGGTTATGCGTACGGAACAGGCCTATCTTGAGGAAGCTTACGATGCAGACATTATTTATATTGATAACGATGACTGGTATACCACAGAAGAAGTGACCAGGCAGGAACCTTCCACCGGTTTTCGTAAGATTGTGGCGCAGATTACCTATCGAAACTCCAAAGAGGTGAGTAAGGAAGTGATTAAGGAAGAGGTAGTCATGGAGGCAGTTCCCAAGATTGTGGAACGGGGAACCAAGATACCGCCTACCTACATTAAGCCGGTTTCCGGCGGACGACTGACCTCACAATTCGGACGAAGAACCTCACCCACAAGAGGGGCATCCAGCAACCATCAGGGCGTGGACTGGGGCTTACCTACCGGTTCAGCAGTATATGCCTCTTCCGGTGGTACGGTTACCCGTGCGGGATGGTATGGAGGCTATGGATATGTAGTTTATATCAAGCATCCCGGAGGAACAGAGACCAGATATGCTCATTTAAGCAAGGTACAGGTATCGGTAGGCCAGACCGTAAAACAGGGACAGAGGATCGCACTCAGCGGAAATACGGGAGTAAGTACGGGACCGCATCTGCATTTTGAGATCCGTGTCAATGGTGTGGCAGTGAATCCTCTGAACTATCTGAATTAGTGCAAAAGGACCGGATAAAAGCGCGGGAAGCTGTAAAGAATGTCAAACAAATCACAAACAAATGTTTGTGGATGTACAAAAGCAAATAATGTGCTATACTATCTCGATGATAACTGTTCAGTGATTTCACAGTTACATTTGATGATATTTCAATGCGTAAATTGTTTGTTTTAAGAGGTAAAAGATGGAACAATATGCAATAAAAGGGGGAAATCCCTTAGTTGGAGAGGTGGAGATCGGCGGAGCGAAGAATGCTGCCCTGCCTATTCTCGCCGCTGCAATTATGACGGATGAGACCGTTTTGATAGAAAACGTCCCTGATGTAAGGGACACCAATGCGCTTTTGCAGGCAATGGGCAAGGTCAATGTTCCGGTTGTCACAATGCTGACGGGCGGCGCAGTCAAACTGCTTGTCAACTATACACTTGTCGGGACTCCGTCGATCAACATTCACGGGGCGCCGATCGGCACATTGTGCTGCTATGCGACCATCACC
>JAFSIS010000045.1 GCA_017439665.1 Lachnospiraceae bacterium
GCTCTTCGCCAGATCGAGGAGAAGGGATATGGGGCAGAGCTGACAGCCAGAGGGATAGAAGCGGACAGAATCTATAAATACGGCTTTGCCTTTGAAGGAAAGAGGGTGCTGATCGGGTAAAGGTTAAAAGTATGAGATGGAAGAATATTATAGAGAAGTTTTAATCTATCCAACAGAAGATGGATTTACAAAGATAAATGTAAAAATGCAGAAAATAAAGGGATTATTCAATAAAAAATGGGGTAAAAAGGGAGATTGTCGGTTCATATAAATTGTGATACACTACCGACATGAGAAGTAATCGTGTACAGAGTGGTAGCCTCCCGGACTAGAGATAGAGGGGAGGTGGTGCTGATGGATATGTATGAAGTTTTAAGCCTGTTATTTTTAGGCGGCTCATTTCTAATTGCACTGCTTGCCTACATAGATAGGAACAACAAGCGAAAATAAATAAGCCACTCTTGTCTTAGCCGGACGAGTGACTTATTTATTAATCATTCATTGAGGCTAACCACTTTGTGGGCGGTTACTTCTCTTTTTCTATGTTCATTATAATATGCAGAAAATAAACTTTCAAGAAGAAAATTGAGAAAGTCGGTGTAAAAGGACCTTGGCAGAATGATTTTTGTGGAAAAATAAAACATATATTGATATACGAACATATGTTTGTCAAAATATAATTCCGGAAAGTACCCATGACAGGGTGGCAGCCTCCCGAGTTTATGAAAATCGGCTTGCCGGAATACATAGGAAGGGAGGTGGCGCCGATGACAGCTTATGAAATCATTTCGATTTTTATAGGGGTATTGGCATTGCTGATGTCCTCTGGTAGCTTAATTGTTGCGTTGCTTGCCTTTCTCGACAAGGGAAACAAGAGAAAATAAAAATGCCTATCCTGTCTGACCCACAGGATAGGCGTTGTCCGTAAGGACAAATATCAGTCTAAACTTGGAGCATCCACCTTTGGAGTGGATACTTTTCAGGTTACTTTTTTCTGTTTTCTTTTAGTCTCAAAGTCTTAAAAATAAATACCTGAATATATGCCGGAAGCCAATGGCTTCCGGTCACAGAAAAGCAAATAAAAAGGTAACACAATTAAGATTGTGTTACCTTTTTTCTATTTTATTTATCGGTGACAGGGTGGAATTAGTTTAGAGCAAATATTAATTTTTTTTGTAACTGTTCGTAACATTGTTCAGGATGCATTGTTCACCAACTGTTCATAAGGGTTCAGGCTTTTAGGAAACAGTGACCAATCAAGGAAGATAAGGAGAAAGCAAAAATGAATATTGCACAGCCTATCAGAGAAATGCAGGATTTAAAAGAGATTAAGGATTATTATCGCAGGAGCGCGCCCAATATACGCAATGAGTTATTGGTGATTATTGGCTTGAATACGGCACTCAGAATATCCGATATTTTATCCCTCACCTGGGAGATGGTTTATGATTTTAAAAGGAAAAAATATCTCAGCCATATTTTTCTGGTCGAACAGAAAACAGGGAAAAGCAACAGAATCTATTTAAACGAAACCATTATCACTACGCTGGATCGCTATAAAAGTGAACAGAAGCTTAAAGGCAGGGAAGTGGTTCCTGAGCAGTTTCTTTTCTGCCACAGCAATAAAAATGTGGCAATTTCCAGAGTGCAGGCTTTTCGTATCATAAAAACAGCAGCAAAAGCCTGTGGGATTCAAGGAGTGATCTGCTGCCATTCTTTACGGAAGACCTTTGGCTATCATGCCTGGCAGCAGGGAGTATCACCCGCACTGCTAATGAATATCTATAACCATTCCTCCTACCAGGTGACCAGGCGGTATCTGGGGATAGAGCAGGATGACCGTGATAGAATTTTTATGCAGATAAAGTTATAGAATGAATAAGAAAAAATGACAAAAAATATATAGGACGGCCGATTTTCTGAAAAACAGGGGGAAATCGGCTGTTTTTATGCCAAGGTAAGGAAAAGAAAGATGTAACACAATCTTAATTGTGTTACATTCTCTGGATTTTTATTCACTATAGAAGCAATAACCTGCAAGCCCTATAAGGAAATATACAGTTCAAGGAGGAAGCAGTATGTTACGAATGTCGGTAAAAAATGAAGAATATCTGATGATCGGGGATGATGTGAAGATCGTCTTCCTCGGTGGTGGCGGGGGACAGACCAGGATCATGATCGATGCTCCCAAGGAGATCAACATCGTCAGAAGTAAGGCTATCGAAAAGCGGATCCAGGATCCGGAGCTTCTGGCCAGGATGCCCAAATACTACAGGCAGGAGGAGCATCCTGAGAAGTATAAGAAGAAGTCGAAGGTGATCATCGTCAGAAATGAGTAATAAACCGGAATCCTAGGGCCGGATTATTAATAAAGGGACTGCTGCAAAATGCCGGAAAACGCTGATGGAATCGGCAGCTTTCTGATCATAGGCTTTGCCGGTGTCCCGACAACTACAAACCAGATTTTGCAGGAGAACGGATTCTCCTGCAGCACAACACACATGGAGGTAAAATTATGGTAGTACAACACAATTTAACAGCAATGAATTCCCAGAGAATGTTAGGCATCACCATGGGACAGCAGGCAAAGTCTTCCGAGAAGCTGTCCAGCGGTTATAAGATCAACCGTGCAGCAGATGATGCAGCAGGACTTTCCATTTCTGAAAAAATGAGAAAGCAGATCAGAGGCTTAAGCCAGGCCTCCTTAAATGCAGAGGATGGCATTTCCTGTGTACAGACTGCAGAAGGTGCTTTAAACGAGATCCATGACATGCTCCAGAGAATGAACGAGCTGGCAGTTAAGGCTTCCAACGGAACCTTATCCGAGATCGACAGAAGCTACGTTCAGGATGAGGTAGATCAGCTGGTAACCGAAATTGATCGTGTTGCTGAGACCACCAAATTTAACGAGACCTATCTGTTGAAGGGTGACAATACCAGAGAGGGTGAGATCGACTTCCAGTACAACAAGGTGGACGTTCTTTCTGAAACTTTAGTGTATATCGATGATGATGGAAATGAGGTACAGGTAGCGGCAGGAACCCTGATTGATGCCCTGGATACCGATATCGATTACTTCGCTCTGGGAACCGAGAAGAGACTGCTTGGAGAAGCGATAACCGATGGAACCACTGACACTGCATTTGCTACTGCAGTGGTATTGAATACAGACTTATACTATTACGATGAGGAAGACAAACAGTACAAGCTTGCCAATGCTGGAAGTATTTATGATTCTAATGTGGAATATTATACCACTTGGTCATTTAATGCGGATGGTACTATTGGAAGTGCAACTACGGGTGAGATGGATGATTTGACAGAGGAAGGTTACTTCGTAGGTAAGACAGCCATCTATGATGAAACCGGTGTGAAGTTAGAAGAGGGAACGGCACTGGGAACATGGACCGGTGACCTTGAAGAAGCAATAGCTGATACTCAATACTTTTTCACTAAGGGTATGGCATTATATGATACGACCCTTGCTGTTGATTTGACTAACTATACA
Source organism: Lachnospiraceae bacterium (assembly GCA_017439665.1). GTDB lineage: Bacteria > Bacillota > Clostridia > Lachnospirales > Lachnospiraceae > SFDP01. Next base: position 3,509 of record JAFSIS010000045.1, read on the forward strand.
ACAGAGGGAATTACCCAGTTTACGGATAAGGATGGAAACGAGATCGCAGACAATGGCCTCTACCGCTACTTCGATGAGGAGGGCAACTACAATGGCAGCGGCCTCTACCTGAACGTAGGCGGTGAGATCGTTGAAGCAACCGTTGCCCAGACCAAGGAAATGGTCAATGTTAATGAACGCTTCAGCGTAGGGGATCTGTCCCTTAGCTTCCACGTAGGTGCAGATGCCACCCTGAATAACCAGATCAACGTGGATCTGCAGGCCATGACCGGTGAGATCATCGGTGTGGAGGGTATCCGGGTAGACGGTGCAGACGATACCAATGCCCTGAATGCCATCGAAACCATTACCGCCGCTCTGGACAGAGTATCCCGTCAGCGTTCCGCCCTGGGTGCCGTTCAGAACCGTCTGGAGCACACCATCAACAACCTGGACAACGTAGTGGAGAATACCACAGCGGCTGAAAGCCAGATACGGGATACGGATATGGCGGCAGAGATGGTTAAGTACTCCAACAACCAGATCCTTGCCCAGGCAGGACAGGCTATGCTGGCTCAGGCCAATCAGGCTAACCAGGGTGTATTATCCATCCTTGGTTAAGCAGGCTGAAAAGTACAATAAGGATGAGAGAAAAAGGGAAGGTCTTCCGGCCTTCCTTTTTTCTACATTTACCGACAAAAATACAAAAGTGTGGAAGAACCACAGAAACGGAGGAATATGAACACACAAGCCCGGAACCTGAAAAAACCCCTTCTATCGATTTCCCTGCTCTCCTCAGGCCGGAAGGAGACCATCTGGAAATGCCTGGACTCCCTGCTTCCCATCATGGAGGCTGTAGACAGCGAGCTGATCATCGTGGATACCGGCTGCGATGAAGAAACCCATGAGCGTATGCTGACCTATACAAAGCAGGTGATCCGCTTTACCTGGTGCAACGATTTTTCCAGGGCCAGGAACGCGGGACTTAAGCAGGCCAGGGGAGAATGGTTCCTCTTTATCGATGATGATGAGTGGTTTACGGATGTGGAGGAGCTGGTGGCCTTTTTTACTGCCGGAGAGTATAAGGACTATGGCTGTGCCAACTACATCCAGAGAAACTATACCCATAAATCGGGAAAAACCTATCGGGATGCCTGGGTGACCCGGCTGATCCGTCTGGACAAGGATACCCGGTTTGTCAGCAGCATCCATGAATACCTCTATCCCGTAAGGGGAAAATGTAAGCTGATCCACAGCCCGGTGGATCACTATGGCTATATTTTTAAGAATGAGAAGGAAAAATATGCCCATTCCAGGAGGAATATCAGCCTTCTTGTGGGGATGATCGAAAAAGAGAGGAATAACCCCAGATGGTGGGTGCATCTGGCTAACGAATATAGGGGATTAAGGGAATACCATAAGCTGGAGGAGCTGTGTGAGGAGGGAATAGAGACCTTTAAGGGGATAAATTCCTCCTATGTAAACCGGCAGAGGGGAACCTTCTACGTGGGCCGGATCATGGTGGAGCTGAAAAGAAGGGATTATGAGAAGGCAAGGGAATTGTATGAGGGCTATCTGACGGATAGGCGAAGCACCCAGGTGTGCAGGGCAAGGCTGCACGGAATGGGGGCGGAGATCTACTATGGCCTGAGAGAGTATGAGAAGTGCGAGAGCTGCTGCAGGAGCTATCTGGAGATCTACGAGAGATTCCATGAGGACGAAATGGAGTGCTTAAGCCAGTCCAGCTTTTTTGTTCGGGAAGGCTTTGAGGCAGCTGCCTTCAATAATGTCTGCGGCCTGTATGCAGTCTGTGGCTTAAGACGGCAGGAGAGCAGCATCCTGAAGGAGTATTTTTACCGGATCGACTGGGAGGCCAAAGGCTTCAGGCTCCATTCCGCCATTCCGGCAGAGCTGACCGAGTGGATGGGAAAGCTGCCCTATGAGGAAGCCTTTACGCAGATAGCGGCTGTTATGATGAACAAAAAGGGGATCGACCGCTTGGTGATCGGTGCACTCCGTAAAATAGAAGAGAAGGAGAAAGAGGAGGAGGCCGCTGCAGACTTTATGAGGCTGTGCCGGATTTTCGCAGGGATCCAGTCCTCCTCCAACCATTACGTGCTTTATCTTAGGCTGCGTTATCTCGATTATCTGGGGGAAAGAGAGCCCATGGAGGAGATCTTCGGAAGGCTTCTTGGAAGGGTGGTCAACTTTTGGGATCTGGAGGATTCCGTATTTGAGATCGCCCTGAAAAATGGAGTTTCCCTGGAGAATATTTTTACCGCCATCAGGTATGAGAACTGGAAGAAGGGAACGGATCTGCTGTTTGAGAAGGCCCGGGGTGAGAAGCTGAGATTGCGTAAGCAGATCATAGATGGGCTGAGTGGGAAAGAGAATATCCGTTTTTCCTATTTCAGGCTGAAATGGGCTGAGTGGGAGTGCAGGGAAGCAGAAGAGGAGACGGACTACCACCGGCTGCATGGGAAGCTGGAGCGCTTTTATACCGGTCATCTGGAATTTTACCGCAATCTCTATCGAGAGAGTGTATTCACCGGTGAGATGGAGCTGCTTCCCGGAGTATGCAGGCTTGCGGTAAGGCTGGAGCAGGTATTCAAGGAGGAAAAGGCCGGAAATATCTCCCGGATGCGGGAGGCTCTGAAGGCCTGTCTAAAGGTTTATCCGCCTATGGATTCTACGCTTCGGCGATTTGCACAGCTGTTTGGAAGTCATAAAAAGGAAGAGCTTAAGGAAGCAGACAGGGCCAGAGAGGAAATGGCAGTGCTTGGGGCACAGATCAGAGAGATGGCAGAGGAGCTGTTAGCACAGGGGCTGTATGGAGAAGCCTGGCAGATCTGGCAGCAGCTGGTGATTCTTTTGCCGGAGGATGCCAATGTGCTTCGCCTGGGAGAGAGAATAAAGGAGGGTCTATCCTGAAATGTTTACGGAAGAAAAAAACGGTCAGGTCAGTGTGATCCTGACGGCAGAGAGCTTTGTACCGCAGAGGCTGAGAAAAAGTATAGAGTCTGTATTCAGCCAGAGGGGGGCTTCCCATTTGCTAAAGCAGCTGATCCTGCTGGATTTGACGGGGGACGGTGCCTGCGTGGACTGGCTGAGGAAAAACTATATTGAAGAGGAAAGACTTATCGTATTAAAGCCCGGGGAGCCGATCACCAAAGGCAGAGGAATGAACTGGGCAGTGAATACGGCAACGGGAAGGTATCTGGCCTTTCTGGGAAGCACAGCCAGATGGGCAGAAGATAAGCTGCAGAGGCAGTTCTCCTATCTGGAGAAGAATCGTCAGGCAGGGTGGATCTATGGCATGGCAGCCGCAGGGGAAAGGCAGTATCTGCCAAATCCCCAGCTTGCGATTTATCAGAAGGCCGGCCATATTTTCTATGATCTGCTGCGTGAAAGTACGGTAGTCCCGGATACGGTGATGCTCAGAAGGAAGATTTTTCTGGAGCTTGGCGGAATGGATGAGGAGCTGCCGGCTTTAGTGGAGGAGGAGTTTCTTCTTCGTCTCTCCGGGGAGTATCCCGCAGCCTATATGGAACAGGTAATGGCTGTGATCTTACCGCAGGAAGAAAATCAGGAGGCCGGGCTGGCGGTGCGGATGCTTCTGTGCAGTACCTACGCGAAAGAGCTTCGTCAAAGCTGTCTGACCGAAGAGGTATTGGAAGGGCTTTGGCAGAAGGCAAGAGGGCAGAAGCAGGAAGGCCTGTTCTGGGAGTATGCCAATATCTTAAAGGAGGATGAGCTGTTTGCCTCTGTACTGGAGAAGCTCTGGCAAAAGCAGCATCCTGTACGCAAGCTCCTTGTGTCCAAAGAACCCACCGTAGCCGGTGTGGTCAATTGTGTGGGCTGCTGCGGCTGTGAATCCATCTGCCCGGTAGATGCCATCACCATGAAGCCTGATCAGGAGGGCTTCTTCTATCCGGAGGTAGACGAAGAAGCCTGTATCCTGTGCGGCAAATGTCTGAAGGTATGTCCTACCCAGCAAGAGATCAGGGGACTTCCCAGACCGGAAAAATGCTATGCAGTCCAGGGAAATGAGGTGGCACAGAGGGACAGCTCCTCAGGAGGAATATTCCCTCTTTTGGCAGAAGCCGTATTGAGCCGGGGAGGCTATGTGGCGGGAGCTGTTTACGGAAGGGATCACAAGGTAGAGCATGTGGTCAGCAATCAGCCGGAGGATATCTTCAGGATGCGTTCCTCTAAATATGTGCAGAGTGACAGCAGAGGGATCTTTGCTGCTGTGGAGGCTCTTCTTAAGAGGGATGAGGAGGTTCTGTTTACCGGCTGTGCCTGTCAGATAGCAGGGCTGAAGGCCTATCTGGGGAGGGAATATGAGAGGCTGTATACGGCTGATGTGGTCTGCCATGGAGTACCCTCACCCAGGATTTATGAAAGCTATCTGAAGGAGCATGAGCAGATGGCGGGGCCTGTCCGGGAAATCAATTTCCGAAAGAAGCAGGTTCTGGGCTGGAAATCGGGAGTATATATCCGTTTTCAGGGAGGGAAGACCTATACCGCCAAGGGCTATGACCCTTATATGGCAGTGTTCCTCAATGACTGGGGACTGAGAGAATCCTGCTATCAGTGTGAATTTAAGCAGATGAGCTATTCGGATATCACTCTGGGAGATTTCTGGGGAATCGAAAGATTGGATGCAGAGCTGGGAAAAGAGAAAGAGAAGGGAACCTCTGTGGTAACCGTAAATACGGCTAAGGGAGTTTGTCTTTTTGGAGATATCCGTTCCCGGCTGAATGCTCTCAGGATATTTCCCACCGAGAGGGCAGTTACGTTCAATCCCAGTATGGCAGAGCCGGTGCGAAGAAAGAAATTCCGGGATCTGTTCTTTGCTGCCTTTTTACAGGAGCAGGAAAAGCCTGCCCATAAGCGATCCCTGCAAAACAGCATCAACGCCGCCTTTCGGGGCATCCATTTCGACATCGCCCTGGTACTCTGGTGGTCACCCAATTACGGCAATGCCCTGACCAACTATGCCTTATACAAAACTCTGGAAAAGGAGCATTCCGTACTTGCCATCGACAACATGAACCTGTATCCGGGAGAACGCTTTGGCCGTTTTGCCAAAGACCATTATCAGCTTTCCTCTGACTACTTCCCGTCAGGGGCAAGGGAGCTGATCGTGCAAAGCAGCGATACCTTTATTGTAGGCTCGGACCAGACCTGGAACTATCACTTTGAGAAACAGTGCCGGTGCGGGAAGTATTTTCAGCTGGATTTCGTCCCACAAAACAAAAAAAAGCTTGCCTATGGGGCCTCCTTTGGCATGGAGGGGGCGGAACCGCCCACAGAAGGCTATGCACAGCTGTACAGGCGGTTTGATGGGATAGCCGTAAGGGAGCAGTTTGGGGTAAACAGCTGCGAGCGGCTGTATGGAGCCCGGGCGGTCTGGGTACTGGATCCGGTATTTCTGCTTTCGGCAAAGGAGTATGAGCCGCTGGTGGAGGCGGCAGAAAAAAGAAAGGAGTGTGAACCGCCGGCAGAGGAGGCAGGAAAAAACGGTGAGCCCTTTATCATGGCCTATCTCTTAAATCCCACGCCGGAAAAAAGAAAGGCCTGTAAAAAAATACAGCATCTGCTGGGAGGAATCAGGATCATCAACGTCAGCGAGAACAGCCCCAGGGAGAGGGAGAGAAACCGGCATATTCTGGAATTTGATCATGTACTGGGAAATATAGAGGTGGAGGACTGGGTATACTATATGAGCAGGGCAGAGTTTGTGGTGACCGATTCCTTCCATGGAACCTGCTTCTCGGTAATCTTTCAGAAGCGTTTTCTGGCCTTTGTCAACCGTCAGCCGGGGCGCTTCGGGGTCTTCGATCAATTCAGCGGCCTACCGGAAAGGATCATCAGGCCGGAGGATATGGATTCTTTGCAAACAAGGATAGAGGCTTATCTTAAGCCGATCGATTATGAAACGGTGGAGAAGGAGCTGGAAGCAGCCAGACAGGAATCGCTGGAATGGCTTAAGAGACAGCTTGCCTGATTTTACGGGCAAAGAGGAAAATGTAACGGTTCAGCCTTTGGCTGCCTGTAACAGGAAAATCAGGATAACGGCAATAAGGACTTTACGATGGATAACAAACATGCTATTATAAGTAGTAATGAATACTACATGCATATATTAGAAAGTCAGGGTGTAAGAAAAAATTTTTATCTTACACAACTTACCCTGAAGGGTAAATTTCTATGACCAAAATGTTGCTTACGCAACAAGAAAGTAGGAAAACATGAGCTATAAAATCGTAGTAGACAGTTGTTGTGAATTACCTGAGGAGTATAAAAATGATCCTCGCTTTCAGAGAATTCCTTTAGGAATTCAGGTAGGAGACTGGCAGATTCAGGATGATGAAACCTTTGACCAGGCAGAGTTCCTAAAGAAAGTGGCCGAGACCAGTGAGTGCCCCAAATCTTCCTGCCCTTCACCGGAAGCTTTTATGCAGAGTTTCAGGACAGAGGCAGAGCGGGTATATGTGATCACCTTGTCTGCTGCCTTAAGTGGCAGCCACAATAGTGCAGTCCTGGGAAAAAATCTGTATGAGGAGGCTTATCCGGCAAAAAATATTCATATTGTGGATTCACAGTCAGCCTCCTGCGGAGAGACGCAGATTGCCATGAAGGCCATGGAGTTAGAAGAAAGCGGTAAATACAGCTTTGAAGAGATTGTACAGAAGCTGGAGGACTTCCGCGACAAAATGGTTACCTATTTCGTATTGGATAACCTGGATATTTTAAGGAAGAACGGCCGTCTGACCGGGGTGAAGTCCCTGGTAGCCTCCACGCTGAATATCAAGCCTATCATGCAGGGAGATAAAGGACAGATAGCCCAGGCAGGACAGGCGATCGGTATCAAGAAGGCCCTTGGCAGAATGACCGATCTTGTGGTGGAAAAGATGGAGAAGACAGAAGAGCGGATTCTGATGATCACCCATTGCAATAACCTGAAGCGTGCGGAAACGGTTCGGGATATGATTCTTAAGAAAGCCAAATTCAAAGCAGTAAGTATTATGGATACGGCCGGGATCAGCAGCCTTTATGCAGCTGACGGCGGAGTGATCGTAACGGTATAGCAGGGAAATGTCTCCTTATTCTTAAAAAAGCTTACTGTTTATCCATTTGTACGCATTTGCGAAGACATTATAGACCAAAGAGCGGACTTTAGTCCGATATTTGGCTACAATGTTCGTAGCAACAAGCGAACAAAGGATAACAGTAAGCTGATGAAAGAATAAGGGGATATTTCTGTCTATAAAAACTTAAACTGGATCGGAGAAAGGTATAGAAGAAGTAGTAGTAAAAGCTGTAGAACCAGAAGGACCGGCAGACCGATGGTAAAGGAGCGGTGCCGGGTTTTATGATGGAAGAGATGCACGCCAATGAGGGAGCCCAGGCTCCCTCCCAAAATGGCGATCATGAATAAGGTTGATTCCGGTATGCGAAAGGCCCGTTTACGGGCCTTTTTTTTGTCAATCAGCATGGACAGCAGTCCTAACAGATTCATCAGCATCAAATAAAATACCAGAACAGCAATAACGTTCATCAAAGTTTCCTTTCCCTAAACCGCTATACCTGATGACGAAATGGCGTCAGAGCAGATATAAAAGTTGGCAGCAGGGGACAGAAATTATTTTTCTGCCTCCATCAGCTTCATGGCACGTACCTTGCAGGACAGACCGAAGAGATTGATAAAGCCTTCTGCATCATGGTGGTCATAGAGATCACCGGTAGCAAAGGAAGCCAGGCTCTCATTGTAAAGAGAATAGGGAGAGGTGGTTCCGGCTTTAATGATGTTTCCCTTGTAAAGCTTGAATTTTACTTCACCGGTAACGTAGCGCTGGGTGGATTCAATGAAAGCACATACAGCCTCTCTTAAAGGAGTGAACCATTTTCCCTCATAAACGATCTGAGCCAGCTTGTTGCCCATATCCATTTTTAAAGCATAGGTATCACGATCCAGGATCAGCTCCTCCAGCTGCTGGTGGGCTTCATAAAGAATGGTTCCGCCGGGAGTTTCATACACACCGCGGGACTTCATTCCCACTACACGGTTTTCGACGATATCCACAATACCGATACCGTGCTTTCCGCCCAGGGTATTGAGGGTGCGGATGATATCAGCCACCTTCATTTTCTGACCGTTTACAGAGGTGGGAATGCCCTTTTCAAAGGTCATGGTTACGTATTCCCCTTCATCGGGAGCCTTTTCGGGAGTAGTTCCCAAAACCAGAAGATGATCGAAATTAGGTTCTTCGGCAGGATCCTCCAGCTCCAGGCCCTCATGGCTGATGTGCCACAGGTTACGGTCACGGCTGTAGCTGGAATCGGCAGAGAAAGGAAGATTGATTCCGTGAGCCTTGCAGTAGGCAATTTCGTCTTCACGGGACTGCATGGTCCAGGCATCACTTCTCCAGGCAGCAATGATCTTCAGATCAGGAGCCAGAGCCTTAATGCCCAGTTCAAAACGGATCTGATCATTTCCCTTACCGGTTGCCCCGTGGCAGATGGCAGAGGCATTTTCCTTGCGGGCAATCTCCACCAGACGTTTGGCGATGACGGGACGGGCCATAGAAGTACCCAGTAAATATTTGTTTTCATATACTGCATGGCCCTGTACACAGGGAACGATATATTCATCACAGAATTCATCGATCACATCTTCAATATAAAGTTTGGCAGCACCACAGGATAATGCACGTTCCTCCAGTCCGTCCAGTTCTTCACCCTGTCCGCAGTCGATGCAGACACAGATAACCTCATAATCAAAATTCTCCTTTAACCAGGGAATGATCGCTGTGGTATCAAGACCACCGGAATAAGCCAAAATTACTTTTTCTTTCATGATAACCTCTCATTTCTGCTGCCCACGGCAGCCATATGTATAGCATTGAGGTAACGATTCAGAATCACATTCGACAGAGGAATTGATAAACAACCCTCTGTAAGCAGGTTTACCCGGTTCTTTTCATCAATTCACAGGGCTTGGAACCGTTACACGTTGAGAATAATATACACCGCCAAAAAAGAAAAATCAAGTGCAATTTTATGCATTAAAAATGAATAAAAATTAATTATAATCGCAATGAAAATATATAAAAGTGCATAAAATATAGGAATATCAAATAAATATCCAAAATAAGACTTGCATAATAAATACATAAAGATGTATAATCATACAACTGAATGAGAAATGGAAACTGCTTTTTCCATATTAATAGGTAAGAAAATTCCGGCAGGGCTACAACTTTGAGAAAAATGGTGTTATACTGTAGCAGATGCGAAGGAGAAGAAATACCTGCAGCGATAAATGAAAAGATGAAAAAGAAGAGATGAAGCAGAGGAATTTTCCAGATACATAAAGTCTTTGTAATGAATGGGCTGCTTTGGGCAGCAGAAGGGGAGGAAGGAATGATCAAGGCAGGAATCGTAGGAGCAACAGGCTATGCAGGAGGAGAGCTGGTAAGGCTTCTTCTGGCACACCCACAGGTGAAAATCGTCTGGTATGGCTCTAAAAGCTATATTGAAAAGCCCTATGCAGAGGTTTATCAGAATATGTTTAAGCTGGTCCCGGATATTTGCAGGGACGATAATTTAAAGGAGATGGCCGGACAGGTGGATGTGATTTTTACGGCTACCCCCCAGGGCTTTCTGGCCTCCTTACTGGATGAGGAGCTTTTGCATAAGGTAAAGATCGTGGATTTAAGTGCGGATTTCAGGATCAAGGATGTGGCCACCTATGAAAAATGGTACGGTATTAAGCATAAGGCGGCACAGTTTCTGGAGGAAGCGGTATACGGACTTCCTGAAGTGAATCGGGAAAAAGTAAAGCAGGCCAGACTGATTGCTAATCCCGGCTGTTACCCTACCTGTTCCTTTTTATCCATCTATCCTCTGGCAAAAGCGGGGATGATCGATCTGTCCACCCTGATCATCGATGCCAAAAGCGGTACCAGCGGTGCAGGAAGAGGAGCCAAGGTAAACAATCTTTACTGTGAAGTGAATGAAAATATCAAGGCCTATGGTGTGGCTTCCCACCGTCATACGCCGGAAATTGAAGAACAGCTGGGCTATGCGGCAGCAGAAAAGGTGATCCTCAATTTTACCCCTCATCTGGTGCCTATGAACAGAGGAATTCTGATCACAGCCTATGCTTCTTTAAAAAAGAAGGCAGACGGAAGCCTTCCGGCTTTGGCCGAGATCAGGCAGATTTACGAGACCTGTTATGAGCAGGAGTATTTTGTCCGTTTTCTGCCTGAAGGCAGCTGCCCACAGACCAGGTGGGTGGAAGGCAGCAATTTTGTGGATGTGAATGTGCAGGTGGATGGGAGGACCGGCAGAGTCATCATGATGGGAGCCATGGATAACCTGGTAAAGGGAGCTGCCGGCCAGGCGGTACAGAACATGAACCTGATGTTCGATCTGGAAGAGACCATGGGACTGAAGCTGGTGCCCATGTTCCCTTAAAGGGAGAAGCTGGCTTGGAGGAAACCATGTTCCCCTAAAGGAAGAATCCGGCTTGGAGGAAACCATATTTCTTAGATGGGAGATTCCGGCCCGGGAGGAGCTTTCAGAAGGATGTCAGCCCGGACAGCAGGAGGAGAGGTTAGTGTGATCGAGATTAGAAGAATGACCATAGAGGATTACGATCAGGTGTATCTGCTCTGGAAAAAGATCAAGGGCTTTGCCATCCGCAGCCTGGATGATTCCAGAGAGGGTGTGGAGCGGTTTCTTGTGCGTAATCCGGACACCAGTGTGGTGGCGGTGGAAGAAGAGAAGATCGTGGGAGCCATACTTTGTGGCCATGACGGACGAAGAGGCTGTTTTTACCATGTCTGTGTGGATCCGGAATATCGGATGCAGGGAGTCGGCACACAGATGGTGGTGTTTGCCATGAATGCCTTAAAAAAAGAAAAGATCAGTAAGGTTTCCCTGATCGCCTTTACCGCCAATGACATCGGAAATGCCTTCTGGCGAAGGATCGGCTGGACCCAGAGAGAGGATCTGAACTATTACGATTTTGTATTGAATCGGGACAATATTGAGGCTTTTAACCAATAGCCGGGCCTTTTGACGAAGGAAACCAAAAAGAAGCAAAACAGCAGCAGGCAGGGTTGCTGCCAAAAGGAGAAGAAGGATGATCAAGGAAATACAAGGTGGTGTAACGGCACCCAAAGGCTTTCAGGCAGCAGCTGTGGAAGCCGGGATCAAATATCAAAACAGAATGGATATGGCAATGGTATACAGCGACAGTCCCTGTCGCACGGCAGGAACCTTTACCACCAATGTGGTGAAGGCGGCCTGCGTGCTTTGGGACAAACAGATGGTGGAGGAATCGGATTATTGTCAGGCGGTAGTGATCAACTCCGGAATAGCCAATGCCTGTACGGGAGAACAGGGCTTTTCCTACTGCCGTCAGACTGCCGAAACCATGGCAGAAGCCTTACATATTCCCCAAAATGCCTGCCTGGTGGCTTCTACGGGGGTGATCGGCATGCAGCTTCCCATCGAAAGGATCAAAGCAGGGGTTAAGGCCCTTGCAGCAGAGCTTTCGGAAACTGAAGAGGCCGGCACCAAAGCAGCCCGGGCCATTATGACTACAGATACCCGGCATAAGGAGGTGGCAGTCACCTTTATGGCAGGGGGGAAGGAAGTGACTCTGGGCGGTATGTGTAAGGGTTCGGGAATGATCCATCCCAACATGTGCACCATGTTAGCCTTTGTGACTACGGATCTGGCCATTTCCAGACAGCTGCTTCAGGAGGCCTTAAGAGAAAATGTGCAGGATACCTTCAATATGGTTTCTGTGGATGGAGATACCTCTACCAACGATACCCTTCTGCTTTTGGCTAACGGTCAGGCAAAAAATCCGGAAATTACAGAAAAAAATGAGGATTATGAAGCCTTCAGAGAGGCACTGCTCTATGTCAATACCCATCTGGCAAAGCTGATGGCGGGAGACGGAGAAGGGGCTACGGCACTGGTGGAGACCCATGTGTACCATGCGGCCACAAAAGAGGAGGCAAGGATCCTGGCTAAATCGGTGATCTGTTCCAGTCTTACCAAAGCGGCTATTTTTGGCCATGATGCCAACTGGGGAAGGATCCTTTGTGCACTGGGCTATTCCGGGGCCAAATTTGATCTGGAAAAGATTGAGCTGTTTTTTGCGGCTGGGGAGAAAAAGATCCGGATTTTTAAAGACGGAGTAGCCACCGATTACAGCGAAGAGGAGGCCAGTGAGATTTTATCCCAGCCGGAGGTACAGATTCTGGTGGATATGAAAATGGGAGACAGTGAGGCCAGAGCCTGGGGCTGTGACCTGACCTATGATTATGTAAAGATCAATGCGGATTACCGCTCTTAAGGGGGAGTGAAATGATGGAAGCAGGAATGCAGGAAGTGTTGAAAAAGGCAGAGGTGCTGATCGAAGCTCTGCCCTATATCCAGAAGTTTAACCGGAAGATCATTGTGGTAAAATACGGCGGTTCAGCCATGAGTAATGAAGAGCTTCAAAAGAACGTGATCAAAGACGTTACCCTGTTGAAGCTGGTGGGCTTTAAACCGATTATCGTTCACGGCGGAGGTAAGGAAATCAGCCGCTGGGTGGAAAAAACCGGTAAGGAGGCCCGTTTTGTGAACGGACTTCGGGTGACCGATGAGGAAACCATGGAAATCGCAGAGATGGTTTTAGGGAAGGTGAGCAAGCGCCTGGTGACCATGGTGGGTGAGCTGGGGGTAAAAGCCATCAGCATAAGCGGTAAGGATGGCGGCCTTTTAAAGGTAGATAAGAAGTATTCCCAGGGAGAGGATATCGGCTTCGTGGGAGATGTCAAGGAGGTTACGCCCAAGATCCTCTTTGATCTTCTGGAAAAGGATTATCTGCCTATCGTATCTCCTGTGGGTCTGGGAGATGATTTTTCCACCTATAACATTAATGCAGACGATGCAGCCTGTGCCATTGCCAAGGCAGTAGGAGCAGATAAGCTGGTATTTCTGACGGATATTGAGGGGCTGTATAAGGATATCAATGACAAAAACTCCTTTATTTCACGGATCAATGCTTCCGGTGCAGAGAAGCTGATCCAGGATGGATTTATCGGCGGCGGCATGCTGCCTAAGCTGAACAACTGTACCACGGCCATCCGTGAGGGTGTAAACCGGGTACATATTCTGGATGGAAGGATTCCCCACTGCCTGCTCTTGGAAATCTTCACCAACGAAGGTGTGGGAACGGCCATCATCCGGGATGAGGATCAATAATGAGGAGGCAGATACAGTGAATACGATGCAAACCTATATCGAGGAGGCGGAAGCCGCACTTTTACATACCTATAACCGTTATCAGATCGTTCTGGATAAAGGGGAAGGCGTATATTTATACGATATCGAAGGAAAAAAGTATCTGGATTTTTGTTCCGGTATCGGCGTCTTTGCCCTGGGCTATGGAAATCAGGATTATAACCAGGCTCTGAAGGAGCAGATCGATAAGGTCATCCATACCTCCAATTATTACTACAATGTACCGGCTATCGAGGCGGCAAAAAAGCTGAAGAAGGTGTCCGGCATGGACAGGGTATTTTATACCAACAGCGGTGCAGAGGCTGTAGAGGGAGCCATTAAGGCAGCCAGAAAATATGCCTTTTTGAAGGATGGACAGACGGATCATGAGATCATTGCCATGGAGCATTCCTTCCATGGGCGGACCATGGGGGCCCTTTCCGTAACCGGTAATCCCAAATACAGGGAGGCCTTTGAACCCATGATCGGGAATATCCGCTTTGCCCTTCTGAATGATTATGACAGTGTTGTCAGTCAGGTAAATGAAAAGACCTGCGCCATCATTTTGGAAACGGTTCAGGGAGAAGGGGGAGTGCATCCTGCCACTGAGGAGTTTTTACAAAAGATCAGAGCGCTTTGTGACGAAAAGAATATTCTGCTGATCCTGGATGAGATCCAGTGTGGTATGGGAAGATGCGGAACCATGTTTGCCTGGCAGCAATACGGCATCCGCCCGGATATCCTGACCACGGCCAAGGCTTTGGGCTGCGGCATACCGGTGGGAGCCTTTTTACTGACTGAAAAGGTGGCGCAGGCTTCTTTGGCAGCAGGAGACCACGGGACCACCTACGGGGGAAATCCGCTGGCAGGTGCTGCCATCAATAAAGTGCTTGATTTATTTGAGCAGAACCATATAATTAAACATGTAGCCTCCGTCGGAGAAGAACTGGAGAAGGAACTGAACCGGCTGGCAGAAAAATATGACTGTATAAAAGCAAGAAGGGGCAAGGGGCTGATGCAGGGGCTGGAGCTTGACCGTCCTGTGGCAGGGATCATCAGCAGGGCACTTGAAAATGGACTGATCCTGATCAATGCAGGGCCAAATGTGATCCGTTTTCTGCCCCCTTTAATCATTACTTCAGAGCATATCCGCAGGATGCTGGATATTCTTGAGCCCTGTCTTAACGACTGCAGTGAATAAGAAAGTGATAGGTAAATGAGTTTAGGAAAAAGAATGATATCCGTCCTGGTGATCCTGGCTATGGCACTGGGTCTGTTCTATACGGGCAAGCTGGTAAAGGAGCAGGAAAAACAGGAGATTTTTGATTATACCCGAACCCTGCATATCTGGTATGCAGACGAAAATCTGACCGATTATCTGAGCAGTGTTGCCGTAAAATATAATGAAGAATACGGGGTGCGTGTGATCCCTGTTTTGCAGACCGGTCTGGAGTTTTTGGAAAACATCAATAAGGCCTCTCTTACCCAGGAGGCGACACCGGATCTGTATATCGCCACCAATGACAATATGGAAAAGGCCTGGCTGGCAGGGCTTACGGCGCAGATCTCTGATCCGGATAATATCGTCAGCTCGAATTATTTTTCGGAAAGTGCCATTAATGCGGTCACTTACCAGGGAATGCTTCTGGGTTATCCCTTCTATTATGAAACCAGTGCTCTTTTGTATAACCGCACCTATTTTGAGAATCTGGCCAGGGAAGAGATTCAGGAGGAGTTGGAAGAGGCGGCTAAGGCAGAACAGGAGAAAGCCGCCCGGGAAGCAGCAGAAGAGATTGCAGCAGAGGAGGCTGGAGAGGAAGAAACCTCTGCAGAAACGACTGTGGAAGAGGGAAACACTTCAGAAGAGACTATGACAGAAGGCAACACTTCAGAAGAAGCTGCGGGAACGGAAGCGGCGGAAGTGATCAGTATTCCGGAGGAAGAGCTGATCGCCCGGGCAAGTGAGAGGGTGGCTTCCATGATTCCCGATACCTTTGATGAACTGCTGGAGTTTGCCGATAACTATGAGGCTCCGGAAAACGTAGAAGCGGTATTCAGATGGGATGTATCGGATATCTTCTTTAATTATTTTTTCATTGGTAATTATATTGATATTGGCGGAGCCTGCGGAGACAACATTGATTCCATCAGCATGTATAATCTGGAGGCTATTCAGGCTATGAAGGCTTATCAGGATCTGGGGCAGTATTTTGCGATAGAAGCTGATGCAGTGGACTATGAGACGGTCATCCAGGATTTTATTGAGGGAAAGATCGTTATGACAACGGCTACCACGGACATCGTGAAAAAGCTGGAGGAAGCAAAAGCAGCAGGCGAATTTTCTTATGACTATGGAATTGCGCCCATTCCCGATCTGAATGAAGAAATGAAGACGAAGAACCTTTCCGTAACCAGTACGATCTATGTCAATGGTTATAGCCAGCTGAAGGAGGAAGCCAATGACTTTGCGACCTATCTGATCAGGGATCATGCAAAAGAGCTGTATGCCATGACCGGAAAGGTGACGGCCAATAAGCAGATTCAGCAGGAAAATGAGAATGTTTCTGCTTTTATGGGAGAATATGAGGATTCCGTTCCCATGCCCAAAATGGTGACCACCAGTAATCTCTGGGTGGATATGGAGATCGTTTTTGGCAAGATATGGGAAGGCTCTGAAGTGAGTACCGAGCTCATGCTGATGTCAGAACGGCTGATGACCAAGGTTACCAGAGAGCCTTATTTTGAAGAGTATATTGAGATGCCGGAGGAATCCGAGGAGTATTATGAGTTTGTCGATGATGAGGGACAGGCTGTAGTAGAAGAGTAAAGACAGTGAAAGGGGCTGTTGCATTCTGCAGCACCCCTTTTTTGACAAGGTCAGGTAGGATACAAAAGTGAAGGGTAAAGGGAAAAAGGGACTTAAGTTCATACTGGCAGCCATTTTCTGTACACTGTGTTTTTTTGCCCTTAGAAGGGAAGAGGGGGTGGAGATTCCCCCACAGCCGCAGGATGAGCCGGTTCAGGTACAGCTTCGGGAGGCTGAAGAAGAGATTACAGTGGAGAAGGAAGAATCCATCCGCCTGCTGTATGAGGCCTATCAGGAGGAGTTCGCTTCTGTCAGGCGGACAGATGAGATCGGCCCCAGAGGCTTTGCAGTGATCGAAGAGCATATTTTTTCCCTGGAGATGAAGGCCTGGGGTGAGGTGACGGTGATTCCTGCCTTTCATCGGGAATATAACCGGCTGGCATTGTTTTTTGCTGATCAGGAGGGAAAGATCGTCTACCGCATTGAGGATCTGGAGACCAACTTCCGCAATCAGGGAGAGCTTGAACAGTTTACTGATTCTGTTGCAGCCATTTCCTTCAGAGAGCTGAATGGAGACGGAGCTATGGATATTGTCCTGGTTACCGCCTTTGCCAATGAGACTGAAGGGTACGCAGGAAGCTCTCTCAAAGTGGGAGATGTACTGTTTCAGGATAAGGAGGGAAAAGGCTTTTATCGGGATTATCGTATCACCGATAAGGTAAATCGTTTTGGGATGAATAAAAGTGCGGATCTGATTGCTGCCTTTGTGGGAGAAGGATATTCTACGGAGTTTATGTATACTGCCACCACTTTGGATGAGCTATTGGAAAACGGGCTGGTCATCATTACGGAGCAGTCCTATCCCAGAAATTTTGAAAAGCTGGGACGTCTCCAGGTAATTCCGGGGACCTATGCCATGGCAGATTACGAATTTCTCATGATCTACCTGGTGAATGAAGAGGGATACATCATATCCAGTCTTGAACCTATGGAGAATTATGACAATCTTTATGCCTTAAGAGGAATTTCCTGTCAGGATATTGATGGAGACGGACTGAGGGATATTGTGGTCCGGGGAAGATACAGCTACGAAGGAGAAGGCCATCAGCTGGTGGTAGAAGCCGATTATTCTGTGTATTACCAGAGGACAGGAGGCTTCGTACAGGATGCAGAGATCAAGAAAAGCTACCGGTGCAGCGAAGAAGAGACGATGGATGAGGTGGTAGCGGCATGCCGGGCTTATTGGGGGTGGAAACAGGAAGAATGATACATATACTGATAGTGGATGATGAAAAAGCAATTTGTGATCTGATCGACCTCAACCTGTCGTCAGCAGGCTACCATTGTGTAGCTGTTCAGAACGGATTGGAGGCCATTGAACGGATTGAAAAGGAAAAATTCGACCTGATCCTTCTGGATATCATGCTTCCGGGAGCAGATGGTTACGATATTATGGAATATATACGTCCTTTGGGAATTCCCGTTATTTTTATTACGGCAAAGCATGAGGTAAAGGACCGGGTAAAAGGCCTGAAGCTGGGGGCGGATGATTATCTGGTAAAGCCCTTTGAGGTTCTGGAGCTGGTAGCCAGGGTGGAAGCGGTTCTGCGCCGTTACCACAAGGCGGAAAGGCTCCTTGTAGCAGGAGATGTGGCAGTGGATGTGGAAGCCCGCAGGGTGACCAGGGGAGGACGGCCGATAGAGCTGACCACCAAGGAGTTTGGCCTTCTGGTTTTATTTGTAAAAAATAAAAACATTGCTCTTTTCCGGGAGAACCTTTATGAAAAGGTTTGGGAAGAGGAATATTACGGCGACAGCAGAACCCTGGATCTGCATGTACAGCGCCTGAGAAAAAAACTGGGATGGGAAGAGAGCTTGGTAGCAGTATATAAGATAGGATACCGTTTAGAGGTCATAGAATAACATGAAATTTTCGTTTAAATTATTGCTTTGCACCATCGTGATGATGGCAGCGGCCCTGGGTTTTTCCGGCTTCTATTTTGTCAATTATGTCTTCGAAACCTCTCTCACCAGCAAGGTGGGACAGGCCATGGACGAAAGCAGCATCTTGAGCTTTGCTTTTGAAACAGCAGCCCTGAATGTTCCCACGAAATATAATGTCTTATCCAACAGTATCGTTGAGGAGGTTGCCCTGGGCCTGGAAACCGGAGGACAGGGCACCAGCCGTCTGATCCGGATCTCTGATGAGGAAAAAACGGTTCTCTATGCCGGTGACGGCTTTGATACCGACAGCGGTCTGCTGGAGGAGACGAGTGAGAATACGAAGACCTGGAGGATCATCAGGCTGAATGGGCATTATTATGTGCATACAGCAGTGACGGTAGACGCTCTGGACCGGGTGCTGTATCTGGAAACCCTGCAGGATATTTCTGAGGTGTTCAGTGAGCGTGCTCTGGGCTTTTCGGTCTATCGCAGAGTGACCATGGTGGTATTGATCATCGGAACCCTGATCATGTATCTGATCTCCTCTCTTTTGACCAAGCCTATCCGGATCCTTACTGCGGCCACCAGGAAGATGGCGGAGGGAGATTATGCTTACCGGGCAGAGCTGGTGAGCCGGGATGAGTTGGGACAGCTTACCGAGGATTTTAACGATATGGCTGGAGCACTGGAAAAAAATATTGAACAGCTGGAGGAAGAAATTCAGGATAGGGAGGACTTTGTAGCAGCCTTTGCCCATGAACTGAAAACGCCTTTGACGGCCATTATCGGCTATGCAGATATGCTCCGTTCACGAAAGCTGGATGAAGAAAAAAGCTTTCTTTCGGCCAACTATATTTATACCGAAGGAAAGCGGCTGGAAACCATGTCCTTCCGGCTTTTGGATATTATGGTAACGAAACGCAGCAATGTGGAATTTCAGAAGATCACAGCAGCTTCTTTTTTTGACTATCTGACGAAAATGTATGGAAGCGGTGCTGAGATGGAATTTGTCTATGAGTACGAGGATGCCCGCCTGCTGGCAGAGGGGGATCTGATCAAAACCGTACTGGTGAACCTCATTGACAATGCCTGTAAGGCATCGGAGCCGGGAAGCCGGATAGAAATACGGGGAAAAAAGCAGGAAGAATATTATCGTTTTTCCGTTATTGATCAAGGGGTGGGAATCCCACAGGAAGAACAGCGTAAGATCACGAAGGCCTTTTATATGGTGGATAAATCCCGTGCCAGAAGCAAGAACGGAGCAGGGCTTGGCCTGTCTCTTTGTGCAGAGATCCTGAAGCTTCATGGCAGTGCGCTGGATATTGACAGTGTACCGGGGGAAGGAAGCTGTATCAGTTTTCTCCTTCCTGTAAATAAGGAGGAAGAGCATGAAGGATAAGCTGCAGAATATACTGAAAAAGTGCAAAACTCCGGAGAATACCAAAGTTCTTTTTCCTCTGTTAGCCCTGCTGGTGATCCTGGCTTCTGTCTGGGGGCCACAGCTTCTGGGAGAATTTAGGGATAAGGACGTATTGGATAAGATCCATGTCCAGGAAGTAGAGGATGGGGGAGAAGGCTACCGATATCGGCTGAATGCCAATGAAAAGGTCTATATTCTTTCCCGTTGTCTGAGCCGTCAGACGCTTGAGGGAAATGAACAGAGTACAGGAGCCGGGGAGCTGGATTATCAGGAGCTGGAGGGAACCTATGCCTTTGTGGTAAACCGCAAGGGGCCCTCGGGAAAGGAGATCACCGACGAGCAGATCTATGAAACCTGCAACCGGGAGATCGATGCCTTAAAGGAGCTGGGAATCCTGCCTGAACAGGTGCGCCGGGTGGAAAAGTCCTCCTATGATGTGGTCCTTTACTCCGCCATTGATGTACTGGAGCCACGCAACAACGTAGCCGTTTGGAAGGTGAGCCTGTCCAGCAGCCAGACCAATGCCAATAAAGAAAACCGATTGATCGATGCCTATATCGATGCGGATACGGGAAAGATCTACGAATTTTATGCACGGACACCTCTTTCCTGGGAAGAGATTCAGGCGGAAGAGATCATGGAGAAATGGAGGACCTATCTGGGATTAAATGGGATGGAGGAATATGCCACAGACAACCCTCTTTTAGAGACCACTCCCTATTTTAAAAAATATGTATTTCCCGGAATGGGAGATGATCGTACGGTGGTGACCGTAGGTTTTTATGATGGGATCAATGAGCTTTTTTTGAAAATATCCCGATGATGCAAATTTGATGCAAATTTGATGCAAACATGATGCCAAAATGATGTGAATTTGATGCAGCTCATGTGTAATCTGAAACTGACAAAGGTCAGAAGAAGATCACGCATGAGCATTTTTATTTTAGAAAGAGGGGCATCAGATTATATGTACGACAGCGCACAGCATTCATCAAATTGGAAGAAGAGAAGAAAAAGACGACAGGAGAAATTATGGGAAGACAGGGTTCCCATCTGGCACTATGTGCTAAACGCACTACTGATCCTTTTACTGATGGGAATGGTACTGACTGCCCTGTTGGAATACATAGATTATGTGGGGAGCCTGGAGCAGCTGGAAGCAAAAGCCGGACAGCTGGCTTTTTTTGAAACGGCACCGGAAATAGCAGCTTCTGCGGCGATGGCTCCGGCAGTAACAGTGGCAGCCGCTTCAGGAAGTGACAAGGAAGCAAAAACAGATATTGCAGAAGCTTTTGCTGTCATGGAGAATTCAGCCTATACTGCCCTGGGAGAAATCCCCCTGATCGTGATTGATGCAGGCCATGGGGGAGAGGATTCCGGCTGTCTCTGGAATGGGGTGATGGAAAAGGAGGTCAATCTGGCTATTGCAAAGCTGGTAAAGGAGAAGTTGACCGGCCTGGGCTACCGGGTAGTCATGACCCGGGAGGATGATTCCTATGTAACCCTGGCAGACAGGGTAAGAATTGCCAATGAAAGCGGGGCAGATCTTTATATCAGTATTCATCAGAATGCCTATGAGGATGTGAGGGCTGAGGGAATTGAGGTGTGGTACAATGAGGACAAGAGTGAAGGGGATGATAAACGCCTGGCTCTTTTACTGGGGCAGCAGACGGTGAAGGCTACAGGAGCGAAGGAGAGGGAATTTCAGAGTGATTCCCGGATGTACGGGGTGATTAATACGACTATGCCGGCCTGTCTGATCGAAACCGGGTTTTTATCCAACAAGGCAGAGCGGGAAAAGCTGGTTACGGCCCAGTATCAGGAACAGATCGCCCAGGGGATCACTCAGGGAGTCAGCTATTATTTTGAACCCAAGACTATGTATCTGACCTTTGATGACGGACCTTTTCGGGAAAATACCCTTCAGGTGCTCTCGGTGCTGCGGGAGAGGAACATTAAGGGCACCTTTTTTCTGGTAGGAGAGTATGTGGAAAAAAATCCGGATATCGCCAGACAGATCGTAGAGGAAGGGCATACCATAGGAATCCACTGCTATCGGCATGATTATCATGAATTGTACGCCGGTGTGGACAGCTATCTGGCGGACTTTGAAAAGGCCCGCCAGATTATTTTTGAGGTAACAGGAGTGGAAACCAGAATGTTTCGGTTTCCGGGAGGAAGCATAAATGATTTTAACCGGGAAACCAGAGACCAGATTATTCAGGACATGACGGAGAGGGGGTACATCTATTACGACTGGAATGCCAGTCTGGAGGATGCGGTAAATAATCCGAAGCCGGAGCAGCTGATTGCCAATGCACTGGATACGGCTATGGGCAGAAAAAAGGTGATCCTGCTGGCCCATGATGTGGTGAAAACTACGGGAAACTGTCTGGATGAGCTTCTGGACTACTTTCCGGAATACCGGATGCTTCCCCTGACAGAGGAAGTGGAGCCGATACAGTTTTAGGCTGTTTCTATTGGATGAATCAATAAAGCGAGGAAATCCGCAGGATTTTCGAGCCTGTCCTGAATGGTCACGTTCTTTTATCGTATGCATGTTTCTTCTACAATTGGATATACTGTAGGTATCCGGGAGTCAGGCACCACTAAACCTGACTCCCTGGGAGAAAATCAATTGTGGAGGAAAGAAGAATGCTGGGTTTCTGGATTGGAATCTTATCGGGCTTGTGTATGAGTGTGCAGGGAGTCTTTAATACTCAGGTCACCAAAAGCTCCGGGATCTGGGTGGCCAATATTTTCGTGCAGGCCACGGCACTTCTGGTCTGCATAGCAGCCTGGCTGATCACGGATAGAAGCTCACTTACCGCGGTGTTTAAGGTGGAGCCAAAATACATGCTTCTGGGAGGAGCCATCGGAGCCGTAATCACCTATACAGTGATCAAAAGTATGGAGCTTCTGGGACCGGCAAAGGCGGTTATGGTTATCGTAGTAGCCCAGCTTCTGGTGGCCTGGCTGATTGAGCTTTTCGGCCTTTTTGGTGTGGAAAAGCAGGAATTCCAGATTACCAGGCTGATCGGAATGGCCCTTGCCATCGGTGGCATCATCCTGTTTAAGTGGAACTCTTAACCGTTCAGAATGGTTATCGTAAATAGGTACTTGTAAAGGACAGGAATTTGACATAAAATAAAGAAACAGCGGCATACGGGGAGCTTTCCTAAAGAGGAACTGCAGGAGCGGTTATCCCTTCGGAAAGGATATGCTGATGAAAAAAAGAATAAAATTTTACGGGGGAATGGGCCTGATCTGCCTGTTCCTTTTCGGCTGTGCCTTTACAGGCTGCGGGAAAAAACAGATCCTTGTGGATGCGGATGGTGCGATAACAGAAGATTTGGAAGCAGAAACAGAAGAGGTCGGAGCAGGAGAAGAACGTATTGCTGGCTGGTCAGCAGGAGAGGAGCTTACTGACTCTGCTGATATGTCCACAGAAGGAAGAGGAAAGAATGCTGTTTCCGGGGAAAATGTCCTGACCGGGCAGTCGGAAACGGTTAGCATAGAAGATGGTGTCCCGACGGTTGCAGACAGCATAGAAGATGCTTCTTTGGATAAGGAGGCGGAAGGACTCTGGGTACATATCTGTGGTGAAGTGATTTTGCCGGGAGTCTATGAGCTTCCCTCGGGGAGCCGGATCTATGATGCTATTCAGGCGGCCGGCGGGATAAGTGAAAAGGGAGATGGAGACTATCTGAATCAGGCCAGTCTTCTGTCTGACGGTATGAAGATCACCGTTCCTTCTTTTACAGAAGTGAAGGAATGGGAAGCCAGGGGAGAGAGCGGTATTCAGACGGGAGCCTCGGATGAGGCTGCAGGAACCAGCCAGTCTGTCCCGGGTGGAGCCGATGAAGCAGCAGAAGGTGGTTCGGGAGCCACACAGGCTGACGAGCGGATCGACATCAATACTGCCGATGAGGCGGCTCTTTGTACTCTGCCGGGTATCGGTTCTTCCAGGGCAAAAAGCATTATTGCCTACCGGGAGGAAAAGGGACCTTTTTCGCGGATAGAGGATATTATGAATGTCAGCGGAATCAAGGAAGCGGCCTTTGCCAAAATTAAGGAATATATCAGGGTATCGTAGAGTGGTACCGGGATTTGGGAAGTTAAAGGTGAGGAGATTATGGGAAAACGAGTTTTAGTGGTGGATGATGAAAAATTGATCGTAAAAGGAATCCGTTTCAGCCTGGAGCAGGAGGGAATGGAAGTAACTACGGCCTTTGACGGTGAGGAAGCTCTGGAAATGGTAAAAAAGCAGGAGTTTGATATTATTTTACTGGATATCATGCTGCCCAAACTTACAGGGCTGGAGGTCTGCCAGCAGATTCGGGAATTTTCCAACGTACCCATAATCATGCTTACTGCCAAGGGGGAGGATATGGATAAGATCATGGGCCTGGAATACGGAGCCGATGATTACATCACCAAGCCCTTTAATATTTTAGAGGTAAAGGCCAGGATCAAGGCCATTATGCGCCGTACCGGCAGCAGAAAGAAGCAGGAAGAGGAAAAGATCATTGAAGCAGGACAGCTGAAGCTGGATATCGACGGCCGGAGGTTATATATTGCCGGAAGAGAAGTAAACCTTACTTCAAAGGAATTTGATGTGCTGGAGCTTCTTGTGGTAAATGCCAACCATGTTTACAGCAGAGAGAAGCTGTTAAAGCTGGTCTGGGGTGCAGAATATCCGGGGGATGTCAGGACTGTGGATGTCCATATCCGCAGACTCAGGGAAAAAATTGAGACCAATCCCAGCGAGCCCGAATTTGTTCATACCAAATGGGGTGTAGGCTATTATTTTAAGGGATAATCGGAGCGTGGACAGACTTTGTGGGCAGAGCTGCAAAGAACTGTTTTGGCATAAAAGGTGAGGTATGTGGAAAGGAATTAGAGACAGGATTGCCAGATCGAGCTTGCTCAGAAGCCTCAGAGTGAGAATTTTTCTGCTTCTGGTCATTATGGGGATGATACCCGGAATTGTGATGAGGGTGGTTCTTTTACATAATTATGAGGAACGGGCTGTCAATGTAAAGATCTCCGAGGTCTCCAATCAGTTTAAAATTATTGCCAATCATTTGATCTATTATAATTATCTGCAGGATACTTCTTCGGATGTGATCAACGCGGAGCTGGATCAGATCGCCAATCTGTATGACGGACGGGTGCTGATCGTCAATAAAGGCTTCAAAGTCATTAAGGACACCTATGGTATCAGTGAGGGAAAAATCATCATTTCCGAAGAAGTGATGCGTTGTTTTAAGGGAGAAAACACAACCCATTATGACGGTGAGGATGGCTTTATCGAGATGACCATACCTATTCAGCGGGTGACAGGAGAAGAAAGCAGCATTGCCTCTGTTCCGGCAGAGGGAGTGCTGCTTTGCAGTATTTCCACGGATAACATCCAGCTGACCATCAATATTCTGGAAAAAAAGGCTTTTCTTCTGGAGGTGATGATGTACATTCTGATCCTGCTGATCAGCTTTGCCATATCCTATGTACTTCTGGTGCCTTTTCAGAAGGTAAGCCATGCCATCAGTGAGGTAAAGGAGGGATACACGGATGAAGCCCTCTCAGTACCTGATTATGAGGAAACGGAGCATATTGTGGATGCCTTCAATCAGGTGCTGACCAGGATGAGAACCCTGGATCAGTCCCGACAGGAGTTCGTAAGCAATGTGTCCCATGAGCTAAGGACTCCTCTGGCTTCCATGAAGGTGCTGGCGGATTCCCTGCTTATGCAGGAGGATGCTTCGCCGGAGCTTTACCGGGAGTTTATGGGGGATATTGCAGAAGAGATCGAACGGGAAAACAAAATTATCACAGATCTGCTTTCCCTGGTAAAGCTGGATAAGACCAATGCCCAAATGAATATTACCATGGTGGATATCAATGAGCTTTTGGAATTATTGATGAAACGTTTGAAACCTATCGCCAGAAAGGATAATATCGAGGTGGTTCTGGAGAGCAACCGTCCGGTAACGGCAGAGGTGGATGAGGTAAAGCTGACGCTGGCGCTTTCCAATCTGATCGAAAATGCCATTAAGTATAATCGGCAGAATGGCTGGGTGAGAGTTTCGCTGGATGCCGACCACCAGTTTTTTTCCGTAGCCATTGAGGATTCCGGTGTGGGGATTCCGGAATCAGAATATGAACAGATCTATGAGCGGTTTTACCGGGTGGACAAATCCCATTCCCGGGAGATCGGCGGAACAGGGTTGGGGCTTTCCATTACCAGAAATGTCATTCTGATGCACAGGGGCTCTATCCAGGTTTCCAGTGTGGAGCAGGAGGGGACTACCTTCCTGGTTAAGATTCCTTTGACTTACAGCAAATAGGAGAGAAGCTTTTGGGAAAAGGAAAGGATAAACGATGATAGAAAGAAGGATATTTTTCTGTTTTCTGCTGCTTTTCGGCCTGTTATCAGGCTGTGGTATGAGAGCCGGAAAAGAGCAGGGAACTTATCAGATTTATTATCTGGGTAAAGATAATAACTATATTACGGGTGTGGATTATGAGATAGAAGCTCCACAGTCGGAAAAGGAGGCAGTGGTGGAGGAGCTGCTTAAGCAGCTTTCCCTTCCTGCAAAGAAGGTAGATTACAGTCCTGCCATCCAGAAATTTACTGTTCTGGGCTATACCCTTCTGGAGGAACAGATTACCCTGAACCTGAGTCAGGAGTACAGAAACCTGGAAGCCATTGAAGAGGTACTGATCAGGGCGGCTCTGGTAAAAACACTGACACAGCTTGAAGGGATTTCTTATGTAACCATTCAGATCAACGGGGAAAACCTGATGGATAACAGTGGTATGCCGGTAGGGGTAATGACGGCAGATACCTTTATCGATAATACCGGGGAGGAAATGAAAAACTATGAGGAGACGGAGGTAGTCCTCTATTTTGCCAATACGAACGGTGATCGCCTGGTTAAGGTGAATCGTTCTCTGATGTACAACACGAATATTTCCAAAGAAAAGCTGGTGGTGGAACAGCTGATCAAAGGGCCTTTGAATCAGGGAGGAAGTCTGGCGGAGGAAATACGTCCCACCATCAATCCGGAAACGCGGATTCTCAGTGTCAATGTGAAGGATGGAATCTGCTATGTGAATCTGGATGACCATTTCCTCACCTCGGTCTATACCGCCAGTGCGGATACGGTGATCTACTCTCTGGTCAATTCCCTGACGGAGCTGCCCGGGGTAATAAAGGTGCAGATCGCCATTGAAGGAGAAACGAAGATCCTCTATCAGGAAAAATACGATCTTTCTACACCTTTTGAGGCCAATCCGGACATAGTACAGCCGGTGGAATCGGCGGAGGCAGAAGAATGAGGAGAGAGACGGGCCGGGATGCGGCCAAAGGTATGTGGCGCCATTCTGTTTGGGAAGCGGTTTTGTGGGTGAGACGCCCACTGTGCCTGGTGGCAGTAATCTGTGTACTGGTTTCCTTACTGTATATACGATTGGGAGGGGGCGCTTCACCACCTGCAGAAGAAGTGATTCTGCAATGCAGGGGAAAGGTTCTGGATAAGGAGCAAAAGGAAAGCTATGGCAGCAGCTACTGGCAGGTGACTCTGGGAGAGATCACGGTGTTCAGAGAGAAGGGGACAGAATTGGCTGAAGAAACGAAATCCGACGGCCAGCAGATAGAAGGAGTTCTCCGGAAAAGAGAATCAGAAACTTCTGAAATGGAAGATTTTTTTCACGAAGTGGAGAAGAACAAGCTTCTCTGCAGCCTGAAGACAGGAGAGGCAGAGCCTGTGATCGGAGAAATGATGACGATACAGGGGAAGCTAAGAGTCTGGGAGGAAGCCTCCAATCCGGGACAGTTTGATTTTGGGACCTGGTATCGTTCTCAGGGCATCGCAGCACAGCTGCAAAAGGTGGAAGTGCTGGAGAACAGTGGAGGGGGCACAACCTTTATGGGTAGCTACTCTGACGAAGGAAATCCGGAACCGGATGAATGGGAGACTGGTGGATATTTTTTCCAAGGGGATTCGGATCAGGAGAATCTGGAGTCGGTTGGACTTTCAGAACGGCTCTGGAGGCTTCGGCAATGGGGAAGCCAAACCCTGGAAACCTGCCTGGGTGAGGAAGATGGCGGGCTGATCTCTGCCATGATCCTGGGAGAAAAAGGCAGTCTTTCAGAGGAGACAAAAACGCTCTACCAGAAAAACGGAATCTCCCATATCCTGTCCATATCCGGACTCCATTTGATGCTTTTGGGAATGGGTCTGCTTAAAGCCTTGCAGAAGCTGGCCTTTCCGATTGTGGTGGCAGCACCCCTTTCTATGGTGATTATGGCAGTATACTGTGTGTTTACCGGCAGCAGTGTATCCACCGTCAGAGCCACTTTAATGTTTTGTAGTTTACTTTTGGCCAAATTGATCGGCCGTTCCTATGACAGTCTGTCAGCCCTGGGGCTGGCGGCAAGTCTTCAATTAATCTCAAATCCCTGGTCGTTGATGAACAGTGGATTTCAATTATCTTATCTTGCGGTTGTGGGAGTCAGTGCAGTGGTTCCCCGGCTGAATCAGATATTTCCAACAAAAAACAAGTTGATACAGTCAATAATGGTAAGTGTGGGAGTAGGACTGGTTACCCTTCCTGTGCTTTTGTATCAATTTGGAACTTATCCCTGGCACAGTATCTTTCTGAATCTTCTGGTGGTGCCGGTAATGGCGGTATTATTATGGCTGGCTTTATCATTATTGGTACTGGCAGCATTGTTTTCTACTACCTCGGTTTTTTGCGGGATTTTAGCCTGGCTGATCAAATTTATACTTTTCTATTATGAGCTATGCTGCCACCTGTTTGAGAAATTACCCGTGTGGAGCAGTTATCCGGGACGACCTTCATGGATCTGCATTTTCCTGTTTTATCTGGGGGTGATTTTGTTGCTGTGGCGGCCTTTTGTAGAGATGTCTGTGAATGGCCGAAAAAAAGAGGCTGAAATAGGTCGTTGGCAGCCATTTTCCGAATTGTCTGGAAGTGGGCGGGAAAAAGAGTCCGAAGTAAGTCTGTGTCAGGCACTTTTGCACAGGCTGCCTGGTGAACGCAAATGGTGCCAGAGATTAGCGGACTTGTTGGCAGAGAAGCGAAGGCAATGGCTGACGGCTTTTGGGCTTTTACTCTGTGCGTGGCTGTTATATCTGCATCCTCAGTGGGGAATAGAGGTGACCATGCTGGATGTGGGGCAGGGAGATTGTGTAGTGATTCGCAGTGACAGTGGAAAAATCTATATCTCCGATTGTGGCAGCAGCTCTGTAAGCAGTGTGGGTACTTATCGCTTGCTTCCCTTTTTGAAGGCAAAAGGCTATGGAGAGATCGAAGGGATTTTTGTCAGCCATCTGGATGCAGATCACTATAACGGAATCCTGGAGCTTTTGGAAGCGGCAGAAGATGAACATATTTCTATCGGAACCCTGTTTCTGCCGGAAAGT
The DNA here is from genome assembly GCA_017439665.1 of Lachnospiraceae bacterium. GTDB lineage: Bacteria > Bacillota > Clostridia > Lachnospirales > Lachnospiraceae > SFDP01. The sequence goes on from JAFSIS010000045.1 coordinate 32,412, forward strand.
GTGCAGCCAAAAGTAACAGAAAGATATGTTTCGGCAGAGGAATTACTGAACCTGAAAGCCGCAGAGGTGAAGCTGACGAAAGATGTGGAGATAACGGTGGAAAGGGGCAGGCTGACAGAAGTAAATAATAAGCCAGAGGAATCGGCAGCAGGTGACAAGCTGTCAGAGCTATTGAACTTGGCGAATATGACAGATGTGTCGGTTGTATATCTGCAGTCTGGCGACAGTGTCACGGATGGAAAAACCAGCTTCTTCTGTCTCCATCCGGGAAGCAGCAGCGAAGGAAATTCTTATGAGTCCAATAATGGTTCTCTGGTATTGTCTGTGAAATATGGGGAGTTTTCGCTGTTATTGACCGGAGATGTAGAAAAAGCCGGGGAAGAGGAAATTTTGTCGAGAATTGACCGCATGGGACAATCTGATGTGATGAATATGTCAGGTGAGAGTGGAGGGGAGGAAAAGAATAAGACAGAGGTAAGTGCTGGAAGGATGGAGCAATATGACACACTGGATTTGGAGCAATACGATGTACTGAAGGTAGCTCACCACGGTTCTTCCGGCTCCAGCAGTACAGCTTTTCTGGAAGCAGTACAGCCAAAAGTGAGTCTGGTCTCCTGTGGCCGGAACAATTCCTATGGCCATCCTGCATCGGACACCCTGGAGCGGCTTGAAGCCGTGGGAAGTCTGATCCTGCAGACTACAGAAAGTGGTGCCATTACCATCAGGCCGAAGGCAGATGGAAGCTTTACGGTGGAGGAGTTTTTGCAGTGATGGGCCTCTTAGGAGCCTGAATTGTACCACTTACCGGAAGAAATATTGAAAATTCTGCTGCAGGTATTAAAATCAAAATAAGACGGAGGCAGGAAATGAATATCAAAATCATTGAAGATAAAGAAGCATTGAAGGTAACGATAGAGTGTATCAGAGCAGATGAACAGATATCGCGTTTAGAGGCTCATATTGAACTGTTTGATTATAAAATACAGGCAAAGAGAAAAGGAGAGGCTTGTCTGGTCAAAGCAGCAGACGTTTTATACTTTGAAGCGGTGGATAATCGGACTTTTTTGTATACACAGGCTGAAGTGATGGAGATAAAGCAGCGTCTGTACGAGTTGGAGCTGGTTTTATCCCACGGGGATTTTATCAGGATCTCAAAGTCACAAATTGTAAATATTCAAAAAATCAGCAGCCTGAGACCGGAGATCAACCGAACTATTTTATTGACGATGTGTAACGAGGAGCAGCTTTTTGTCTCAAGGAAATATGTGAAAGCATTTCGTAAGCAGTTGTCGATCTGAGACTATTTTGCTTTGTATAGGAAGGAGAGGAATAATATGAATAAGAAAGAGCTTATCAAATTTCTTATCTGGATGAGAAATGGGGTTGCTTTTTGCACCAGTTGGTTACTTATTCTTTGGTTGATTCACAATTCTATTTTTAATATAGAGAATATTGCAACAGACAGTTTAATGAAAATGGTGCTTTTTGCTGTTGGAGGAGTTTTTATTTTTTCCTGTGTGTTTACTGGGGTATGGATAAAAAAATGGAGATTTCTCAAAAGATTAAATTGCTTTATGGTGCTGTTTGGCATATATGAAGTTACTGTTTTTTACTGTCTGGGAATAGGACAGGAGGAAAGAAGAGGGGGACTTGCTGTGTATGGAATAATTTTGATTTCTTATCTGTTGTGTATAATCATATATCAATTATACGAAAAAAAACAGGGGGAATTGTACACACAGGCATTGCGGAACTATCAGCAGCGAAACAAAAGAGGGACGAGGGATGAAAGAAAAATGGTTTGAACTGGTACAGGAATTGAGGGAAGACAATGCAAAAAAGCAGAAAAAGGGTCTGCATTTCATTCTTACCTCGGTGTTTATCTGGGGAGCCTCCAATAACTATAACGGTAAAAAATAAAAAAAGTGTCGAAATGGTCAGTACACTAGAGAAGAGTTAATTACGATGACTTCCCATACCAATGAAGAATAACATAATGCAGTGCAAAATAAATCATGTAGAACATGCAAAAAATATTTACAAAGCCATATCTTTTGTGTTACTATTACGTCAAGCATATGACCTTCTAATCTATTGGCACAAGCCGTCTGAATCCTTTCTTTAGAAAATCTTATGCGAACCAATCAATTCTATTTTGGCAGGAGATTTTCAAAGGATATTTCTCAGGCTTGTCTGATGATATAGGCCATCTGTGGAAAACCTCCTGCAGTCTGGAGGTAAACATGACAAATCCAAACAATGAAACCAATGCAACTAGA
>JAFSIS010000046.1 GCA_017439665.1 Lachnospiraceae bacterium
ATTGCTTGCTTCTGCCTTCCATATATGCCCAGACTCTACTTTTTGGGGCTTTTCTGGCAGATAGATTGCTTGCTTCTGCCTTCCATATATGCCCACGCTCTGCTTTTACCCTGGCTCTACTTTATTCTGCTTAAAAACTCCTGTGGAAGCATAGTTCTCTTCCTTTTTTCCCACATATGTATATTGCTCAGCTTTCCGTATCAAAGGAAGGCATGTACTCACCCAAGGTATGCTTTCCCAGTGGCCTTGTCCCATGAGTTTCCATAAAATTCTTTTTTGTATAAGAAATCTCTTCTGCCAGCTCCCTTGCGGAGAGAAGGCTGCAGCCCTGTCCACGGATGATGATCTGCTCCAGACCGTCAGAAGTGGCTACTGTGATCTGATACTCCTTACTGTGACGATGGGTGAATTTTTCGATATACTGGTCAGCAGTTTCTGCCTCCTTTGTATAGACCACATGGATATTGTGGTAATCCAGAATCTCCACCTGATGCCCCTGAAGACGGTAGGCATCAAAGACCAGAATCACCTGACAGCCTTTCATAGCCTGATAGTCACAGAGAATATCCATCAGCCGGCCCCTGGCTCCATCCAGGCTGACTGCTACCAGTTCCTTCAATTCCTCCCAGGCAAAGATCACATTGTAGCCATCCACCAGAAGATAGGGCTCTTTCTTTACCCGGGGCTTGTACTCCCAGCTTCCTTCAGATCCTGAGCCTCCAGCCTTATCACTGTGGCTTCTTTTCCTTTCTGTTCCACCAGACTCATGGCCGTGGCTTCTTTCCCCTCCTGCTCCACCGGACTCGTAGCTGCGGCGTAGGGCCTCAGCCGCCTGCAGGGAACGCTTTCGATTCCAGCCCTGCCTGCCATAAACTGCCTCTCCTTTTTTATTGGCATGATGGGCACGGTTCAAAATAGCATTGATCTCCTCTGTACCGATTGCAGGGGCTTCTTCCCCGGAAATCCTTCCTGTGGCATTTCGTTTTTTCTGCCATAGCTTTTCCTGCCGCAGGCTGCCCTGATCCATCTCACCTGACTGACGGGCAACCTTCTGACCAGATTGGCCACTGCCATCTTCCTGAAACTGCTCTGAGACTTCTTCCTCCGGATGATAAACCATTTCCAGATGCATATACTCTTCTACTTCATCCCATTCCACATAGGTACCTGCCCCATGGGAGCAGAAAATACTTCCACAGGGATTTTCTGTATCTGCACCGGGATGATAACCGATTTCTTCTAAAACCTCTTCCGTATTGTGGCAGGGCTCATATCCCTTTAGCCGACAGTTCAATCTGCCCTTACCCTGAGTATAGGCCAATACCTCCCTATGGTAATCCCCCATAGTCACTACCGGACAGGTTCCCACTAATATGCTCATTCCCTCTTCCGGAATAAGCTCCTCAGAAAATTCTGCCTTTCCATACATCCTCTGGATATCCGCCATGGCCCTTCCCACCTGGCTCTGTGGCACCTCCAGAGTAAAGGTATAGACCGGCTCCAACAGAATAGATTCTGCCTTACAAAGCCCCTGACGGATCGCCCGGTAAGTGGCCTGACGGAAATCTCCTCCCTCTGTATGCTTGGGATGAGACCTTCCTGTCAGCAGAGTGATCCGCATATCAGTGATGGCCGAGCCGGTGAGTACACCGGGATGCTGCCGTTCTTTAAGATGGGTCAGCACCAGCCTCTGCCAGTTCCGGTCAAGTACATCCTCACTGCAGCTTACCGCAAATTCCAATCCTGCTCCGGCAGGCAGAGGTTCCAGCAAAAGATGTACCTCTGCATAGTGGCGAAGAGGTTCAAAATGTCCCACTCCCTCTACCGTATCAGAAATGGTTTCCTTATAAACAATATGTCCGTTTCCAAACTCCACCTTCATGCCAAAACGCTCTTCGATCAGGCGCTTTAATACCTCCAGCTGGATCTCCCCCATCACCCGGATATGAATTTCCTGCAAAGCTTCCATCCACTCCAGAGAAAGCTCTGGCTCCTCCTGACACAGGGTTTCCAGCTTTTCATAGGCCTGATGCAGATGGATCCCCTCCTCCGGTATAAGCCGATAGGTCAATACCGGTTCCAGGCAGGGCTTTATTTCTCCTTCTTCTGCCCCCAGAGCTTCCCCGGCATAGGTCTTGTCCAGACCGGTAAGCGCACAGATCTGCCCTGCCTTGGCCTCTGTGGTCAGCGTGTAGGAATCCCCGGAATAAAGACGGATCTGATCTGCCTTTTCCTGCCAGAGCTGATTATTCTTTGTTTCAACCCCCTCTAATTGTTGCTTCACCTTCAGGCTTCCCCCTGTGATCTTCACGTAAGTCAGCCGGTTATTCTGATTATCCCTTCCAATCTTAAACACCCTTGCCCCAAATTCCGTGGGATATTCCACAGGACAAAAATACTTTTTCATACCGTTTAAAAATTTACCGATTCCCGAATCCTTGAGGGCTGAACCAAAATATACGGGGAAAACCTTCCTCTCGGCGATTAATCTACCAATCTCTTCGGAAGACGGCAGACTACCTTCCAGATACCATTCCAGCAGCTCCTCCTCTTTCATAGCCAGCTCCTCATAAAAAAGTTCCGGCTGACTTTCTTCCAATCCAAAATCCAGGCAGTCTGCGCTGAGCCGTCTTTTTAACCCCTCCATCAGAGTTCCGGCATCATTTTCCTCCCGATCCATTTTATTGACGAATAGAAAAACAGGAATCTGATAACTTTTAAGAAGCTTCCACAGGGTCAGCGTATGGCTCTGCACTCCATCATTTCCATTGATCACCAGGATTGCGTAGTCTAATACCTGTAGAGTTCTCTCCATTTCTGCCCCGAAATCCACGTGTCCCGGTGTATCCAAAAGGGTGATCTCCCATTCCCCCAACGAAAAAAAAGCCTGTTTGGAAAAGATGGTAATTCCTCTTTCCCTCTCCAGGCTATGGGTATCCAAAAAGGTATCCTGATGATCCACCCGGCCTTTTTTTGTGATCGCACCACAGGTATAAAGGATATTCTCGGCCAGGGTGGTCTTTCCTGCATCCACGTGGGCAAGAATGCCCACAACAAGCTTATTCGTCTTCATTTTTCTACCCTTCTGCTTTCACCGACATTCTGAAAAAGATCAATCCAATGACAAAAAGTACGGCGATGGCTCCCACACCGGTGTTCATGCTTCCGGTAAGCTGGGAAACCAGACTGACGATGGCTGTTCCCATAAAGGCCGCTCCTTTTCCGCAGATATCCAGTAATCCGAAGTATTCACCCGCCTGATTGGCCGGAATGATTTTGGTAAAATAGGAACGGGACAGAGCCTGTACTCCCCCCTGGAACATTCCCACCAATACTGCCAGGGTAAAAAACTGTACCTGATTGGATAAAAAATAAGCATATACAGCAATGCAAAAGTAGGCTACAATACACACCGTGATCAGCTTATCTGCTGAATACTTTTTAGCCAGTCTTCCGAATAGGATGGCAAAGGGAAAGGCCACGATCTGGGTTACCAGAAGTGCCAGCAAAAGTCCTGTGGTATCCAGCCCCAGAGCTGAACCATAGGCGGTCGCCATGTCAATGATCGTATATACACCGTCAATATAGAAGAAGAAGGCCAGTAAAAATAAAAAGATCTTTTTTTCTTTTTTTACATTAGCAAAGGTATGCCCCAGACGCCTAAAGCTTTCCTTCACTACACCGGGCTTTTTTTCCACATAATACTTCTGCTCATAAATCTTCATCAACGGAATGGTCATCAGTACCCACCAGACAGCCGTAATGACGAAAGCCACCGTCATCGCCTGAGCCATGGATATTCCCAATTTATCAGAGCCAAGAACTACTACAAGACAGAGGATAAAGGGAATACAGCTTCCAATATAGCCCCAGGCATAGCCCTGGGAAGAAACCTGATCCATCCGTTCCTCAGTGGTGATATCCGTCAGCATGGCATCATAGAAGATCAAACTGCCGGAATAACCAATCTTGGCGATAATAAAGATCACCAGAAAAACCAGCCACTGCTTTGCCAGTCCCAGGGAAAGGCAGCCTGTTACACCCACTGCCAGAACTGCCAGAAAAATGGGCTTTTTATAGCCCTTCGTATCTGCAATAGAGCCACAGATGGGTCCCAGAAAGGCCACCACCAGAGTGGTCAGAGAGGCAGAATACCCCCAGTAAGCAAGGTAATCCACATCCGAGATTCCCGCACCGGAAGCCAGATGGTTAAAATAAATCGGTACAATAGTAGCGATCAGCAGCGTAAAGGCTGAATTGCCCACATCATACAATATCCAGTTTTTTTCTTCTCTCGTCAGCTTCATTTCTACATTCTCCTTGCCGCCATAGGCCGCACTTTTAATCACAGAAATTTTGCAACTATTCAGGACAGCAGAAATATTTACAAAATAGACCATGAAAGCTTGCTTTCTAAGGGCTATTTTTAAATATTTCTATTGGATGAATCTCCAAAGCGAGGAAATCCATAGGATTTTCAAGCTTGTCCTGAATAGTTAGGAAATTTGTACATCAGCAACATTTTATTGACTCAAAATTTGTGCCGTATATAGGGTCCAGTTCTTTCCCTCCCTTAAGATACACCTCATACTCCTCGATCAGCCTTACTGCCAGCTCCCTTCCCTTTTCATAAAGCTTGAGAAGCTTTTCCACGCTGGGGGCTGCTGCCGGATTTTCCTCCTTCCGGATCAAAAGTCCTCCCAGGGATTCATACTGTCCCACCAGCTTCATGGCTCCTACCAGAAGTCCTCTCTTGATCTTTCCAGGCGAAATCAGAGCATTCAGATAAAATACCATATCTTTGATAGACTTATATGCCTCTTCCTTACTGATTTCCGGATGAAAATCCTTGATCACATCCGCCGTGTGGTCCCCGGGAATTAAATGGCCGGTTACCCGTGTAGACAGAGGCTCTTTCCCATCCATCAGAAGAAACCGCCGGTCCAGATCACTCTCCAGTGCCAGGTGACCTACTCCTGTATCTGCCACCTGCCCATCCACAAAGCCATGGCAGCTTACATCCAGGGCAAAATGGCAGAGATAGCCGTATACATAGGATAAATAGGCCGGCTCCATATTATGTTCCTTTATCACTTTGGCTGCTCTTTGGAAAAAAAAGCTTCCGGGCTGCTTATGTAGTGCATATCCCGCAGCATTTACAGAATTTTTGGTTAAAGCGTTATAATAAAATAAAAGATCCGGACCATGCAAACCGATGTTGTATAACTCCGGATACTGATCAATATTTTTTCGAATAGATTCAGGAAGCCTCTTTCGGACCTCCTGCCCCATTCGGTAATGTGCATAGGTTGAAGGCATCTTTTCGTCCTTTCCGGCAGCTTTAGCCGCATATTTTTCTCATTGTACCATCATAGCAAACGGCTTGGCAAGAAACATTGCATTCCCTCTAACGTATCAGAAAAGCATATATCATACTTTCGGACCTTTTCCAAATTCATCGTCAGGTTCCGGGGATGGTCAGCATACCTCTGATCATCCTCCATAAGTAAAGCTTCGGGAAGCCCCAGTGTCACTGCCAGTTCTTTCCCCAACCGAAAAGTTGACAAAGAATTACTGCTGCCAAAATTATAGCTTCCTCCTGGAAGTGTGGCTGCCTTTTCCAAATTCTTCACCACCTCCCACACACTTGTGATCCCCCGGTATTCATGAGATGCCAGGGTAAGCGGCTTATTTTCTTTTTTCATCTCAAGCAGATTGGTCAAGAAATTCGGTTTATTTTTCAGGCCTGCTGCCGGCAGATCATACATCCAGGTCAGGCGCAAAGCTATGGTATGCGGATAAATCTCCATGCATCTTCTCTCTGCCTCCAGCTTCTGTCTGCCGTACTCATTCTGCGTTCCCGCCTCGTCTTCCTTCAACGCATCTTTTTTTTCATTATAGCTTATTCCGGAAATGGTTTTATCCTGATACACATAGTCCGAGCTCATCAATAAAAAAGATACATCTTTTTGAAGCTGTTTTATCGTCTCTGCCAGGTGGCAGCTTCCTTCCACAGTAATTTGAAAGCTTTCTCTGGGATATTGGGCTACATATTCTGTATCAGCTACAGTCCCACAATGAATCACAATGTCCGGCTTTAATCCTGTCACATAGTCGCTGATCTGTCCCGGTCTGGCCATATCCATCTCTTGATGTGTGGGAGAATAGATTTCCCACTCTTTCTGTTTTTCCTGATCATAAAAATAACGGATTCTGCTGCCCAAAAAACCGCTTCCTCCGGTAAGGAGAATTTTTTTCATTTCCGCCTCTTATTCTGCAGCTTTTACAGCCCTTTAATCACGGGGCTTTCTGCTGCCAGTCCTGGCTCCTGCCTATACTGCTTTATACATAAGATAAAGAAGCATACCATCTGATATGCTTCTTTATCCTCATTATACCGTATGATCTTCTTTCTATTCAATTACAAATCTTTCCATCATACCAACCATTGTGGTAACCTGGGCAGACTGTTCTTCACTAATGGCTGCCGTTTCCTGAGAAGTTGCAGAATTATTGTCAACTACTTCAGAAACTATACTCACATTCTGATCCACAATCTTCATATTCTCAGCTTCTTTGCGAAGATCATCTGCCATCTTGCTCATCAGATCAGTCGACATCTTGGCTCCTTCGATTACTTCCGCCATGCTGGCCGCTGTCTCATCTGCGTACTGAATTCCCTTTTCCACGGCCAAAACCGTAGTATCGATCAGAGATTTCGTCTCACCTGCTGCCTTGGCAGATTCTTCCGCCAGACTCTTAACCTGTTCTGCAACTACGGCAAAGCCTCTTCCCGCTTCGCCGGCTCTGGCCGCTTCAATCGCTGCATTTAAGGAAAGCAGATTGGTCTGGCTGGCAATATCCTCAATAGTAGAGATAATCGTGCCGATTTGCTCGGAACATTTGGCAATTTCTGCAATAGCCTCTTTCAGCTTCTGCATCTTTTCATTACCCTGTTTCAGGTTCTCACCGGCCTTGGTAGAAGCATCTACCGTTACTCCAGCTTCTATTACCTGTTCTTCCATAGAAGCTGTCATCTGACGGATCAGTTCTACAATCTCTGCAACCTGTGTGGACTGCTGTGTGCTTCCCTCTGCCAGCTCCATAGCCGCCTTGGCAAGCTGATCGGAACCGCTGTCAATCTCCTGTGCACTGTGGCGCAGGGAAGATAAAATCTCCCTCGTGCTGGAGAGAATCCTATCCAAAGAATCCTTAATCTGACTGAAATCCCCCAGATATTCCTTGGTGGTACTTACCATATAATTTCCTTCTCCCATTTCACTTAAAACGAAGGAAATATCATTAATCATATCCATAAAATACTTCTTCATAAAGGTAAGAGACTGTACCATATCTCCTACCTCTCCGCGTTTGTCCTGAAAATCCTCAAGATTAATATTCAGATTACCATCTGCCAGCTCATGCAGAATCTCCGCCATTTTCACAATGGGCATCAGCAGCTCCCTGCGGGAGAACTTAACGGTTTTTACCACCAGATCAATCAAGGAAATAAAAGCCAGTACAAAGATCACACAGATCACATACTGAATAATCTCCAGGCGTACTACCTTATTATGTATACGGGTCTGGACCGCCGTAATCAATTCAGAAGTCTCATTGTTAATGGCCCGAATCGTATCCTCATACTCCGTACCGAATACATAGTCAATAGCCGACTGTGAATTACCATTCTTAACCGACTCCATGGCCGCCGTTTCCAGTGGTACGAGATTGTTGGACATTCCTGCAATATTGTTCATCATCTCCCATTCTTCATCGGTGATGTCATTGCCCTCCAGGCCTGCCCAGGCAATATCCCTGTTCATGTCCACTTCCAGCTCATTCATATAATCCTGATAGTAGGTCTCATCAGCGGTAACTGCATAGGACTGTACTGCCGCCGTCAAGGCCTTGGATCCCAGACGATACTGATTCAAAAAGGTAGTGGTCTCCGTCTGTTCATTCAGCATTCTGGTGTTATAAATACTGATCAAGATAAAAGCAATCAAAGCAACTCCTGCCAAAGCCATCAGAATATAAACTTGCCTTACATTTTTCTTTAATTGCTCAGACTGGCTGAGATTACTGCCAAATTTTTCTGTTGTGCTTTTTTCCATCTTCATATGTATTCCCCCTTTGTTCTGCCTTTAGATGAGTTTTCAGCATTTTTTAATATTATAAAATAAATTGACAGTGAAAACAAGTATTTGCTGAGAGAATGGTGCTTCGATATATTGTCTGCCTTCCCTTCCTGAAGGATACTGGTCAGTTTTCCCGCTTTGTTATAGGTAAGATAGGTAGCGAGCCGGATATCGTTTTCACGATTCCAGAAAAGATTTTGATTTTGGGTATACTTACATGGTGATAGAATTAATAAACGGATAAATAGGTATTTCGTCATCTCTGTCTCTAAACTCTGTAATCACATCCTTTGATAAAAATTTAGAGTTGCTTCCAGTTACATATTAATGAAAAAGCCCCGGTGCCGGGGCTTTTAGCATAATTGAACTGTCAAGAAACAACTCTTTTCAAAGAGTACCTTCTGCCTTAATTATCATATAATTCCATGATCTGTTCCTTTGTACAGTCCTTAAATTCCTCATTTGTATATTCCCCCTTTATTCCGTCTTTAGATGAGTTTTCAGCTTTTTCTAACATTATAAGACAAATCGACAGTGAAAACAAGCCTTCTTATCCTTATCCCTCGTTAAATCTTTTTCCGGAAAACAGGCCTGCCAGGAAATGCTTATCCGTTCCCGATTTTGCTGCCGCTGACAGCATATCCCAGGCAATTGCTGCAAGAATGATGATCCCTTTAATGAGATTATGATAAATTGAATCCACACCCAGAAGCCGTAAGCCGTTCGTCAGCACCCCACTCAGCACTGCTCCCAGCATCGCCCCCTGAAGCGTACCCTGACCGCCTCTTAAGGAAATCCCCCCCACAACGATGGCGGCAAGGACATCATTTTCATACCCCTGTGCCTGGGATGAGGATGCCTGCCGATTCATACAGGAAAGTACAAAGCCGGCAACAGCTCCCATGAAGCCGGAAAGAGTATAGGCAGCAATAATTACCCTGCTTACCGGTATGCCTGACAATCGTGCAGCCTCCGCATTTCCCCCTACAGCGTACAGCCTTCTTCCGTATACCGTATGGTTTAAAATAAAATAACAGGCAGCAAAGCAGATCAGAAGAATATAAACAGGGATCGGGATCCCCAAAAATCGGGATTGACCGATTCGATTCATCAGCTCACAGTTCAGTACATTAATTAATTGATTTCCTGTAATGAACTGTACGATTCCATACAATACTTCATTCGTTGCCAGAGTCAGCAAAAAAGCCGGAATCGTAAATCGTGACAGAACGATTCCATGAAAAAGGCCGCTGAGTACACCGCAAGCCGTACCGCACAAAAAGGCTGCTATCGCTCCCGTATCGGTCTCATTAAACCGTAAAGCCACCATTGCTGCCATTGCTCCGCAAACCGCTGCATTTCCTGATACTGTGCGGTCTATCCCTCCCAACAGAACCGGAAAGACAGCTCCGCAGATCATGATTCCCGTAAGAGAAATCGAATACAGAATGCTGACCAGATTACTGTAGGTGAAAAACTTTCCCTCTGTTGCAGCCGTTAAAAAAATACACATCACAGCCAGAACCGCAAGCCTACTGTTGGACAGTATTTTTTTTATCGGTATCCTCCTTCGTTTACTCATCCTGCTTTCCCTCCTCCTCTGCCGTAAAGCCTGAGGCAGCCATCAGAATATCCTCCTGCGTCACAACACCGGTATGAAATTCCTTTTCTATCCTCCCTTTACGCATAACGATAATTCGATGGGCTACTCTCAGAACCTCTGCGATATCAGAGGATACCATAAGCACCGCAACCCCCTGACCGGAAAGTCTCTCAATAATTTCATAAATCTCGTCCTTGGCTCCAATGTCAATGCCCACAGTAGGCTCATCGATCAGAACAACCTTCAGCTTGCGGGTCAGCCACTTGCTCAATACCACCTTTTGCTGATTTCCGCCGGAAAGATTTCCTACCGGAATATTGGGATCAGCCGGCCGCAAATCCACCAGCTCAACCGCCCGCTGACCAAGTCTGTTCTCCTTTGCTCTATGCACAATTCCCCTTCGGGAAAGCTGATCATAATTGGTGACGGCTACATTGCGGGTGACGGAAAGCAGGGGAGAAAATCCCTGTGTCCGCCGATCTTCCGGAATCAGTCCAAAGCCTGATGCAACCCCTCTTTTAATCTGTGGACGATAGACTCTGCCCTCCAGCTCAATCCTTCCGCTGTCGTAGGCATCGGCTCCATAAATTGCCCGAATTATCTCCGTTCGTCCTGATCCCACCAGTCCTGTCAGCACTAAAACCTCTCCCCGCTTTACTTCAAAGCTCACATCCTCATAGGCTCCAAAACCGGATAAATGCTGCACACAAAGCACCGTTTCTTCCTCTGAGGGTTTAAGCATTCTGGATGCAGTCGCTTCACTGACCGATTTTCCAATCATCATTCTGATGACTTCACTGGGAATAATATGCCCTTTTTCCATGACCCCCTCTACTTTACCATCCCGCAGCACAGTAATTCTGTCAGAGAGATTAAAAACCTCCTCCAGACGATGGGAAATATAAACGATGCCCACTCCCCTCTCCCGGAGCTGATGAATAATGTTAAATAAAAGCTCTGATTCATGGCTGGATAAGGATGCCGTCGGCTCATCCATAATAATCAGCTTTGCATCACAGGCAAGAGCCTTCAGAATCTCAACCATCTGCATCTGTGCTACGGACAGATTTTCCACAATATCATTGACCCCAAGAGAAAAGCCATAGTACTGAATCAGGGCAGCTATCCTTTCCTTCTCTTTCTTCATCTGTACAAAACCAAAACGGGAAAGCTCCTTTCCCAGCATGACATTTTGATAAACGGAAAGGGTTTTTACCAGTGACAATTCCTGAAAAATAACGGCAATCCCCAATTCAGCCGCATCTTCTCTGGAAGCAATGCTCACCTCTTTTCCTTCCATAAAAATCTGCCCGCCATCCTTGGGATATACCCCCGTCAAAATTTTGATCAGGGTGGATTTCCCCGCACCATTTTCACCGAGAAGAGCATGTACCTCTCCCTTTCTCACCTGAAAATTTACACGCTTCAGCGCATGGACATGGGAAAATATTTTTTCAATATTTTTCATTTCAAATAAAATATCCTTACCCATTAGTGTTCACCACCTTCTTTACCTGCACAGCAGCTGCGGCTCTTTTATTGCGTTTTTTCATAAATTCATTATAGTATGCATCAAAAATCAACATAAGGACTATGATTATTCCGGATACAACGGCCTGTGTCTGGGTAGTAAATCCATACTTGCGCATGCCGTTTCTGAGTACCTGCATAAATACTACTCCGATGACCGTACCAAGCATATCCCCTCTTCCACCGGTAAATGACGCACCCCCGATGACCGCTGCCGAAATTGCCTGCAAAGCAAATGTCTGTCCCGTTGCCACCTCATTGGACTGGTATCTTCCAATGGTAAACATCGCTGCAATGAAGGCACAGGCTCCTGAAATAACAAAGGCAATGATCTTCGTTTTGGCAAAGCTGATTCCTGAATACTCCGCACTCCTGCGATTGGATCCGATGGCATAAATATAAGTGCCATACCTGGTCATTTTCAAAAAAATCTGTCCCAGAATTGCCATTCCGACAAAACACAGAGTGACCAGATAAATCCCTCCCGGAAGCTGTCCTCCTAAAAAAACCATCGCTTCATTATTGATCTGCGCTGCACTGATTTGCCCATACTCATTGCGAATCGCCAGAATATAGGTTATCCCCATAAAAATAAACTGCGTGGAAAGGGTGGCAACAAAATCCGGTATCTGCAGTATTCCCACGCAGATACCATTGAGCATGCCTCCCGCAATCGCTGCCAACAGCGAAAGTAAAAGAATCGCAAACAGGGGCAGTGCGGTATAATAATATAAATGGGCAAACACCATGCAGACGGTTCCCATTAAGTGTCCGCAGGAAAGATCATTTCCCCCTGTGATAATCGTTACGGTAACTCCGATTGCCAAAATACCGATAACGGAGCACTCGCGCAAAAGCGTTGTAAGATTAGCGGGAGTAAAAAAAGTATCCGTTGTGATATAAAAGATAACAATCAGAATTAACAGGAGAACAAAGGAAATTATACGCCGTAAGGTCTCTTGTCTCATGTGTCCCTCCATAAAATATATGTATATCGAAACAGATGGCATCGTATCGGTACGTGCCATCTGTCTTACTATAATTCATAAATTCAAAATTCTTACCACCGCATATCTTCCGTAATGGAATCTACGTTGTCTGCATCTATTACCATCGGAGGCATCTTGATAACAGGGGTCTTTGTGTATGCTGATGTATCAGTATCAGAACCGATGTGCATCATCAGCATACGGGCAGCCGTTGCCCCCTGATCATAACAATTGGTGTAGACCGTTCCGGTAATGATTCCCTCTTCAATATACTCAAGTGCCTTTGTTTCACCATTTGCACCCCAAATCATGATATCGGAGCGTCCCGCATTTCTGACCGCTTCTCCCGCTCCCTCAGCCATCTGATCATTATGGGCAAAAACAGCATCAATCTGATCACCATAGGTTGTTAAAAAATCCTGCATGACCGTATTTGCCTTTTCCATATTCCACTCGGCAGTCTGCTCATCCAAAATCGTAATTTCCGGATATTCTGCCATGGCCTGCTGAAAGCCCTGCTCCAGACTTTCCCCACGTGCCGCACCCGGTGTTGCCTGAATAACCACTACATTTCCTTTGCCATTAAGATCTTCTGCCATCCGCTTGCCGATTGCATATCCGGCCTCTACATCCGTCATCGCAACCAGGCCTGCATGAGGTGTATTCACATCAATATTAATACAAACCACAGGAATCCCCGCAGCTTCGGCATCTGCCACCGCCTTTGCACTGGCATCAGAATTCCATGCCTGTAAAATAATACCGTCATAGCCCTGGGCAATCAGATCGGCAATAATTGTATTCTGCATATCTGAGCTTTTCTCGCCATCAAAAATATTGAATTCAACGTTGGGCCAGTATGCAAGCTCCTGCCCGATTCCCTTTCCCCATGCAGTTCCATTTGCCTCGGAAGCGGCTGTCGGAATCCACGCAATCTTAATCGGATCGCTGTAGGGATTCTTTCCTTTTTCTTTCGTCTCGCTGCCTCCTCCAGCTTCCCCGGCCGTCTGAGTACTGCTTTCCGTCTGTTCTCCTTTTGCATTTTCCTGATTTGCCGCTTCACATGCAGTCAGGGAAAGCATCATTACCAGTGCACATATTACACTAAATATTCTCTTTAATTTCATCTTTACCTCCCAATCAAAAATTCTAATGAAAACAGGATAATTCTAATGAACCATCTATAGGTATACTACAAATGTGGACAAAGTATGTCAAGTATTAGATATCAGTTATTGATAAATTAATTTGGCAAAAATCTGCGCGTATTTTTAAAAGATACCCTTTAAATTCAAATGCCGCTTTCGCTACTTCTGAAAAAACATCCGTAGCAAAAGCGGCCGCATAAAATGACCTTATATTGCAGGCTCTTAATTCTGTAAAGCCTCTCCTGTAAATTGCCAGTGCACTCCTTCATCATTATACACACCGGCAACTGCCCTGGCCTGTTCCTCTGTTACAACCTGATAGGGAACCCCGGCACTTCCTATTCCGCGGAAAGCCATTTCATATTTTCCTCCGGTAATCGTTTCCAGATCGTAATTCAGATAAGAAATATTATAGGCCCAGTTTGCATATCCATCTTCATAGAGAACGCCCAGAGAGCCATCCTTTTGTACACACATGGCAGAATATCCACTCCAGCCTTCTTTTACAAGATAGGAGGCATCCAGTGTCCATCCGCCTGCAAACTCAGCCGGATCACTGTCATCTGAGCTTACTGTCCGATAAAAGATCCGTACATTTCTCCTTAAATTTCCCTTTTGTGTATCATCGGCGGGCAAAGACTGCAGTGCCAGATACTCATAGGCGTTGGTTTCTTTATTCTTTGCATACACGATTAAAATCTCGCCGTTACAGCCGTCACCCCATCCCATTTGGGCCTTTGCCTTAGTTCCCCAGGTGCCTGCAGAATACTCTTCATTCTGGTGTTCATCATCGGCATAATCAAAAATATTATAGTATCTTCCTCCCGTAGTCCTGCTGGAAATAAGAACTGATCCGCCAGGCAGCTCTTCAATCTTCGCCTCGTCTCCTCCCGGCACCGGAGATGCTTTCGTTCCTCCGAGTACTTTCCAGGTTTCTCCAAAATCATCGGAATAGACTACATAATTTGCATTCGTACTGGTATCACCCTCACGTGCAAGAATAGCACTGTAGATTCGGTAATACTGTCCCGTCTTAATATAGCGCGACTGCATGATCCTTCCTGATGTAAAAAAGAATCCCTTCCAGTTTTCATTTAAGGCATAGATCTTATCCTGAAGATTTTCAGGAGCACTAAAGCTCTCTCCATTGTCGAAGGATCTCATATAAGAGGATTCGATCCGCTGATCCGATACATAGCCATTTCCTCCGCTGGCACTGAGCAGGAGTACTTCATCCGAGTCTCTGTCTGCCACAATGGCTGCATCTCCAAAGCCAATGGCCGGATCGGAGGAGGAAGTACCTTCCTTACTGTAGTCCACCGTAAGGTTTTTACTGTCGCTCCAATTCACTCCATTGTTCTTTGAATTTTTCACGACAAGATCAATTCTGTGTCCAAAGGGCCAGGTATTTTGATAAATACCAAGATCCTGATCGTTTTTATATCGATAATCCGATACTGCCAGCAAATTTCCATTATTGGCAGCAGCTATAGCAGGAATGCGATAAGGGTCAGGAGCCCCCTGGGATGTCCACAGGGTGGAGCCTGTGGTTGGCTTGGGGATTTCTTCTATGCACCATAATTGTTCATTTTCTCCCAGGATGGCATATCCCGTAGAATATGTCTGCACATACCGTTCATTTCCCAATGACTGAATGGATACTGTATACTTATTTTCACTTCGATCCTTTACCCGAAAAACATATTCTCCCTTTTCTCCGGGATTTCCGGTAAGATACATGATTCCTTCAAGAGTCTTCCCTTCCGTGCTCCAGGGGTAAGGTGTCCGGCTGTTCACACTTGCCAGGCTATTAATATAATATGTACTCTCCCTGCCCTCCACCGGAGTAAATTTCCATTGAAAACTATCTGAACCATTGTAACTGCCGTGCTTAATCCAACTGACAGTTCCTCCATCATCATAGAGAGCGCTTGTTCGTTCCTGTACCGCGTTTCCTTCTGTATCCGTCACCGCATAGATCAGATAGGTCTTCTCTGCATCCAAAGTCAGTACATTATCACCTGCCCCTGATGCCCTGACCATGCTCCTGCTACATATCAGCACCAGCATCCCAAGAACCACATAGATAACTGCTTTCCATTTTTGTTTTCTCATAAGCCGTTTTCTCTCCTTTCCTTTTTCAATGGCTACCGTCCCTTGACAGGGGATGGTACCGTCCCTTGTCAAGGGACGGTATACTCTTCCATTTATCTATGTATATGCTCTTGGGAATTGTTTTATGTCTATATCGACAAAAAACTATCCCTTCGTCAAACTCTCCTCCACACACAAGGCCCCCCAACCCTTTAATGTCAAGTTATTGCTAAGCTATAAAAAGAGAATCTCTACACCGCAGTTATAAACATTCCCTCTTTATGGTTAACTTTAATCCAATTATATCTCGCCGTTACGGGCTTTTTTCAAAATTGCTTCTATTCGAGCTTTTGTTTTCTATTCAATTTCGGCCGAATCATGTTGCATTTCCATCTTATCATCAATACTTGGATCTTCCTCCTAAAACCTTACTTTCACTACATAATCACCAATTCTATGAATATACAAATTTGTCTGCTCCCCGGATGGGTCTGGCTCCTTTTCGCAAAAAAGCCTTCACCTTTTCTCCATACAGATAAGGGTCGTTTCCCCGGATAATGCCCGACGGTGTCAAGGTATTGCTACAGAATTTGAAGCCTCACTGTGTATAGCATCCAGTACCTTTTTATATCGCTATTTCACTCCATATGCGTCCAGTATGTGTCGTTCAAGTGCCTTGTAAGGGACAAAATTTATCTCTTCACAACTCTGAGACCCTCAACCATGGATATTTTGGTATTAGCTTGCTACCATCACAAAATCCCATACTTCTTAAAAATACAGTTCAAATCCTCTCTGCTGATTTTCCCCGCTAAATAATATGCCTTTGTAGTAGCCTCCACCCCTTCAAAAAGTGTATCAAACATAAACCAGTCACCGGCATCATAATACTCCTGCAATTCCTGAAAATCACGCTGCAAACTGGCAGGCAAATCTTCTCTTAATCTAATTTTTTCATCTATATACATTATCTTTCCCACTCCCCTATCTCTTCGGAAAAATCCAACTCTTTTTCTGTAATTCTCTGCCAAAGTGGTAATAATACTTTTTCATATCGGTATCTAATAATCATCGTATAAAATTGTTTTTGCACCTCAGACAGAACTGGAATTTCCTCTGTCATCGCCTGTATTTTGTTCATACAGTCACCTATCCGGGGTGTGCGTCTACAAATTACATCTGAACATTCCTGATATACCATACTTTCCATGATCTGATATGGGTTTATCCTCCTTCCCTGTATTTCAAAAATACATCTACGCGCTTTATAGCCCTCTGCTTCCAGCTGCGAGAGGTTTTTCATAATCATCTCCATTTTTTTATCATCCCATTTATTATTCAAACAATTCCCATTATCATAAACAGGTGCTATGTCCTTCTTTCCATCCTTCCGTAAAATTATTCCCCAATTACTATTATTCCGATCTGTATTTCCTACCAATGCATCTATGACAAACATATGCCAGAAATGTTCCATCACTCCAGGAACATCTTGCAGAAATGGATGCTCCTGTATAGTCATCAGAATTTCATATAAATCAACACCTGTTCCATTCGTTTCGTTTCCATTTGAATCCAAAAAATGAGGCTCAAATGTAACTTTTATTTTCCTTTAGTTATCATAAAAAAGGACAGGCTACCCCCTTGGAACACTATCACTTAAGCACAATGCTCCCCAGCCCTCTTATGTCAAGTTATTGTCACAAAAATTTTAGGGGTAAAAATGGCTGAAAACCGCATAACTTCGTTCCCCTTATGGTAAATTAATGCTAAGTGAGGGGAGGGGTTATGGTAAGTTAGTGTCAAGTTGGTTTTATGATTTATATGCAGATAAGTCACTTATATACTTTTATCAATATCTCGTGCATTATATCAATAAATCGTCATTTCCAGATTACTCTAATAAAATTTAATCAATTTACACTCATAAATTGTTTTCCCACTGTCTTTATCATGATATGGATAATCAATTAGTCCTAAATACATATTGGGAAACAGCAGCATCTCCTCCTCACTTCTTTTGGTGACTGCATTTACATATACTCCTATTGTTCCTTTCTCCACATAAATCTTTAATAAATTATTCGATGTTGCATATGGCTCCTCTTGATTCACAATATCTTTAATCAGACTTGTACTCATAAACCCTTTTTCTTGTATTGGAAATGGCATATCCTCCTTATTGTCCTTAATCAACTCACTTATAAACTCACTGTTAACAAAACGATACACCACTATATCACATGGAATTCTTGGTGCGTGGCACAAAACAATTGATAAAATATCTGCCACTTCTCGATAGAGATTTCCCTCACTATCCAAACCATTTCTAAGGAAGTTATTAATTTGTCTGTAAGAATGGCCACAATAGCATTCTATCGGGGCTGTACACAGACTTGTTTTCACTACATTCTCAGCTAGTAGAACGTTTTTTATCTCCTTGTGCAAATATTTTATCTATAGAATTAAATAAAAATAGGATTTCTTGATTTATTTGCTACACAAAGATTTAAGAAACGTTCTACTAGTTTCATGGATTTTTTATACTGTATTGCCCAATTTAGATAATGCTTCATTCCCCACTCTTCTGCTTCTGATACTGTTTTAAATTCTCTATATCCTTCTTTATGACTGATTTATCTTTCCATATTCCCTTATTTGCCACATCTTCCTAATATATCTCCAAAATTGTCTCAACCTGTTATTCATATTATTTACTCTTAAAGTTTTATTGCCAGCACCCATATCCCCTTCTTCTGTCCCTATAGCAGAGCAGCTTTGATTTTTTGTCTCACTTCTAATGGCAGCTGCGAAAAATCAATATATTTGCCAGTCCCTCTAGTAGTCCCGTTTTCTTGAGCAATAATCAATCTGGTTACTTCTCTCTTTTCATTCATATCAACAGCATAAGTTTGTATTTCAAACAGATTATCCATAAACACGGCTATATCCTCTATCTTCTTTTGGGAAATATATTGTTTTACTGCTCTAATCACATATTGAATATCCTCTTCTCGGTAAACACCAGTCTGTTTATCTACGTTTAAGCCAACTTCAACTAATGCACTGCACAATTCATATAGTCCTGATCCTTCTCCTTCTTCCTTCAATATCGCCGCAACTTCAGTGCAGTTACCTGGATTGTTCAAGACATAGTAATAGAATTTTTCTCTTGTATTCGTAAGTTTCATTGTCATATATCCCCCTGTCTAATTTCTTTGATATTCTTATCATACCATGGCAATTTCTCCGTCTGCAAGAAAAGTGGTTCAATTATGTTAAAGCTCCAAACACCAAAAGAGGGAAGCTCACGCTTCCCCCTCCCTGTAATTCCACTCAATCTCCACCCGCTTATCCCGGTAAACGGTGATTCGCTTAATAAACACATCCACTGCCTCCTGGGTTAATTCCTTCAGACCCGAAAAGCGGATAATATCTTTCATATCCTGCTTGGGGCTACGATACTCCTCTTCCACCCGATCATATTCGCTGTCTATCTTTTCGGCCTTAGTAGACAGGTCTTCCAGCTGCAAAGTGAGCTCAGCTGTTTTACAGCGATATTCTTCCACACTTAGCTGACTTGTGGCATAACGCTCATAAAGGGAGCTCTTTTCCTGCAAACAGCTCTGATACAGCTTAGTGACATCCGCCTTTTCCTTCTTAAGCCTTTCCAGCATTTCCTTCTGTACCCGCTCCAGTGCTTCTCTTTGTTTTACCAGTTCACCTCGGTACATGATCTCTCGATAGAGTTCCAGAAGAATAATCTCTTCTAAATGAGAGGCCCTAAAGTATGTACAGCACTCCCCTATCTGCAACAAGGCGTGTTTTCTGCACCAGAAGTGGTTTGGCATCTTCCCCTTTCCTCTTGGCTTATAGTTCATGGAATATCCGCAGCCTCCACAGTAAAGTTTTCCAGTAAGGGGATGCTTTTCCCGTTTACGCTTTGTGGACCATTCTGGACCAAAAGATGAGACAAAGGCAAACTCCTCCGGTGTAACCAGTGGTTCATGGTGATCGAAAATCACTTTCCACTCCTCTTTTGGCAGCCGGATTCCCTCCTTGCTTCCCACTTCCTTTCGTATACTTTTCCCATAACTCATTTCCCCTAAGTAAAAGCGATTATTTAATATCGTTCTTACTACAGTGCTGCTCCAAGTATGATGTTCTTTCTGCAGCTTCCTATGAGGATAACGCATCTGAGTTGCAGTAGGGATATTTTCCTCAAAAAGTTTTTTGGCAATCTGCCCACTGCTGAATCCCTCTATAGCCAAAGAAAAAATATACCGTACTATCTTTGCTTCTGTTTCTTCCACTACCACTGCATTTTTCTCTGTCCGGCTTTTAGCGTAACCCAAGGGTACCTGTCCGAAGACATATTCACCCCTCTCACATTTATTTTTCACCGCCGACTTTACCTTAACCGATACATCTTTACTGTATAAATCATAAAGAAGGGTTTGAAAGGCAGTGTCCATCCCTATGGTATTCCCCTCATGATTTTTGCTGTCGTAATGATCATTTAGCGCAATAAACCGGACGCGCAGAAAAGGAAAGATTTGATTAAGATAATCTCCCAATTCCAAATAGTCTCTGGAAAAACGGGACATATCTTTCACCAGAATACATTGGATCATCCCTTGTTTAACCTGTTTTAGGAGCTCCTGTACTCCTGGTCGGTCCATGTTGGTGCCGGAAAAGCCGTCATCCTGAAACTGGGCTATCTCCATTCCCTGCCATTCCTTATTCCTACCGATGTATTCCAACAACAGCTTACGCTGGCTGGAAATACTGTTGCTTTCTTCCCCTTCCCCATCTTCCAAAGAAAGGCGTAGGTAGATGGCAATTTTTCTTTTTTTACTCATCTGGCCAGCCCTCCTTCCAGGAGAGCATCGGTATAGGAAAACAATACCTCTATCCGTTTTCCGGGATAAAGATAGATTTTGCTGATTAACGCCTCAATCAACTCTTTTGTAAGTACCTTACCTTTCTTCAGTTTAAGCAGGGCACGGACAGCTTTCAAATAACGTTCTCCATTTCGCTCTAATTCTGCTATCTGCTCTTTGTATTGCTGTTCCTGCTTTTCTATTTCCCAAAATCGTTTTTCTTTTTGCAGTTTGTATGTCACATACTCCTTTTGGGAAAGCTTTCCTGCCCGGTAAGCCATATATTGCTCGCTTTCCTCTCTGATAAGCCTCTCCTTTGCCTGAATCGATAAACGAAGCCTTTTTTCTGCTTCTTTTGTTTTTTGCCAGATGATCTTCTTTGCTTTTTCTAAATAATTCTTTTGTTTCCCCCATCCGGCAGCAAGCTCCACTTCCAATAAAGAAACCAGAAGTTTCTCCAGTTCTATCTTGGAAATACGGTTAGAAGAAGTACAGCTGTCGACTTTCGTAGACTTGGCATTCAGACAAAAATAACTATCCATCCGACTTTTCCCGCCATCTGCATAGTGTTTTACCTGGCTATGTCTGGTCATTTTCCGTCCACAGACTCCACAAAACAATACCGTATCAAAGATATTTTCTTCAATAGGACAGCCTTCTGTAGGATGGTTTTGTGCTTTTGTCCTTTCTGAAAACTTCCGGTAAACTTTGGCTGCATGGTCAAATAACGCTTTTTCAACCAGGGGTTCATGAGTATTTTCTTTCCTTACCCACTCTTCTTTTCCCTTATGGATGCGGTTTCTTTCATCCCGTGCCGTGATACTGGTTTTTCCCTGTATCAGCTTCCCCATATAAGTTTCACTTTTTACGATTCGCTCTACCGCCCCTTTATCCCAGCCTTTGTAGGGAATATCCGATGGGCAGTAAACCTCCCCTGTTTTTCGGTAAACTGTCGGAGGATTAATCTTCCTTTTGTTTAACTCGTTCGCTACCGCCGTATAACTTTCTGTCTCAACAAATCGTTCATAAATAAAACGAATGATCTCTGCCGTATTCTCGTCCGGCTTCAGTTTCCTTACTTTCCCCTCCCAAACTGCAACATAGCCGTAAGGAGCAGGTCCACCAACATAAGAGCCTTCTTCCCGTCTCTGGGCAAGGGAATGTTTTGCTTTCCTGGAAAAATCCTTGGCATACAGATCATTCACCAGATTTTTAATTTCCGAAGTAATCTGTTTATTCTCATTTCCCTCTACCCCGGTGTCAAAGCCCTCTGTTACCGCGATAAATCGTACCCCCAAAAAGGGAAATATCTTTTCCATATAGTTTCCCGCTTCCAGATAATTTCTACCAAACCGGGACAGATCCTTGACAATAATGCAGTTAATATCTCCCATGCGGACATCCTGCATCAGCCGCTCAAAGCCGGCCCGGTTAAAATTGGTTCCGGTTTTTCCTAAATCGGTATAGCAATCTACCACTTCAATCTTATCCTGGTGATTTTGGTTCCAGCCCTCTACAAAAGACTTGGCAATCGCAATCTGCCCCTCTGCCGATTCACTTTTGGAAATCTTTTTTCCCTTCGGCTTATCCTGGTCAGAAGAAAGTCTGGCGTAAATACCGGCTCGGTAAACCTCATGCTTAAAGGGCTGATTCTTAAGCGTATTCTTTTTTTTCCGAGAAACCGTAACTCTGCGTTTTGATACTCTTCCCATACTCACGCACTCCTTCCTCCACCGCCTTCCTGCCCGGAAAGAGTGCGTGCATATTCCTGCATGATCCGGTATTCGTCCTGCAAATAAAATTCCATCTCTATTCGCTTATTCTCATAGATATAGATACCTTTTACCAGACTGACCAAGGTGTGTCGATCCAATTCTTCCAAACTGAGACTTTCTTTAAATTTTTCCAAACGCCCCACACTGGCCACACCATCTGCCAACATTTGCTGAATCCGTTTTTCCTGCTCCTGCTCTGCTTTGTTCAACTGTTCAAGCTTTCCTACAAACTCCTTCCTAAGCCGTTCAAACTCCTCCCCCGTAATGATCTCTTGACGAAGATCCTCATCCAGTCCCTCACAAAGTCGGTAATACTTATCCTGCTCCTGTTTGATGCGGATAAACTCTTTCTGGCATCCGCTAACTGCCTTTAGGCTTACCTTCTGTTTTCTCGTTTCCTGAAAAAGCTTATCTTTTTGTAAAAAATCATTGGCATAGCGGCGTACAGCAAGATTCACCAATTCGGTTAATGTACTTTCTTCTATACTGTGGCGGCTACAGCCCTGTCCCCGGTTTTTCGTGGAACAAATATAATAGATTTTTTCTGACTGCTTATAGCGAACCTTTCTGCGGATCATCTGCTCCCTACAGTCTGCACAAAAGAGGATTCCCATAAACAGGCTGATTTCTTTCCCCACCGGGCTGACTCTTCCATCCGTTTTCAACAGGTTCTGTACCGTTTCAAAATCGCTGGCTGTCACAATCGGTTCATGGGTATTTTCTACCCGAACCCATTCTTCTTTGGGTTTTTGTACGCTTATGTTTACCTTATAGTTCACTTTCTGGGTCTTTCCCTGCAAAAGGTGTCCAAGATACACTTCATTGGTCAGAATCCTCTTCACCGAAGCACTGCTCCAAAGGCTGTCCTTTCTTCCGGCAAAGCCTCCCCGAAAATTGATGCCGGTGGATTTTTTATATTCCTTTGGGGAAAGGATAGATAACCCATTTAACTTCTCTGCAATGGCAGAAACTGCCATTCCCTCAATCTTCCAGCGAAAAATTTTTTGGACAACCTGGGCTGCATATTCATCCACGACCAGCTTATTTTTCTCCCTCACAGACTTTCGATAACCATACACGGCAAAGGGAGCCAGACATTCTCCTGCCTTTCGTTTCACTGCCAGCTGACTCTTTACTTTATCCGAAATGTCCCGGCAATAAGAATCGTTAATAAAGTTTTTTACCGGAAGAACGATATGCTTCTCTCCTACATCTGCAGATAAGCTGTCATAATGGTCTGTTAAGGCGATAAAGCGCACACCAAGAGCAGGAAATACCTTCTCCAGGTATTTTCCTGTCTCAATATAATCACGTCCAAAACGGGACAGGTCTTTTACCACCACACAGTTTACTCTGCCCGCTTCAACATCCTGCATCATTCGCTTAAATTCTGGTCGGTGAAAATTGCTGCCGGAATAGCCATCATCCACGTAGCTGTCATAGAGCTCCATATCCTCCTGCTCATTCAAGAAGGAACGGATCATCTCCCTCTGACTGCCTATGCTGTTGCTTTCAGCTTTAGAAATGCTGCCCTTTTCTCCCGGATTATCCTCTCTGGATAAACGAAGATACATGGCAACTAAGAAGTTTGTCTGTTTATTCATCTAAAATCACTCCTAACTTTTTTTGTTAGCCGAAATCCTGTGGCTTTCTCAAAAAATCAGGAGCTTCACTGATTTGTCCTGATTGTAAAATAGCATAAACCAGCCCTCTTTTCAACCCGGTATATTTACCAAAAAACAGGTGGTCTCTACGATTTCCTCTTAAAGATGAACTTCTGCCAACCGCTGCAAATATTCCATCATCTTATCCTCCATGCTGGCTCCCTTTTTCTGAAATTTCACCTTCACCACATAATCCCCTATACGGTTTATATAAACGTTTCCCGTCTGACTGGCAAAGGCCTCCAGCTTCTTAGCTACCGGTAAAGAGGTATCAATCTGAATATCCCGCAAATCCGTGAGTCCGGATAGTTCCACCGTTCTCACATCCACGTCTGCCATACGCTCAAGTTCTTCTCTGGTCAGCTTTAACATCTTCTCTCCTTTTGTTTTCCTATTCACCAATTATTTCTGTCGGTATCCGGACTTCCAGATAATTACTTCTGTCTATAACTATTCAGTGCCTTCACCGTTACCTCTGTTTTACTATATTCCTTTTTGTTCTTGTCCTATTCCTTCCTATTTATCTCCACCCAAAATCATCTAACAGCTTCATATAACTATCTGCCACCACAACGGCCAATCCGGCTGCAGCCACCAATAAAAGAATAATCACTGCCACTATTCCCAGTAAAATATACCATCCTATGCTCATTCTACTTCTCCTCCTTATCCCGAAAATACCTTTCGGTTTTCTTCTCTCGAATAAACTTCTCTACATCCTCCAATCGGTCTGTCACCGGCATGGTCGGCAGAGTGTCCAAAATTTCCCTTCGGTATCTTCCTTTTAAAGAGGCCCGGCTGTCTAAAATGGTAAACACTGCTGTATCCTCTTCTCTTCGGATTCCCCGTCCGAACCACTGCCTTAGCTTCACCAGCATTTGCGGAACAATCATCTCTTTACGGTATAGCATGAAGGCTTCTTTTTCATCTTCCACTGCTTCTAAATACTCTTTTTTCCGGTACTCCATTACCGGATCAGGCACAGGAAAGGGCAATTTCACCATAATCAGGCTGGAAAGAATATCCCCCGGCAGGTCAATCCCTTCTCCCGCACTGTCACTGGCAAATAAAACACCATTTCCACTATGACGAAACTGATTAATCTTATCCAAACGTCCTCTTCCCATGAGAAATAGTGGATAAGGAAAAAGCTGCTCCTTCAGTCCATAAAAGACCCTCTCCATAAGCCAATAAGAAGTAAATAAAATCAGAGTGTGTCCATGGGTGATATTCACCAGTTTCTGGATTTCTTCCATAATGGCCTGTATGTAGTCCTCATCCCGAATATGGGGAAAGGGCATACGCTCCGGGATATACAATAACCCATTGGACTCATAGGCAAAGGGAGAAGGCTTGCTGGTCTCCCGTATTCTCCCCGGTGATACTGCCTGTAACCCCAACTGCTGTTTAAAATAAGCAAAGTCCCCTCTTACCGACATGGTACCAGAGGTGAAAATGATTGGTATAGGCCTGCTCCAGATATCCTGGACGAAAAAATTTTCCAATCTTATCGGAATTGCACACAAGATCAGGCTGCCCCTTTCACTCTTTTCCACCCAACAGATAAATTGGCTGCTGTTTAAAAATACATTTAGCTTATTCATTAATTCCTGACAAAGTTGTTTTAATCTTCGTCCTCTTCCCGCCAGTCGCTTCTCTCCAGGAAAAGAGACCGCCAACTGTTCCAAATCCTTAATCATCTGTTTCAAATACCGTTTTTCTTTTATTCCCATGACCACTTCTTCCCGATGGCCTTCCCTGGTATGGCAGTCTGCAATCTCTCCTGCCAATCCGAAAAAAATCTGTCGGTTACCTTCGGCAAGCTGCTTTCGCAGCATCCTTAACGGAGTATTCCTTTCTCCGCTGTTTCCGGTTTCACTGAACTGAAGAATCTGCTCGACCTCCTTTTCCTGCCATCTGGTACTGTACATCTGCCTTGCTGCATCGATCAGTTTGTGGGCTTCGTCCAAAATAAGAGCACCATAGGATGGAAAAAGTGGTTTTTTTCCTTGCTTTTGCCCCAGTAGATCGGCCAGCACATAGTTATGGTTGGTAATCTGAAAGTCATAATGTTTGGTTAAACAGGCTTTTTTAAACTGCATGAATCGGCATAAATCAAAGCAGGGGCAAGTACGGTTACAATGACAAACATTAATTCTGGCTTTTACATACGGAGTCAGAAAGGAATCATCCAGATCAATCCCTCTCTCCTCCTCTTTCCTGAATCTGGATAGTTCAATAATCAATTCTGTATCCCTTTCTCTATCCAGTGCTTTCATAGATGCTTCATAAATGGCTAATCGGTTATCACAAATATAATGGTTCTTCCCCTTCCTGACCACAAAAGAAAGGGGTCTGTTAATCATTCCACAAGCCAAAAGAATCTCCGAAATCTGGGGAATATATTCTTCCGTTAATGCCTTCTGCAAAGCTATGGTAGAGGTAGAGATTACCACCGGGGCTTTTTTTGCTGAATAGATCCGATAAACTACCAGAGCCAGCAGATAGGCATGGGTTTTCCCTGTTCCTACTTCGGCTTCGCATAAAGCCAGCTTCTTTTCCTGCAGTGCAGCTAACATTTCCAGGGCAAGCTCTTTTTGCTTAACTCGCAAATTCATTCCATACCCAGGTAAAATTTCGTTAAATAATTCTCTTAATACTTCTTTTGCACTCTTCACTAATTAATCACGCCTCCTAAAGTATTCCTTATGCCATAAAGCAGCACAGAAACAGGCCGGAAACGATTAGTTGGATTTCCTTTGACAAAACAATTTTTTATCCGACCCATATGCTCTGCTGCTTTACTTTGCAAAGCGTAACGATTCAGTTCCCTCATCGTTACCGCAAAGCTACTTTTAATAACAACGTGTATCAGCCATCCTGTCGGTAAACAGGCATCATAAAAGCCGCCCACCTTCTTTCTCAAAAGTGGGTGTGCATTTTCCCGCTGTGCTGCGGGCCAAAGGAAGTATCATTATCACCAACCGGGGTCATCGCATCCTGTCCCACCACAGACAGTACGGTCACAGGTAGTTATCGCTTGGAAAAATTTCCGCATGGCGTACCCTGACCGGTGCTTTCCGGCTCTCCGGCCGGTTGGTTCTGTTGCTGATACACAGATATGAAATTTTCAAGGTACTTTGGAAGGCGTTTTTTATGAATAAAAAAAACCCCTTCACTTAATTAGCCGTTAAGTGAAAGGGTCTGCCGAAAAATTTTACAATATTTTTTTCAGTTTTTCTAAAATCTTATATTTTCTGGACTGTAAAGTGGTTCTTGATATACCTAGTTGTTTGGCAAGTTCTAATTCACTGATTTCTTGATAGAACAGAGCATAAATAATAGCCAACTCTTCTTTTGTCAATTTTTTCAGTGCATGATCCAATCTTTCTACCATGATACTGTGCATCACCAGTTCTTCCACTGATTCTGCATCTGACACAAATTGTTTTTCTGTGTCCAGTAGCCGTTCGTATGAATCTTCCCTACTGGGGATCACCATAGTTTCTCCGGTTTTAGGATTTATTCTCTTCTGTCCTCTCTTCAAATCCTCCGCAAAATACCTTTCTTTACGCTGTCCTTTATAATAAACCTCATAGACCTCACGGCTCACTTCAAAGTTCTGTCCATTAAGTCCTACATAATATTTTTCTTTTTCTGCCATTCCAGGCACTCTCCTTTCTGATTTTGCATAGTTCAAAATCAGAAAGGGCGGTGCCCGAATTCGGCATTTTTCTTTTCTCTTTAGCTTCAATAAATTAGTTCAAAAAAAGAAGACCAGATGGTCATTCTTATATAAATCTTATGTTTACCTTACAATTGATGTTTCAGGGCAGATTCTTTTTCTAGGGCTATATGCAAAAAAATAGCTATTTCCATGCTTCAAACATAAAAATAGCTATTTTATCTATAATAAATATTTCCAAGGAAATAGCACCAAATATATATTCCTTAGCATTAAGCAAAGGCAACACACAAACTATCCTTTTATTCTAAACACCATTCTCCGCCTTCATCGAATACATAGAGTTTATATTTTTCAATATAATCATTAATCAATGATTCATCATAATTAAGGGCAGTTGCATAGCCACATTGCTTCAGATACTGGCAACATAGAACATAGTTCTCACATCCAATCACCGGCTGATAACGCAGTGTCTTTCCTCCATCTGTACTTCTTGTAGCAATATAATCATTATGGTCTAAAATAGATTCCTCCCAGCTGTTATAGGCTCTCCACTCTGTATGATCTACAACATAATAACTGCCATCCGGTCTTTGCTCTGTGGCTGTTTTTGTATATACCTTGCCTGTCCAACCATTTTTCTTAATGCCAAAAAGTGCATTAGCATTTCTGGCCAGTTCGGAAGTCCCACTTGCTGATTCTTTAATCGCTTGAGCAACAACCACCGAAGGAAGCATAATTCTTCTTTCTTTCCAATCTTTTATGGCAACCTCTCCTACAAAGCGGACAAAGTCTTCAAAGGGCAGCTCTTTTTTTGCATCCTTCACCATATCCAGACTTTCAGAAAATTCCAATAATCCTTCGGCAATTGCAGTGGTAATCGCTTCTACTCCAACTTTTTGATAAAGCTCTACATCTTCTTTATTATCACAAAAACATACTTCAATAAGCATAGCTTTTGCTTTTGTGTTTTTGATGGTATACAAATGGCTTCCATTTTTAATACCCCTGTTTTTAAACCCCAGTTTTTCTATATTTTCACCTATCTTTACTGCTGGCTGATGCCGTTTACCCTGATAAGTAAAAATTTCGACTCCTCGCCCTTTATGTTCTTTTGAGGCATTAAAATGTATACTAACAAACCAATCTAATTCTTCCTTATTGGCCAAATCAACAATCTTTTCCAGGTGTGCAAGATTACTGATTCCCTGATTCACTGTACAGTCTGTTACAGCTATACCTTCAGAAAGCAATTTTTCCATCAAGGCATATCCCACTTGCCTAGTATGCTCTGATTCCTTGATTAAACCTACTGCTCCATATCCCGAACCACCGATTGTATGGCCACAGTTTACCCCGATTCTCACTGTATTTCCTCCTTTGTTCTCTTTCTTTCCTTATTCTGTTTTCAATTCCGGTAATCCGGCAATAGAAGTCAATAAAGACAAAATCCCTGCTAATGCCGAAGCAGAAGCAACCATGTGCCAGTCTACACTTCCCATATATGCCGCTGTTCCAATAATGGCAATGGCCGCCTGAGCCATGGTTTTTACGGCTCTGATTCCCGCTGCTTTTAACCACTTTACTATCTGTTCCTTTTTCATTTTTCCCTTTCCTTTCCTCTTTTTACACCAGGCTTAAAATTGTGGTTACGACTGCTCCCACAATTCCCCCCACCAAAGTAGTAATAATTGTTACCTTAATCAAGGTCATAGTTTCGATAGGTCCTCTTTCTATCCGCTCCAGTCGTTTTCCCTGCTGATTTAATTCTTCCAGCATATTTTCAATGACTACGGTCATCCTGTTGGCGGATATGGCTAATTCCTGTATTGCCAAACTCTGTGACTCCAGCTCTTCTATTCGATGTTTCAATGACCCAATCTGATGATCATGACCCTCCAGCTTTAATGCCAGTTCCATTTCACTCACTCTCTCACCTCCTAGTATTATATTGGTGTAGCCAATAAGGCTATTTGGTTAATAAGTTTCTATATTTCAGATAACAGAAGAAGGTATTCTTCCTTCCTCAGATGTTATCCAAAATTCATTATCATGTCTGACGGTTCCTGATAGACAC
>JAFSIS010000047.1 GCA_017439665.1 Lachnospiraceae bacterium
CACCATATCACTTGTCTATTTTCTCGATAGCACAGGATAAAAATCCTCAACGTAGCCCGCTACGCCTACGTTTTTTGCTCTGCACTCTCAGAAAAATATACTGCATAAATGGTAGAGTTATTTAGAAACCGTTACACTAGGTCGTTCGTACCCCCCTACTCCACGGAATGACCAAGGTCATTCGTACCCTCTTCCCCCTCCTTGCGGCAGATCACTCCGGCACCATTGTTATAAAATCTCGTGTTGTAATCTTTGCTTTTTAGTCTCTTATTCAAGGCATCTTTCGATATGCCTAACCGATCTGCCAGCTCTGCCGAGGTGACCTCCCTGCCTTCGATCTCTATATTGCTGTACGCTATTTCAAACGCATTTATCTGTTTTTCCCTGTTCGACTGTGCTTTTTTCTTTCTTCCTTCTTTTCCTCTCTGAAACATTGGCTTTACGTCCTCCGGCTGGATATCCCCAAGACTGCCCACATCATCTATCCTGTGGATGGGATAATTAAACCACAGGTTCACCGGTGAAAACTTGGGAAACTCTCTCAGTGTTCCTTCTATTCTCCATGCAGTCAGGGTCTTTACTTTCTGCTTAGCCCTTTTGACCAGCTCTTCCAGCTCGCCATACTGCCTTGCAGACAGCTTCTTTTTACAGTAAGCCGTCATCTGTGACTGGCTGCACATGGCATCCTGGGATACCTCATCTTCCCAGTCCTCGAAATAGCGGTTAAGATACTCCATACAGGCATCACAGACCGCCTTATTCTCTTCCTGCGTTAAAAGTTCCTCTGTCAGATCCAGCTCGATCAGATCCAGAAGTGCATCCGGATCCCTGGCAAATACCCCGGAACCGCTTGCCCGGTCCATGGATCGCTTGCCTCCCTGACTTCCCTTGCTGTGATGATGACAGTAGATTACTGCACAGTTTAATTCTGTACATACCTTGTCAAACTGGTTACAAAAGTTTGCCATCTGGTCTGCACTGTTTTCATCACCGGTAATAACCTTGTAAATGGGGTCTATGATGATGGCTATGTAATTCTTTTTTGCCGCCCTCCGGATCAGCTTGGGAGCCAGCTTGTCCATAGGGATAGACTTCCCTCTCAGATTCCAGATATCGATATTATTTAAGTGGTTAGGCTGCCACCCGAGGGCTGCATACACATCCTTAAACCGGTGCAGACAGCTTGCCCGGTCTAGCTCCAGATTAACGTACATGATTTTTCCTTTTGTACATGGCCAGCCGATCCAGGGACGTCCTTCCGCTATGGCACAGCATAGTTCGATCAGGGCAAAGGACTTTCCCGCCTTGGAAGGACCTGCGATCAGCATCTTATGCCCCTGCCGCAACACATTCTCGATTAAAGGCGGGGATAACTCCGGAAGGTTTTCCCATATCCCTCCCAAAGATTCCGGCTCCGGAAGATCGTCATTGACACTTTCGATCCACTCATACCATTCCTTCCAGGAGGATTTTCCGATATTGGTGTCCACAAGGAACTGTTTATGGCCATTTCGCAGGATTCCCGGCATTCTGGACAGCCGGGAAGGGTTACGGTTCTGGTTGTCGATCTCCAGGCCATTTTTGTTACAGATCGTGTATAAATAGTCTACCCGTCTTCGATATTCCTGATAGTCTGCTGCATCTACACGCACAACGGCGTGTAAGCTCTTGCCTCCACTATGGACTAGACATGCTACTGGCAACTCCAGTTCTCTGATAACAGCATTCTGCTTTTCGATTTCTATCTTGTCCGATTCGACTAAGGCATACTTAAACTCCGTAACATTTTCATTTTTGATTCCCGTCCCGTCCAAGGGATTAAACCGGATCCATGCTCCTGCCTGGGGATTGTAATCCCCGATCACATTTAGCATATCCTCCGTCTTATTTAACTCCTGAATGAGCTGTCCGGCGGTTCTGTCCCATACCCCCTTCGATGGCATATATTTTCCATCTTTTTCAAAAGAATGGGTAACATAGCCTACATTTTCCGTGGAATCAAACAGCACCTCCAGATACTGGATCAGTTCCCTTTTGGGATCCCAATTGATCGGTTCTACTATTTCCCTTCCTTCGATCCAGTTTTTGTCAATAATGACCTTCTCGTCCTTGTTGATGGTACTGTCCCAGTCAAGCTCATACCCGACTTCCCTCTCAGGAAGCCATCCATAATCTTTAGCCATTTGAACAATAGTGCCACCGGTTACCGGGGAAACAGCCCCACTAAAGCTGTTCCATTTACGGAAACATTCTCCTTGATGGTACCGGCCACGGTCTGTCATGCTCCACTGATCCCAGTCGGAAGCACTATAACCTTCCTCCTTAAGTGCCATTCCGATATTTAC
This sequence comes from Lachnospiraceae bacterium, assembly GCA_017439665.1. Taxonomy (GTDB): domain Bacteria; phylum Bacillota; class Clostridia; order Lachnospirales; family Lachnospiraceae; genus SFDP01. The sequence continues at coordinate 2,346 of JAFSIS010000047.1, forward strand.
CCATTCCTGGTAGGATAATCTCCCCGGATCGATATGGCTTAAGACTTCCAGCAAGTCATATCCTTCTGTCATTTATGTTTACGCTCCTATGTATTCTTGTGGATTTACTCCTGCCGGTATCCTCCAGCCATTTGCTGCTATCCGGTCAATCAGCTTTCTTGCGGTATCAAACTGCCAGGTTCCCACATGCTGAAATCCCCTGCTTTCCAGAAAACGGATCTGCTTTGGTGTGGTAAGTCCTTCCTGCCTTCTTTTTTCCAGACGTTCCAGTATTTTTGTTGCCTTTCCCGCGTTATCGATCTCATCGGGAAAGATACCCAGCTTTTCCAGGGTCTGTTTCTGCTTGTCGGAAGGGGGTGCCATCTCCCAGCCAAAGGCCGGCACATAGCCGGACAGGTCTTCTGCCTGTATACTCATTTCAAACTGCAGGGGATCCACCAGTTTGCGCTTACGGTGCTTCATTTCCGACAACTGCTTGGCCAGTGATTCCTCTCTTTGTGCCACCACATCCTCTGCTGCAGTCCGCTCTGCCTCCTCGATATCTACCGGGCATCCTGCCTGCTCTTCCATGTTTTTGGTCATCTGAGCGGCAACCTCTTTATCCGTACAGATAAGGTCAGCCGGGTGGCAAAGCTCATGCCGCTCCGTGTGCCATAAAAAATCCAGTAAAAGCAGTTCTGTCTTTCCTTCTGCCAACCGGGTTCCCCTTCCCACCATCTGGCTGTATAAGCTCCTTACCTTGGTGGGCCTTAACACGATCACACAGTCTACTGCCGGACAGTCCCAGCCTTCTGTGAGAAGCATGGAATTACAAAGTACATTATACTGCCCTTCTTCATAGGCTTTTAGAATCTCTACCCTGTCTTTACTTTCCCCGTTGACCTCTGCCGCCTGGAATCCTTTTTCATTTAAGATATCCCTGAATTTCTGGCTGGTCTTCACCAGGGGAAGAAAGACTACACTTTTTCGGTCTAGGCAATACTTCATCATTTCATCTGCAATTTGATGCAGGTAGGGATCCAGGGCAGTAGCAATATCCCCGGCTTTAAAATCCCCGCCCTGCACACCTACACTGGTAAGATCCATCTTCAAGGGAATCGTTAAGGCCTTGATGGGGGAAAGATAGCCGGAACGTATTGCCTTGGGAAGGGTGTACTCATAAGCCAGGGAATCAAACACCTGTCCCAGATTTTTCATATCTCCCCTGTCCGGTGTGGCTGTTACTCCCAAGATTTTCGCATCAGGAAAATGAGACAGTACCCGCTGATAGCTGTCGGAAATGCTGTGATGGGCTTCATCAATGATGATGGTATCAAAGTAATCTCCCGGAAACTGGGATAAGCGCTTTTCCCGCATCATGGACTGGACAGAGCCCACCACAATGCGAAACCAGCTTCCCAGGCAGCTTTCCTCTGCTTTTTCTGTTGCACAGCCAAGCCCCGTAGACTGGTGGATCTTATCTGCAGCCTGCTCCAGAAGCTCTCCCCGGTGTGCCAGGATCAGTACCCGGTCACCCTGGCGCACACATTCTTCCGTTACCTTGGCAAATACGATGGTCTTTCCACAGCCCGTGGGAAGAACCAGCAGGGTCTTTAACACCCCTGCCTCCCACTGGGAAAATATGCTCTGCTTGGCTTCCTCCTGATATGGCCGTAATTCCATCAAAAAACACCTGCCTTAAATGCGGGTCCCTCTTCCTTTGGGTAAAACCGTTTAATGTCATTATTCTTACGTGTTTCTCCATCTTTATCGTAGGTATGGATACCGATCTTGCATTTACCGGTGGCTCCCGGCACATAGCCCCAGTTCATCTTAAGGGGCTCTCCTTTTTTCTTCAGCCCGATGCTGGAAAAGAAAGCAGACAGCATTCCCTCCGTCTTGGTATGCAAAAAGAGGTTATGGGTGATCTTTACCGTCCCTTCCGGCGCATCGATACGCAGGGTCAGGATGGCCTTATTACAGGCAGGAAGCTTTTCACTTCCCGGATGCCTTCCCCGCTCAAAGTTTTCCACCACAAAGTTATAATCTCCTTCCGGAAGCAGGATATACTCACCGGCATCTTTGGTGATTGTATCATCCCACTCAAATCCTCTTTCTACTGCGTTATTGTCCATAGTCTTTTATCCTCCTTAATTAAATGGTATTTCTTCTTTTTCTCTGGCCATCTGAATCATTTCATATACTTTTGGCCATGCTGCAATTAATACTCCATGGATAAAACCATCATCATACTTTTCAATGGGAGTATTGCTAGGGTAGTAGCCCTTGGCTGCCACTACATTTTGAATGTCCCACTCATTTACCCCTTTATCCTGCATTAACTCTTTAAGGGCCTGGGGGATATGCTCTGGGTTACTATCCATAAACAAGGTTTCCTTATCCACTGTCTCATTAGGCTGCTCTTTTTCTGGTACTTCTGGCTGTATCTTTTCGTTCACATCTGGCTTTCCCGCTTCTTCTTTCGGCAGTGACTGTTCTGGCAGAGGAGAAGGATTCTCTTGTCCTGCCTTTTGCTTTACCGGAGCATCCATAATGTGTGCAATATTTATATAGTCAAAGGACAACTCTTCTGCAAGTCCATAACGGTTCTTCGCGTCCCAGCAGGGATGATGTGTCGTGTACATGACACGCGATCGCCCTTGTGCTTTATGCTTCTTTCCCTTATCATCCACTGCTACAGAAAAAGTTTTGTAGTTGGCAAATAAGACCATATCTGCCCATTCTTTTACCAGGGGGGGAAGTTTGTGAGCTGGTTTTTTTGCCCAGCTTTAATTCCCAACGATCATAAGCCCCCATTTCATCCGGCTGCTCAAATTTGCGTATATGGGCATGGGCAGTCAATACCACATGGATGCCTACCTTTATGATTTCTTCCAAACAGTTCAACATCCGCCCAAACTCTTCCTTGGTATAGACATAGCCATTTCCATATCCAAAATCCTCAATGCCGGATTTTCTATGCTTCGCACAGACATGCTCTACACACATTTGTTCTGCCCAGTCCAACGTGTCAACAATGAAGGTTTTACAAATATCTGGATGTGTTTTTACATAAGAAATCTGCTCCAATAACATTGTCCAGGAAGAGGGTGTAGGTGTTCGTGCTACATCCATTTCCTTAGTACTTCCCTCGGTATCCATAAACAGTGGGTCAGGAAACTGTGCTGCAAAAGTAGATTTTCCTATTCCTTCCGGCCCATAGATAACGACTTTTTTTGCTCCTGGGATTTTCCCTCTGATGATCTCCATTAAAACTCACCTGTCTTCCATTCCTTTTTCTCTGATACTGCTGCATCTGTCATTTCTTCACCTACCACATATCCATCTTCAATAATGATGGAGCATTCATCTCCGGTGGAAACTCTGGTAGCTATGGCCTGAAGGCCCTCCTGCTCAAGCCATTCTCCGAACTCCTTCAAAGAGACCATATCCATCTGCTCCAGCTTGTCCAGAAGAACAAAACCGCATTTGGGATTTAATTTCCGCACAATTGCCGTACTCACTTTAAGATGATCTGAACCGGACATGTTGTCCCATTTCTGGCCTTTATAAATCAGCTCTCCCTCTGCAATGGATAATTCCGGCAGGGGCAGATCCGCGTGATCCAGAAGCTCCCTTTTGCTCTTTCTGGTCTCCTCAATCTCTTCCGTAAGCTTTCGGTACTGGTTACGGTATTCCAGGGCATCCTCTTCCGCTTTATCCTTATCCAGGTTGGCCCGTACTTTCCGGTTGATCTCTTCCAGGTTTGCGATATTGGCTTCCAGTTCTGCTGTGGATTCATCCTGAAGATAGTCAGCAGATTTTCTAGCCGTTTCCAGATCAGCCTGTACCCTAGTCTGTTTGTTTAACAATTCTTCCAGCTGCTCATTGATCCGCTGGTATTCCTGCTCCAGCTGATGCAGATTTTCCCGTTTACGTTGGTTTTCTCCATTCCTGGCAAGGATCTCCTGCTGCTGCCGGATCAGCTCCGAGGCAGAAACGATCTCCCTTGGGGCCTCTGGATAATAGGGCTGCTCCTTCGCATACTTCTATTTCTGGTCTGCGATCTGGCCGATGGCTAAACGCCTGTTGTATAATTCCTTTTCCGTAAGCTCAAGCTGATGGAGCCGGTCACCCACCCCAATGATCTTTAACAGGGTGTCTGCTTTTTCCTTTGCACTGGCTTCCATAAACTTAGGGAGATTTAAGGCCAGCTGTTCCACAAACTCATTTAACAGCTGCTGTCCCCCTTTATTTCCTTCCGGATCCGTCACCTTAAGATCACTGTTCTTTCCTTTCCGCTCTACCACCAGCCCGTTATTCAACACAATATGTAAATGGGGTGGGATAATGGATTCCTTATTTTTTGCCTGTGAAGGTCTGAACTTTTCCCCGCCTAAAGCCCAGGCAATGGCATCCAGCACAGAGGTTTTCCCCTGATTATTGTTTCCTCCAATAATGGTCAACCCATTAGCCGTAGGCTCCATTTTTACTGCCTTTACCCGTTTTACGTTTTCAATTTCAAGCTTATTGATTTTTATGCTGCTCATTTCTTTATCCTTTCTGTTATTATTTGTTGGTTTACTCTCCCGGCATCACCGCAAACCGAAGCACCACCTTCCCCAGCTGCCGGTCCCAGATCAGGCATTTCTCACAGATCCGTCCGATCAGGTTTTCCTCACTGCCACAACACTGGCACTTTGCCATTGACAAGATCTGCCGCCGGTGGTAATTTAATGGTAAAGACGGTAGTCTTGTGTGTTGGGTTCTGCGTTTACTTTGGTCGGTAGTGGCAGAACCTTTTTTCATGGTTAAAATCATGTCATTTCCTCCTTTTATTCAGCAATTCCCTTAGTTCCTCTTTCTGGCTGCTGCTAATCCCATCTGCCAGATACAGACCGTGTATGTATCCCAGGTAATAATGAAAAGCGAATGGACGATTACTGTCATCAAACGTGTCCTCTTCTATCAATCCTTTAAGGGTGTTAAAGTTGTAGTCCTGATCCATACTTCTACCTCCTACTTCGTATTAAAATAATGGTCTCCCACCTGCTTCCAGGGTGTTCCATACTCCAGATAGTCCTCGTTTGTAAAATACAGCACCCCTGGGTAACTGATTTCGTTAAGCTCCATCCGGATGGCCTGCCAGGTTTCCTCCGATACCTCTGCCCGGTCCATGGCTCCATTCCAGTACACCGAAAAATGATAGGGCTGTGTGATAACCTCCTGGATCGTGTCTGGAAAGTCCGGGTCTTTTGTCCGGTTAAGGATCACATCCACCACCAGACGCTTTCCCTCCAGTCCTTGGTTCCCGGCTTCTGCTTCCACGCATCTGGCCAGCATGTCCATGGTCTGGTAGTACATATCCTCCGGGCGAATATCCATAGGGTTAAGCTCTGTGACCTTGATCAGTCCTCCGGGCTTTACTCCCGGGGTGAAGTCCGTCTCCGGATCAGCACCATAGACTAATGTTTCCACATCTCTGGCCGCTACCCTTACAGGTTCTGTAGTGGCTATAGGCTTGTCCTGCCGGGTGATCCACAGGGACAGGGCTATTCCTATGGATAAGGCAATATATTTTGCTTTCAATGTTCATCTCCTTCGTATAGATAATTTAAGATTTCCTCTTTTTTTAAACCTGTTAGCTTAATAAATGCTTTAAGTTCCAATAAAGTCATCTTGCCCGGATTTTCAAATCTTCTCGATAATGTACCATCAGCAATGCCAAGCGCTCTTGCAACTTTTTTGCACATTAGACCGGCACTTCCAATAGAGCCTTTTAATTTTGCACCGAACTCTTTTTCATAGTTCTTTCTTTGACAGAATCCTCTTCCCATCTACTCACCTCCTTGCTTATTTGCATCTTCTCCCCTATACTTTCCTTACAGGTGTTGCAGCACCGAGTACGAAAGAAAGGAGGAATTATTATGAGTACATCACATTCATTTCCTGCAAACGAATACGAGGCTCTGGCACTACTCTATTTGCAGAATAAGGACATTTCCCTTTTAACTCCGGAAGAATTAATAAAAGAATACCGGTCAATCATCCATGCGCTTATGCTTGCAGATGAACCATAAAGCTACCAATACTGCAATCACTGTATACGGTCTTGTCATTTCCCTATACAGTGATATTGCAGATGGAATTGTTTTCTCACAGAAAAATCCATTGCAATTACCTGATGATACTTTTTCAAATAGTTCATAGAGCCTTTTTCTTGCCTTGATAATTTTAATCACCCCTACTCACCTCCTTCTTTCCCTTCCACTCTAGGGATATAAATTCTCTCTGCTGTAAGTGTTTTCTCCTGCTTTCTCTGCTTTCCTAATAACTGGGAGAGCAAATTCACCACCCGTTTGTTTTGTCCATCTTCAAGGAAGGTAATAATATTCTCATATAAAAGAACCTTATCTTTGTACTGCCTGCGTAACCTTCTGCTGTTTCTCAACTTGGTAGCCAAGCGGTTCCTTTCGCTCTTCCCTTCTGAAAATTCGATGGCGTGGAGTAAATCCTGCAATCGCTTATCTTCCACTTTCATCAATTCATAGGCTTGCTTGTATTCCTCTTTCCATTGGTCAAGGTTATCCAAAAACCTCTTTATTTCTTCTGAAGGTAACATCTCCTTATTAACCACCTCCTCCTACGCTTTTCCAATTTTGAAATCCTGAACTTTTCTTTCAATAACCACAATATAAAGATATTTTTTTACCAAAACACATATATATTGCGTTTTTTATATTGACATATCCCTATACATAATCTAGTGCAACGGTTTTAAATTAACTCCACCATATCACTTGTCTATTTTCTCGATAGCACAGGATAAAAATCCTCAACGTAGCCCGCTACGCCTACGTTTTTTGCTCTGCACTCTCAGAAAAATATACTGCATAAATGGTAG